>CAZOBN010000107.1:0-10757 GCA_964577835.1 uncultured Rhizobiaceae bacterium
CTGCGGCAAGGACGGCCAGGGCGTGCCGGTCGGCGTCGGCCAGCCGACGCTGAAGATCGACGGCCTGACGGTCGGCGGCACGGCGTCGTGATTGCCTTGGCCGGGGTCAGCTCATTTCGGATTGCCTGAGCGCGCCGAAGTATTGCGCGTGCAGCGCTTCGACTTGGCGTGTTTCGTCATCGGTCAATGCCGAGAATTCATTTTCGCGGGCACGCTTGGACAATGCGCCGTTGTTTTGCGCTAGGAAGCGATGAAGGAGGTCGACCTTGCCGGCGGGCATTTCGATCATAGCCTTCACGCCTTCGGCGAACCGATCATAGGCCTCCAGATAAGCCACCTCATTCGGAAGGTCGCGGGTAATTGTATCTTCGACACAGCGATACAAAAATTCCGCATGCCGAGTCGCATCGAAATAACGATAGTAGTCGGCTGTCTCATTGAGCACCTCGACGTTACCGCTTTTGGTTGGGCGCCATTCGATGAAGTTGAGAAGAGGGCGCGAGTAACTTTCGAGGACGTTACGATAGGCGCTGATATCTCGAAGAATAGCTGAGCTGACAGGAAAGACCACGCCTGGCGGATTGTACCCCGCAGCAGCCAAAACGTGGTGAATTAGCCAGCGATGGAGACGGCCGTTGCCATCCTCAAAGGGGTGGACATAGACGAACCCAAAGGAGAGTGCGGCAGCGGCGAGGACCGGATCCATTTTGCCTGCGGCTGTACGTGTTCCATAACTGGCAATTCCTTCCACTAAGTCGCGAAGGTCCTGAGGGCGAGCGGAAATATGGTCAGGGATTGGCTCGCGGGTTTCGCGGTCATGCGCGCCTACGAAGCCACCCTCATCTCGCAAGCCTAGACGGACGAAGCGAGAATCGCCGATCACGATGCGCTGAAGTCGCTCCAGTTCCGGAAGACCAAGAGAGCGTGTGCCGGCTTCGCCGATTGCTTGTCCCCACCTCGCCGCGCGCTGCGCAGACGGTTTTTCGCCCTCGATCCAAAACGATGATTTGCTGTCATTCAGGAGCAGGCATGCCGCTGCGCGCGCCATAACGTCACTATGCGTGCGCCCGACCACGTCCCGCGCAACCGTATCGAGCCGCTTTTCGGTAAACCGATCGAGCACGACAGTGCGCCGCACCAGCGGACAGAAACTAGGAGTGCCCGGAAGATTATCGAGCACCTTGTGTCGAACCGAAGGTGTTCCGGTTTCGAGAGCGAACTGTTGCTTTGTATCGACAACGGGAACCGCTTTTACCTTACCGATGTCGGGGATATCGAGGTCATGCCCAGTGAGCCATTCGTACAGAAACCATGCGCGGCGTGAATAAACCCCAGTGGGCGACGCCTTAACAAAGTCCACGACATCGGAACTGGGCATGGTTTTGAATAACGCGGAGAGAACCGCCAGATTAATTCCTTCCCATTTCAGGGCGAATGCCAGATGACCAGCGAACGTGTCTTCCGGGGCGTGCCGGGGCGTGAGAGCCAGCCAGTCATCGGTGCTCTCAGGGTGATGCCTTTGAGCGATCATCGCGAGCCGTGGCGGGATAGGAAGCCTTAGGCCATAGCGTTCAATCAGATGGGCATAGCCGACGGGCCGCCCGGGTTCCGGCATGACCCTCCCGTGAAAATCCCTAACCATTTGCGATTTCTCACGTCTAACTGGCATTTAACGCGTAAAATCTTCACCTAAACGCGATCAGCACGCTTGGGCAGGCCAAAAAACCATCACCGTCTGAGAATTTTGATCACTAATAGTAAAGTTTGTGAAATATAATCACTAAACTGTGCGATGACAAGTGCTCTCCGGCCCCTTAATCGCGATTAACGCTTCATGGTCTCGTGGCACCGATTCAAAGCATGGGCCGCGCGGCTGAAACGCGACGTCACGGTGCTCGGTCTGGCGCACGCCGATCCGCGCACGCCGTGGCACGCCCGCGCGCTCGCGCTCTTCATCGTCGCCTATGCGCTGAGTCCGATCGATCTCATCCCCGACGCCATTCCGGTGCTCGGCCTGCTCGACGAATTGCTTCTGCTGCCGCTGCTGATCGCCGCCGCCACGCGGCTGATTCCCGCGCCGGTGATGGCCGACTGCCGCACGCGTGCCGAGGCGCCGCTGCCGGGCTGGCTGCGCTGGGCCGGCCTCGCCATCATCGTCGCGATCTGGGCCGTCGCGGCCTTCGCCGTGGCGGGCTGGCTCTGGGAGTTCTGACCCGCGTCAGGCCTTCTTGTCGAAGGCGCGCTCTTCGAAGGCGATGAAGACGGCGATCATCGCGCGGTAGATCGATTCGATGAGGTCGGGGTCGGCGCCACGCTCGGCCGCCTGCGACCGCGCGCCGGAGATCACCTGCGCAATGCGCGCTTCGTCGATGATCGCCGCGCGATCCTTCTTGATCTGGGCGGCGCGCGCCACATAGCCCGAGCGCTCAGCCAGCAATGTCACGATCTGGCGGTCGAGCCGGTCGATTTCGACCCTCAAGTCGCTCATGTCAACACAGGCCGCCGGCGTTTTTCGTTTCGGCATGTCGGATGAACGATCTGCCATGGCTCTCTGCGCGCCTCCAACTCAGTACGAGTATTCGGTGAAGATCGGGTCGATATTACCGTGCCAATCGTCGCGGTATTTGACCAGCAGATCCTCGGCGCGGGTGCGGCCGCGCTCGACGATCTCGCCCAGCACTTCGAGGAAACGGCTTTCGTCCCTGCCCATATAGTCGAAGCGGCGGCGCGCCTCGAGCCCGGCCTTGGAGATGGCGAGCACCCGTTCGGCGGTATCGCGCAGGGTGGCGCCGCGGAACGGCGTGGCGAGCCCGCGCTTCGCCACCTCGGCGCGCAGATAGGCACGCTCCTCCGTCGTCCAGTCCTTGACCAGCTCCCACGCCGCATCGAGCGCGCCCGTGTCGTAGAGCAACCCGGTCCACAGTGCCGGCAGCGCGCAGATGCGGCGCCACGGGCCGCCGTCGGCGCCGCGCATCTCGAGGAACCGCTTGAGACGCACCTCGGGAAACGCTGTGGTCAGATGATCGACCCAGTCGCCCATGGTCGGACGCTCGCCCGGCAACGCCGCCAGCTTGCCCACCATGAAATCGCGGAACGACTGTCCGGAGGCGTCGATGTAGCGGCCCTCGCGATAGACGAAATACATCGGCACATCGAGCATGTAATCGACGTAACGTTCGAAACCGAAGCCCTGTTCGAAGACGAACGGCAGATCGCCGGTACGATCCGGATCGGTGTCGGTCCAGATATGGCTGCGCGTGGACAGGAAGCCGCTCGGCTTGCCCTCGACGAACGGCGAATTGGCGAACACGGCGGTGGCGACCGGCTGCAGCGCCAGGCCGACGCGGAATTTCTTCGCCATGCACGCTTCCGATTCGAAATCCAGGTTCACCTGGATGGTGCAGGTGCGCAGCATCATGTCGAGGCCGAGCTTGCCGCGCTTCGGCATGTACTCGCGCATGATGGCGTAGCGCCCCTTGGGCATCCAGGGGATGTCCTCGCGCCGCCACTTGGGATCGAAGCCGAGCCCGATCATGCCGATGCCGAGCTCGGAGCCGACCTCCTTGACCTGATCCAGGTGTTCGTGGGTTTCGAAGCAGGTCTGATGCACGTTGTCGAGCGGCGCGCCGGACAGCTCGACCTGGCCACCGGGCTCCAGGGTGACCGAGGCCTGACCTTTGGTCAGCGCGATGAGATGGCCGTTCTCCTCGACCGGCTGCCAACCGAAACGAGTCAGGCCTTGCAGCAGAGCGCGGATGCCCGTCTCGCCTTCATAGGGCAGCCGGCGCAGGCTTTCGAGATCGTAGGCGAACTTCTCGTGCTCGGTGCCGATGCGCCATTGCTCGCGCGGCTTGCTGCCAGACTCGAGATAGGCGACGAGCTGGCGCTTGTCGGTGATCGGCTCGGCCGAGGGTTGCGAAGGTCCGGACATGCTGGAGTGAAACTCGGGTTGGGGAGGCGGAAATCGAAAGGCACGTTACGGGTCGGTAACTGCTGACGAGCGACCACCGTCAGTCGCGCGGGCCGGTCTTCCAATCGCCGACGAGCGCCTGGATCATGACCAATGCCGCCAGCGCTGCCGTGTCGGCGCGCAGAATGCGGGGGCCCAGGCCGGCGGCGGTAACAAACGGCAGTTTATGCAGAGCGTCAAGCTCGTCGCGCGCGAAGCCGCCCTCGGGGCCGATCAGCACCGCCCATTTTTGCGCCGCGGGATTCTCGCCGGAACCACGCGCGAACAGCGCTTCGGCAATCGGCGGGCCGGCGCCCGATTCGTCGCAGAACAACAGCCGGCGGCCCGCCGGCCAGTCCGCCAGCACCTCGGTCAGCTTGGCGGGTTCGCGCAGCTCGGGCACCGACAGGCGCTCGCTCTGCTCGGCGGCCTCGATCGCATTGGCGCGCAGGCGGTCGAGCTTGACGCGCTCGGCCTGGGTGCGGCGGGTGAACACCGGCCACAGCAGCGAGGCGCCGATCTCCGTCGCCTTTTCCGCCAGATAATCGGTGCGCGCCTTCTTGAGCGGCGCGAACAACAGCCAGAGGTCCGGTTCGGCGCGCTGCGGCCGCGTTCGATCGAGCAACGCCACCGAGCAGCGGCCGCGCCCGAGCGACTCGATGCGGCCGCGCCATTCGCCGTCGCGGCCGTTGAACAGATGAACCGATGCGCCGAGTTTGAGGCGCATCACGTTCGCCAGGTAATGGCTCTGGCCCGCTGCGAGTTCGAGGACTGCGCCGGTGGTGAGTTCGTCTTCCACGAACAACCGCGTGCGCGCCCGATAGCTGCCGTCGGCGGCGGTCGATGCGCCGTTGTCGTCGTGTCCCGCGTTTTCTGGCATGATCCCGCCTGAACAATTCCAAATACCCTATACCATGACGCGGACGCCGGTCACCGATTCGCCCACACTTCCCCCCGACAGCACGGCACCCATGGTCATGCGCATCCTGCCGGCGAGGCTGCGGCCCTATGCGGCCCTGGCGCGGCTCGACCGGCCGATCGGCACCTGGCTGCTGCTGTTTCCGTGCTGGTGGGGCGGCGCCATCACCGGCCTGCCGATCGCCGATCCACGCGAGGCCTTGCGGCTCGCCCTGCTGTTCGCGCTCGGCGCCATCGTCATGCGCGGCGCCGGCTGCACCTACAACGATATCGTCGACCGCGATTTCGATTCCCAGGTCGCGCGCACGCGGGCACGGCCGATTCCGTCGGGCGCCGTTTCGGTGCGCGCCGCCTGGACCTTCCTGATGATCGAACTGCTGATCGGGCTAGCCATTCTCGCGGCGCTTAACCGCTACGCCGTCCTGCTGGGCGCCGCCTCGTTGCTGCTCGTCTTCACCTACCCTTTCATGAAGCGCATCACCTATTGGCCACAGGCTTTCCTCGGGCTGGCCTTCAATTGGGGCGCGCTGATGGGCACCGCGGCGGCGAGCGGCACGCTCGGGCCAGCGGCGCTCGCGCTCTATGTCGGCGGCATCTTCTGGACGCTCGGCTACGACACCATTTACGCCCACCAGGACAAGGAGGACGACGCGCTGATCGGCGTCAAATCCCTCGCCTTGCGCCTGGGATCGCGGACCCGGCCGTGGCTGTTCGTGTTCTACGGCGCGACCATCCTGTTCTTCGCGCTGGCCGGCCTGTCCGTCGGGCTATCCTGGCCGTTCCACGCCTTGCTTGTCGTGGCGGCGGCTCAACTGGTGTGGCAGGCGGCGACGCTCGATCTGAACGACCCGGCCGATTGCCTGCGCAAGTTCCGCTCCAACCGGCTGTTCGGCTGGCTCGTGCTCGCCGCGATCCTGGCGGGACAAATCGCCTGAGGGAGGCCGCCGGCGAGCGGCGCCCTCGCCCAATCAATCGGCCTATCGAGCCTTCGGAATATTCAGGCCCTGCTTGCGCATCAAGGCATCCATGGTGTCCAGGGCCTCGTCGGATGTGATTGCGAGGTCATGGATCATCTTCTCCGTTTCCTCGGGCGTATTCACGGTAAAGCCCTCGAGCGCATCTTGAGCCTGCGCTTTGAATTCCGGGTTGGCAGCGATCTTCATGAAGGCCTCGCGGTAGACATCGCGAATGGCGACGGGCGTTCCGGGCGGCAGTGCGACCCACTTGAACAAGGTGCTGGCGCGCCAATATTCGTAGGCCGCCTTTATTTTCGGGTCCTGGATCTTGCCTTCCACCGCCTTGGTGAACGACGGCGCATTATCCGCGTCCGCGCGACCGGAGGGCGCCGGATGCGCCACCACGCCATCCTGATAGATGATCTTGAATTTGTTGGTATCGGTCAGCCGGTCGACCACGTAGCTGCTGGGAAACGACGTCATCTCGATCTCGCCGCGTTCGAGCGCGACCAGCAGGTCGGTGCTGCCCGGATAACCCACGACCCATTTCGTGTTCCAGCCGAGGTATTCGGCACCCCAGATGGTCATCCGCATGCCGGACCGCGGCACGCCCGAAACGGAGCCCATCGTCACCGGGGGCTTGCTCTTATCCAGCAGCCGCGGCAGGGCATCCGTGCGAACGATCATCACATTGTGACCTATACCGACACTGCCGATGATCTGGAATTTCATCGGGTCGTATTTGGCCTGTGCCGCGCGATAGGTGATCGGGTCGACCTGCGAGTTCGATGACATGGTGACGGTGAGGCCGTCCGGTTTGACCTGCTGAACCATGTAGTTCAGCGCCGTCACACCGTGGCCGCCCGGCACGTTCTGGGCCACCACCGAGGGTTTGCCGGGCAGATAGTCGCCAAAATATTTCGCGAACAGCCGCGCCGATAGATCGGTGCTGCCACCGGCTGTCGTCGGAATGATCATGGCGATCGTCTTGCCCTTGAAGGACACGTCCGCATCGGCCGCCGCGGCGGGCGCCGCCAGCAGCATGCCGGTGGACAGCGCAATCGTCGCGGCTATTGGAAATCTCATCTCTAGCCTCCCAGTTTGTCCATGCACTCAATGGCAGGTACTAAGAAAAGTATAGCCGAATCGGTGGGCCGTTGCTCCCTATGAATCTATGCGGCTCTGTGATTTCTGGCCAATCCGCGAACCGGCTCCGTTCGCGCATTCCTCGTGCTTCTGACAGACCAATCAGAAGTCCGGCCAAACGCTTATGCGACCCTGCTGACGGGCGTCCATGCGCATATTAACAGCACAGGCACGACCGCGCGTCGGCCGACCGCTTTGTCTATTGTTCCGCGCGGATGAACGGTCCGACGCGCGCGGTGAACAGGCGCGCGGGCTCATTGCTCCGGATCAACTCGGCGAGCGCGGCCGGCGGCGCGGTGATAAGGACTTCGGGAAACTGCGTGTCGGCGCCGCGAATGGCGCCCGGCAGATGTCCGCCTTGCACCAGCAGCCGAATACGCTCCTCGTCCATGAAGAACAGTGCGGCGCTGTTCGTGTCGTCGAAGCGATAGGTCGCGAGCAGCCAGGCCGGCTCACGGCCCGGCGCCTGGCCAGGTTCCTGGATGGCGAGAATAGGGCTGCCGCCCACGTCGAAAAAATGCAGGCGGTATTCGACTCGATGGGTGCGGCTGCCCTGCTCGGTCTTGGTCGTTTCGGTTGTTACCGCGGCAAATTCGAGCGGATCGCGCTGGCTGACCTGCACGCGGAAATCGTCGCTGTCCGGTTCGGCGCGCCACACGCCGAGCAGGCGGCTGTCGCCGGCGACACGGTTTTCCTCGGGCAGGCTATTGCGCGATTCGGGCGTGCAGCCGTAGAGGCCAATCGCCGGCAAAACCAGCAGCAATCCGAGCCACGCGCGATACGTCATGAGTTGCCCCCGCGAAACTATAGGCGCCGTGCAGCGGGCCCATCATGGGGCATCATTCTGGGTGGAAGCAGGATGCGCGGCAAGCCCGTAAGGATTGCAGTCGTGGCGGCGCGCCACAGGCAACGGCCCGCGAACGTCCTTCCGGGCGCCGTCAGTCCGGCGTCACGGCCACGGCTGGGCTGCTCACCATGGCGGGCGGCGGCTTGGCGAACGGCGACAGGAGGACACGATCAAGGCGTTGCTCCGCCGGATCACGGCCATACTCGAGACCGATGGTCATGGCGGTCAACCCCCCGGCGGGTTTCGCCACATAGCTCCCGAACAGCCGGTCCCAGAACGAGAACACGGTGCCGTAGTTGCTGTCGGTCTCGCGTTTCCGCGCCGAGTGGTGCACCACATGCATGTCCGGCGTCACCAACAGCGAGCGAATCCCTCCATCGAGCCTTTGCGGGATGCGCACATTGCCATGGCTCGTAAGATCAAGCACCGTGGCCAAGACTTGATACAGCACCGCGCTTTCCGGTGAAACACCGATCGCGACCGTCGCGCCGGACAACAGCCCGGCTGTGAGCAAGATCTCCAAGGGATGGTGGCGAACCGCCGTCGTGAAATCGATGTCGATATCGGAATGATGCACATGGTGCAACCGCCACAAGGCTGACACGCCGTGCAGAAGCCGATGGGTTACGTACCCGAACAGGTCGATGGCCAGGATGCCGAGCGGGATGGCCAGCCATGTGGGCACCGTCAGCGACCGGAGCACGCCCCATCCGTGCTGTTCAGCGATGATCGCCGCCGCAAACGTGCCGAACGACACGGCGAGGGCGAGAAGCGCGATGTTGAACGCGCCGAGAGACAGGTTGGCGACCCAACGCCGCAGTCGGGGCACCTGGAGGGAACGGCGCGGATAGAAAACTTCGAGCCAGGCGATCGCGATCACGGCAAAGGCGAATAGCGCCCCCAGGAAATCCGTGTGGTTATCCCTTAGGCTGTCCAACATGCTGACGTCCACGCGCGACGGCCCGACGGGCGCGTCTACGCCGCGATCGGGCCTACACCGTCAAGCTAAGCCGGTTACTTCTTTTTACGAAAACGCGAAGCAACCAATGCACCGGCCACACCAACCGCCATCAGCGTGAGGGTAGTCGGCTCGGGGACCGAGATCGGGGGTGTGAGACCGGCCAATGCGACATTCACCGGGGCCAGAAAGGCGAGGGTGCCAATGGCAAACGCGAGAGCTTTCATGATCCAACCCATTTTCATCGTTGAGGTGTGACGCTTTTCGTCCAGATCCTCGCAATCCCCGTGCCAAGCTATCCGGATCCTAGCCATATCAATGGTTTGCTGGAAAATCCAGCGCGCCCCCCGCAGGCGCTGTGTAAAGATTGACGACGCCGCGGTCGTCGTGCATCGCCCGGAGTATTCATATGGATCAACGGGATAGGTTTTCGGCGCGCCGAGGGCTGTGTAAAACGTCCCGACAGATGGGAAGGTCAGGACCTGACGCCCCCGACCACAAAAGTCAGGCGAACGGGTCAGGCGGCCGCGGAGGAAGAGGAATCGGCGTTATCGTCGCGGGTGATGGTGAAGCGGACATGGCAATTGTCGACATTGGCCCAGGAATGGGCGAGCCAGGCCGCCTTGGCCTCCTCCTGGGTCTTGAAGGGGCCGTAGCGCTGAGGCTTGGCACCCTTGGCCAATTCGCGGAAATCGGTCGTGGCATACTCGCCGCCAGTGACCCAGTAGTTCGCCATCGCGTGTACTCTCCGAACGACGTGTTACGCTTCATCTAGGGCGGAAAACGCGGGAATCAAGGCGCGCTGTGTCAACAGGTTAGGCCCGGCAGGGCTGGCCCACCACCGACGATCCCTCATAGCAGACCCGCGTTACGAAACGGTGAAGCCGTGGGGTTTTCCCAGCCGCCGCAAGCTTCCCTTGCCGCCCAACCTTGGCCATGGCATTGGTCGGCCATGCCTTATGCCTCCCTGCGGGAGTTTCTCGCGCGTCTCGACAGTCACGGCCGATTGGCGCGGGTCTCAGCCCCGGTTTCCGCGGCTCTCGAAATGACCGAGATCCAGACCCGGCTGCTGCGCGATCAGGGGCCGGCGGTGCTGTTCGAGAGAGTCACCGACGGTGCCGGTCAGCCCTTCGGCATGCCGGTGCTGACCAACCTGTTCGGCACGGTCGAGCGTGTGGCCTGGGCGATGGACCGCGAGCCTGGCGAGTTGCGCAAGCTCGGCGAGATGCTCGCCTTCCTCGACCACCCGCAGCCGCCGGATTCGTTTCGCGAGGCCATCGCCATGCTGCCGCTGCTCAAATCGGCGCTGGCGCGCAAGCCCAAGCTGATCGGCGGCGCGCCGTGCCAGGAGGTGGTGCTGCGCGGCGGCGACATCGA
The DNA here is from genome assembly GCA_964577835.1 of uncultured Rhizobiaceae bacterium. GTDB lineage: Bacteria > Pseudomonadota > Alphaproteobacteria > SMXQ01 > SMXQ01 > CAVVYA01. The sequence goes on from CAZOBN010000107.1 coordinate 10,152, forward strand.
TCTCACGCGCCTGCCGATCCAGACCTGCTGGCCGGGCGAGCCGGCGCCGCTCATCACTTGGCCGCTGGTGACCACGAAGGGTCCGGACGGCGGTACCGCCAACATCGGCATCTACCGCATGCAGGTGACGGGGAAGAACACCACGCTGATGCGCTGGCTGCACACCCGGGGCGGTGCGTTGCATTTCGCCGAATGGCGGGCCAACGGGTCCGACCCGATGCCGGCCGCCTGCGTGATCGGCTGCGACCCGGCGGTCATGGTGGCCGCGGTGACGCCGGTGCCCGAGAGTCTGTCGGAATATGAGTTCGCCGGCATCCTGCGCGGCAAGCGCGTCGCCGTCACCGAATGCGTCACCGTGCCGCTCCAAGTCCCCGCCTCGGCCGAGATCGTGCTCGAGGGCCATGTGTCGCTCACCGAGACCGGCGCGGAAGGGCCCTATGGCGATCACACGGGCTACTACAACGCGGTCGAACGCTTCCCGGTCTTCACGGTCAGCGCCATCACCATGCGGCGCGATCCGATCTATCTCACCACCTTCACCGGCCGGCCGCCGGACGAGCCCTCGGTTCTCGGCCAGGCACTCAACGAGGTGTTCCTGCCGATGCT
>CAZOBN010000108.1:0-10716 GCA_964577835.1 uncultured Rhizobiaceae bacterium
CCGACCTGCTGATCGTCGCGCGCGGCGGCGGCAGCCTGGAGGACCTGATGGCCTTCAACGAGGAGATCGTGGTGCGCGCCGCCGCCGCCTCGCTCATCCCGCTGATCTCCGCCGTCGGCCACGAGACCGACACGACCCTGATCGATTTCGCCTCCGACCGCCGCGCGCCGACGCCGACCGCCGCGGCCGAGATGGCGGTGCCGGTGCGCGCCGAACTGCTGGCGCGCAGCCTGGAATGCGGCGCGCGCCTGGTCGGCGCCTACGACCGGCTGCTCGCCGAGCGCCGCGACCGTCTGGCGGGACTCGCCCGCGTCATGGGCGATCCGCGCCGCCTGATGGAGGATTTCTCCCAGCGCCTCGACGACCGCTGGGAGCGCATGCGGCTCGCCGGTGACGGCATGTTCTCGCGTTACCGCGCCGAGCTCGCCCATGCGGGTGGGGCGCTGCGACCAAAGCGGCTGCTGGACTTGATCGAACAGAGGGCCGAGAGGCTCGACGAATGCGGCGATCGTGTCATCACGGCCGGCTCGCGGCTGCTCGCCGACGTCGAGCGCCGGCTCGACCATATGGGCAAGCTGCTGAAAAGCTATTCCTACGAGAACGTGCTCGAACGCGGCTACGTCATGGTGACCGACAGGTCCGGTCATCTGGTGGCCTCGGCCGCCGAAGCGAAGCCTGGCGACGCGGTGGATCTGCGCTTCCATGACGGCAGCCGGGGCGCTGTCATCGAGGGCGATGGTGCGGGGCGCGCGCCGCAAGCCGCACCGGCGCGCCCGCCGCAAGCTATTCCGGCGCGAGCGACGTCGAAGCGCGATGGCGGGCCGCGCGGCTCGTCGGGCAATCAGGGTAGCCTGCTGTGACGGGGCGCGGGCTATCCCTCGCGCTGGCGCTGCTGGTCGCGACGCCGCTCTCGGCGGCGGAGTCGAACTCCGCCAATCCGTTCGCCAGCCCGCCGCTGTTCTACGAATTGCGCGGCGAGGCGACCCAGGGAGGTCTGCTGATCGGCCGCGCCGCGCCGAACAGCGACGTCATGCTCGACGGCAAGCCGGTCCCGGTGACGCCCGACGGCGCCTTCGTCATCGGTTTCGGCCGCGACCACGGGCTGACGGCGCAATTGGAAGTGTCGATCAATCGCGGGCCGCGCGAGCGGCGCACGCTGGTGGTCATGCCGCGCATGTTCGACATCCAGCGCATCACCGGCGTGGCCGAGAAATATGTCTCGCCGTCGCCCGAGGACATGAAGCGCATCGAGGAGGAGCGTCGGCTGATCCGCCAGGCCCGCGAGCGCCTCACCATGGCGAGCGATTTCGTCGGCGGCTTCATCTGGCCGGTGGCCGGCCCGATCAGCGGCGTCTATGGCAGCCAGCGCGTGTTCAACGGCCAGCCGCGCGCGCCGCATTTGGGCGTCGATATCGCGGCGCCGCGCGGCATGCCGGTGCGGGCCGCCGCCGACGGTATCGTCGCGCTCGCCGGCCCCGGCCTGTTCTTCAACGGCAATGTGATGATCCTCGATCACGGGCTCGGGCTGACCACGGTCTATGCCCATTTCAGCGAATTCGCCGTCAAACAGGGCGAGCGGGTCAAGCAGGGTCAGGTGATCGGCAAGGTTGGCGCGACGGGGCGTGTCACCGGGCCGCATCTTCATTGGGGCGCCAATTGGTCCGGCATCGGCGTCGATCCGCAACTCCTCGTCGGACCGATGCCGAATGCGGCGCCGTAATTGCGAGCCAGAATTCAGGTAGCCGAGCGCGGGCCTAACAGAATGATGGCCGCGCCGATCAGGCAGATGCCGGCGCCGATCACGTCCCAGCGGTCTGGCCGGCTGCCTTCGACGGCCCACAGCCAGGCGAGCGAGGCGGCGATATAGACACCGCCGTAGGCGGCATAGGCGCGGCCGGCGGCACCGGTCTCGACGAAGGTGAGCAGCCAGCCGAACAGGGCGAGCGAGGCGAGGCCGGGGATGATCCACCACACCGGTTGATGCAGCCGCAGCCAGGCCCAGAAGGCGAAGCAGCCGGCGATCTCCGCCAGGGCCGCCGCGACATAGAAACCGATCGAGCGCATAGCCGCGCTAATCCGGCCAGCGGCGATGGACCCAGAGCCATTGGCCGGGCCGCTCGCGGATCCAGTCTTCCATCACCTGATTGATGGTGGTGGTGAGCGCCAGGATATCCGCCTGCCGGTCGCCGCTGTCGGGCAGCTCGAGCGGCGGGTAGGCGGTCAGGCGGAAGCGCGCGCCGCCGACGCGCTCGATACGGCCCGGCATCACCGGACAGCCGAACTTGAGCGCGAGCTGAGCGATGGCCGGCGCGGTCATGGCGGGCCGACCGAAGAACGGCGCCGCGATGCCGTCGTTCATCTTCTGGTCGGGCAGGATGCCGACATGGCCGCCGGCGCGCAGGATCTCGATGATGCGCCGCGCGCCCTGCGCGCCTTTCGGAATGAGTACGGCCCCGAGATGCTTGCGACCCCATTGCAGCAGCCATTCGGCGGCTGGATCGTTGGCGGAACGATAGACCACGCCGATGGGTGCGGCGGTGCCGCGCTGGATCACCGCCTGGCCGGACAGCTCCCAATTGGCGAGGTGGGGCGTGAAGAAGATGCCGGGCTTGCCGTCGTCGCGCATGCGGTCAAGATGCTCGGTGCCCCGTACCTCGAATCGGCGATCCTCATAGATGCGCACTTTGGCCAGATGGGGGAATTCGCCGAATACGCGGCCGAGGTTGTCCCACATGTCCTCCAGGATCGCACCAATCTCGGCCGCGCTCTTCTCCGGGAAGGCGCGCTCGAGATTGCTCCGGGCCAGGCGCTGCACGCGCAGGCGCGGGCCGATGATGCGGGCGAGCCAACTGCCGAGCGCCGATGCCGCATCCATCGGCAGCATCCGGAAGGCGCCATAGATGGCGAGGTAAAGGCCGCGCCGCGCATATTCGCCGACCTTCGACAGCATGGTCATGACGACAGCATGGTGAGCCGCTCGGCGAACCATCGGTCGAGCGCGCCGTCGTCGGACCAGGCGATCGCCACGTCGAGCACCGCCACCCGGCCGCGCAGGTCGGGCGGCAGGCGCGCGGCATCCTTCGCTGTCGTGACGGGCAGGGCATCGAGCCGCGCCGCGTCCGCGAGCAGGCTTTCGATTTCGCCGCGGCGGTAGGGATGATGATCGGCGAAGGACCGCGCTGCGGCCATGTCGCAATCGAGCTCCCGAAGCGAGGCGAAGAATTTTCTCGGCCGGCCGATGCCGGCGAAGGCGAAGACGCGGCGGCCGGCGATCCGCGCGACCGACTCCGGCGTCGGCGCCAGCCGCGCGCGCAGAAGCTGACGTCCTGCGGCTTGCGCGGCGATGCCGGCTCGATCCTGGCCGATCAGCACAAGCGCGTCGGCGCGCGCCAGTCCGTCGCCCGCCGGCTCGCGCAGCGGTCCGGCCGGAATGACCCGGCCGTTGCCGAAGCCGAAAGTGCCGTCGATCACCAGCAGGGAAATGTCCTTGTGCAGGGACGGATTCTGAAACCCGTCGTCCATGATCAGCAGCTTGGCGCCGGCGTCCTTTGCCGCCCGCGCGCCCGCCACCCGGTCGCGCGCAACCCAGGTCGGTGCGACGGTTGCGAGCAGCAGGGCTTCGTCGCCCACTTGGCGGACATCATGGCGCGCCGTATCGACGCGCAGCGGGCCGCGCGCGCTGCCGCCATAGCCGCGGGTGAGAATGTGCACGGGTCCGCGCAGACCCGCGAGACGGGAGGCGAGCGACAGGGCAACCGGCGTCTTGCCCGCGCCGCCCGCCACCAGATTTCCGACGCAGATCACCGGAACGCCGGCGCGCTTCGGCACGGTCGCCATCTGGCGCACGCGTCCGGCACCCGCATAGAGACAAGCCAGCGGCGCTAGCAGTTTCGGTGTCAGGCTGTCGCGATCCGCCCAGAAGTTAGGTGCCCGCAAGGCGCGTGCGCTCCCCGCCGTCTTGCGCCGGCGCGCCGGGCAAGATCGCCGTGATCTCCGCCACGACGCGCTCGAGCACGTCGTCCTTGGTGGCGGCGAGCCGGCGCGCCGCATCGGTCATCTCGCGCCGCGCCGCCGTGTTGTCGAGCAGATGGCCGACCGCGGACGCCAGGACATCGGCATGCTCGATCCGGCGCATGCCGCCGGCCGCGGTCATCTCCTCGGCAATCGACTGGAAATTTTCCATGTGAGGTCCGGCCAGCACAGCGGCGCCGAGCCGCGCCGGCTCGAGCACGTTCTGGCCGCCGCGCGGCACCAGCGAGCCGCCCACGAAGGCGACCGGCGCCAGGCGGTAGAACAGGCCGAGTTCGCCCAAGGTGTCGGCGAGATAGATGTCGGTGCGCGGCGTGATCGGCTCGCGCAGGCTGCGGCGTGCCACGTTCAAGCCGTTGCTGCGCAGCATCGCGGCGATGGTTTCGGCCCGCCCGGGATGGCGCGGCGCGATGATGGTGAGCAGGCCCGGATGACGCGGCCGCAGCGTGCGGTGCGCCGTTCCCGCTGCGGCTTCCTCGCCGTCATGGGTGCTGGCGGCGATCCACACCGGGCGGCCGCCGATCACGGCGCGCAGGTTGGCCAGTTGCGTCTCGTCGACCGGCAACGGGCTCGCCGCATGCTTGAGATTGCCGGCGGCCTTGACGTTGCGCACACCGAGTTCGCGCAGACGGTGCGCCTCCGCCTCGTCTTGCGCGAGACAGAGCGAGAAGCCGGCGATCAGCGGCTGGAACACCGGCTTGAAGCGCAGCCAGCGCGCGAAGCTGCCGGGCGACATGCGGGCGTTGAGCAGCACCATGGGAATGCCGCGCGCCACGGTCTCTGTGATCAGGTTGGGCCAGAATTCGGATTCGACCCAGACCGCCAGGTCGGGCCGCCAATGGTCGAGGAAGCGGCGCACCCAGGGCAGACGATCGACCGGGACATACTGGTGGAAGGCGCCGGCCGGCAGCCGCTCGGCCATCAAGGCCGCCGATGTGACAGTGCCGGTGGTCACCAGAACCTTCAGGTTCGTCCGCTCGGCGAGCAGTCGTTCGATCAGCCGCAGCACGGAAAAGGATTCGCCGATGCTGGCGGCATGGATCCAGAGCAGGGTCTCGGCTGGACGTGGCTGGGCCGCACGGCCCATGCGCTCCGGGAACCGCAAGCGGTCCTCCTTACCGCGCGATTTGCGCCGCTGCAGATAGAGCCGGATGGCCGGCGCGGCCAGCATGGTCGCGCCGCGATAGAGCGCGAGCGCGGCTTTGCCGAGGATCCTGTCACGGGCGGACGGCGCCCGGTTGCCCGCGTCGCTCACGGTCGGCTCGCCCTGGCGCGGGCGGCGCCCTCGTCCCGTTCGGCATGATCCTCGGCCGGCATCTCCGCCGGCATCACTGGTTCGACGCCGGCCAGCCGATCGGCCTCCGCGGTAATGGCGATCAACCGATTTTCGAGCAATTGGCGGGCGGCTTCGATGTCGCTGTCGGACGCGTCGCGGGCGACGCTGATCGGCGTGTCCCAGATGAACAGGCCGCGGGTGAAGGGCAGGGCGAGAATGAACCGGTCCCAGCTTCCCAGTACGCGCCGGCGCTCGACCGCACAGGCACACGGCAGGATCGGCACGCCGGCCAGCCGCGCCGCCTGGATGACGCCGGCGCTCGCCCGCATGCGCGGCCCGCGCGGCCCGTCCGGCGTGAAGCCGACGCTGATGCCGGCCTGGAGCGATTTCAGGATGGCGCGCATCGCCGCGCTTCCCCCGCGCGAGCTCGACCCCGCCACGGTCTCGAGGCCGAAATGGCGAATGGTGTGGGAGATGAACAGGCCGTCGGAATGCTGCGAGATGAGCATGCGGACCGGCACGCCCTTGTGCCAGCAATAGGGCATCATCAGCAGCCTGCCGTGCCAGAAGGCGAGAATGAAGGGCCGGCCCTCGTCCCACAAGCGCGCCGGGATGTCGCCGCCGTAGGTCTGCCAGCGGCCGGTGACATGGACCAGTCGGATGTAGGCGACGAGCGCGCTGCAGAGCATGGTGCGCACCCATTCGCGGCGCAGAAGCTGCTTCACGCTCATGTCAGGAGCGCACCGCGGGTCTGCGCACGCATGCGCGCCCGACTTGCCGAACGGCCGCCGTTCCATGATGTCCAGTCGGTCCGAGCGCCCATGGCCCCAATGTTTCCGCCGCCGGGCGTCCCACCAGTGGTTGTGGAGTCCCGAATTCGTCGCTCAAATTATAGCATGGCGGCAGTGTGGCCAACCAGCGCCGCCGCCCTCGGCGACAAGCGTTGCCTTCCCGCCACGGTCAGTCCCGCGACCGACGCGTTGTCACTTGCCGGCGACCGTCATGCCGTCGATGCGCACGGTCGGCGCGTCGGTGCCGTAGCGGAATTCCAGGTCGCTCGCCGGAATGAGCCGGGCGAACATGTCCTTGAGGTTGCCGGCCACGGTCACTTCGCTCACCGGATAAGCGATCATGCCGTTCTCGATCCAGAATCCGGCGGCACCGCGCGAATAGTCGCCGGTCACCAGGTTGGTGCCCATGCCGATCAGCTCGGTGACGTAGAATCCCTGCTTGATGTCGCCGATCAGCTCGGCGGGGCTCAGCGCTCCGGCCGCGAGATAGAGGTTGGTCGGCGCGGGCGAGGGCGGCGCGCCGGTGCCGCGCGAGGCGTTGCCCGTGCTGGTCAGGCGCAGTTGCCGGGCGGTGGCGAGATCGAGGAACCAGCCCATCAGCATGCCGTCCTCGATGACGGCCCGGCGCCGGGTCGGCAGGCCTTCGCCGTCGAACGGCTTGGAGCGCAGCCCGCGGCGGCGCAGCGGATCGTCGATGATCTCGATGCCCGGTGCGAACACCCGCTGGCCCATGCGGTCCTTCAGGAAGCTGGTGCCGCGCGCGATGGCGGCGCCGTTGACCGCGCCGGCGAAGCTGCCGATCAGCCCGCCCGCGACGCGCGGGTCGTAAACGACCGGCACCTGCGTCGTGGCGATCTTGCGCGGATGCAGCCGCTTGACGGCGCGCTCGCCAGCGCTGCGGCCGACAACCGCGGGGTCCTTCAGGTCGGCGCCGGAGACCGCGCTCGTGAAATCGTAGTCGCGCTCCATTTCCGTGCCGCTGCCGGCGAGCACGGATACGGAAAAGCTGTGGCGCGACACCGCGTAGCCGCCGGAGAAGCCATTGCTCGCGGCGAGATGGACGCGGCTCGACGACCAGCCGGATTCGGCGCCCTCCGAGTTGGTGACACCGGGCACCGCGCGGGCTGCGTCCTCCGCCTCGGCGGCGCGCCGCTCCAGCAGCTCGGGCGCGGGCTCCGCCGGATCGTAGATGTCGAGTTCCGGAATCGAACGGGCGATATCCGCCGGATCGGCGATGCCGCAATAGGGATCCTCGGGCGCCGCCGTGGCCATGGCCACGGCCCGGTTGACCATTTCCTGCAACGCCGGCGCGGAGAAATCGGTCGAGGAGACCACCGCCTGACGCTTGCCCATGAGCACGCGCAGGCCGAGATCGCGCCCCTCGGCGCGCTCGATGCCCTCCGACTTGCCGAGCCGCCAAGCGAGCGACAGCGAGGTTCCCTCGACCAGCAGGGCGTCGGCCGCCTCGGCGCCGGCCTTGCGGGCGCGCGTCAGCAGATCGGCCAACAGCAGTTCGGGATCGCGCGCGGATGTGGTGGAATTCATGGGGGTCTGACTCCGTGTTTCAACGGTTATAGGCAGCCGGGCGGGGCCCTGCCAGTCGAAACCGCGTGGCGGGCCGCTTTGGACCCACGGCAAGCGGCCGGCCCATGCAATCATGTTAGGGTTCATCCAAAAGGGATCGCATATTGCATGACCACGCAAGCTGGCACTTTGACCAAAGGCACCACCCAGACGCCGCCTGGCGGACTCAAACGCGCGCTCGGACTTTGGCTGCTGGTGTTCTACGGGCTGGGCACCATCATCGGTGCTGGCATCTACGTGCTGGTCGGCCAGGTGGCGGGCGAGGCGGGAATGGCGGCGCCGATCGCCTTCCTTCTCGCCGGCTTGCTCGCGGCGCTGACCGGCCTGAGCTACGCCGAACTGGCGGCACGCTTTCCCGAGGCGGCCGGGGCCGCTGCCTATGTCGGCGAAGGGCTGCGTTCGCCGATACTGTCGCGGCTGACCGGCTTCGCCGTGCTGATCGTCGGCATCGTGGTTGCCGCCTCGCTGGCACGCGGGGCGGCAGGCTATCTGGACGTATTCATCAGCCTGCCGACGCCGTTCGCCGCCGGCCTCTTCGTTGTCGTGTTCACCGCGGTCGCCTGTCTAGGGGTGCGCGAGAGCGTCGGCATCGCCAGCATGATGACCATCGTCGAGTTGCTCGGTCTCGTGCTGGTGGTGGTGGTGGGCGGGCCGGCGCTCGGTGGTTTCACCGCCCGGCTGGACGAGATCGTACCCGATGAAGCCGCCGAATGGGTCGGTGTCGGCGCCGGTGGCTTCCTCGCTTTCTTCGCCTTCATCGGCTTCGAGAGTTTGGCCAACATGGGCGAGGAGGCGAAGGATGCCGAGCGCACCCTGCCGCGCGCCATCCTGCTGTCCATCGCCATCTCGACGTTCCTCTACGTGCTGGTCAGCCTGGTCGCGGTACTCGCGGTCGATCCCGCGGCGCTGGCCGGGTCCGATGCGCCGCTCACGCTGGTGCTGGAGAAATCCGGCTGGGCATTCCCCAAGCTGCTGGCTCTCATCGCGCTCGCGGCCGTGCCGGGCGGCATTCTGGTCGACATGGTGATGACCTCGCGTCTGCTCTACGGCATGGCGCGGCGTGGTCTCGTGCCCTCCTGGCTCGGCCATGTCGGGCACCGTACCCGCATCCCCGTGATTGCCACGCTCGTCGCGGGCGCCGCCGCTTTTGTGCTCGCTGTCGGCGTGCCGTTCGGAGGACTGGTGGCCGCCACATCGAGCCTGACGTTGCTCGTCTTCCTCGGGGTCAATGTCGCGCTGTGGCGGCTGCAGCGGACCGAAACCAAGCGCCATCGCGGTTTCCATGCACCGCATTGGGCGGCGCCCACGACGGCTGTGCTGTGTTTCGTGCTGATCGTCGCGGAATTCGGTTGGCGGCTCTTTGCCGGCTAGAGACGGATCGCGCCGTTTCCCCACAGCCAGGCGCCGGCGATCGTCATGGAGATCAGCGTCACCGGCACACCGGCCTTGGCGTGATCGCGGAAAGCCAGGTGGACACCGACCGAAGCCGCGCGCTCGGCGGTGATGATATTGGCCAGGCTGCCGACGATGAGGAAATTGCCCGCCAGCGTCGAGAGCAGGGCCAGCGCGTAAAGAGCGCCCGCCGGCGGCTCGCTCCAGACCTGGAGCAGCAGGATCACCGCCGGAACATTGCCGATGGTGTTGGACAGCACGAGCGCCAGCGGCGCCAGAACGGCGAGGCGATCGGGCAGCAGCCCGGCTTGGGCGAGCGCGGCGAAGGCCTGTTCCGCAAAGGGAGTCGCGGCGAAGGCGCCAGTCACCACGAACAGCGCGATGAACAGCAGCAGCAGGTTGAAATCGACGCCGCCGATGATGTCGTGGCTCGCCACCTTGCGGCTGGCGAGCAGGGCGCCCGCGATGGCGAGCGCCGAAATTTCGCGCGGCACGTCGGTGAAGAACAGCGCGAGCAGGACAGCGGTGGCGGCGATGGTTTTGACGAACTGCCTGCGGTCGCGGGCGAGCGGCACCGCGATTGGCGGCTCGGGCATGCTGGCCGCCCCGGACGGCTTGTCGAGCCGCCAGCGGCCGCGCCACTGCCAGGCAATCACGGCGAACGTGACCGCCATGGCGGCGATGGCCGGCACGGCGCAATAGACGAGGAACAGGGCGAAATCGAGCCGTCCGACCTGGCCGATCAGGATGTTCTGCGGATTGCCGATGATGGTCGCCGCCGATCCGGCATTGGCGGCGCAGGCGAGCGCGATCAGGAACGGCACGGGATTCATGCCGCGCCGCCGCAACCCGATGCAGAGCAGTGGCGTCATGGCGAAGACGACGATGTCGTTGGCGAGCACCGCCGAGAGTCCGCCGGCGGCGAGGATGGTGACGGCAAGCAGGTGCGCAGGCTTGCCCGCTACCCGCGCGATGGCCGCCGAGACCCCGTCGTAGAAGCCCGATGCGCCGTATTGCGCCGACAGGATCATCAGGCCGAACAGCAGCAGGATCGTCGGCAGATCGACGAAGCGGGGGGTGCTGCCGAGTTCGACCGCGCCCGCCGCCACCAGCACGATGGCGCCGAGCAGCGCGATGCCGGTGCGATCGATGCGCAGGCCAGGAAAACGGCCAAGCGCCATGCCGATGTAGGTGACGATGAAGACGGCGAGGATCAGGTCGCTGTCGAAACCGCTGGTGCTCATCGCCGCTTGCCGATTCTCCGCGCGCCGATCACGCGCGCGGCTTCTTCCAGATCGGCGCGCCGGATCCGGGCAGGCCGAGCTCGGGCCACTTGCGCGTGACGGTCTCGACGATGTGGTCGCTCATGCGGATCGGCGTGCCCCATTCGCGATTGGTCTCGGCGCCGATCTTGTTGGTGGCATCCAGCCCGATCTTGCCGCCGAGCTCGGGCTTGGGCGAGGCGAAGTCGAGATAGTCGATCGGCGTGTTGTCGATCACGGTGACGTCACGCGAGGGATCGAAGCGGGTGGCGAGCGCCCACATCACGTCCTTCCAGTCGCGCGCGTCGATATCGTCGTCCACCACGACGATCATCTTGGTATAGAGGAACTGGCGCAGGGTGGACCAGATGCCCATCATCAC
>CAZOBN010000109.1:0-10710 GCA_964577835.1 uncultured Rhizobiaceae bacterium
CGTCCATGCGGTCGAGCAGCGCTTCCATTTCGGCAAGCTGCTCTTCCGTGACGACGCGGGCCAGCAGGCGCGCCGCGAGCCCGAACAGGCCAGCGCGCACGTCGTAGAGCTCTTCGGCTTCGCGCCGATCGATGCGCCGGATGAACACGCCGCGGTTGGGGATCAATTCGACGAGCCCGAGTTCCGCCAGAGCGCGGCACGCCTCGCGCACCGGTCCGCGGCTGACCCCGAAACGGGCGGCCAGGGCATTCTCGTTGATCCGCTCTCCGGCGGCGAAGCCGCCGTTGAGGATCAGGCGCTCGATTTCCGCCTTGAGCAGAGTGGTGAGAGATTGCGATTTGAGGATTTCGAGTTCCGTCGCCATAGGCGGATCGTGCTGGCGCGACTGTCGATTGTCAACAATTTACAATTCTGTGAGGATTCAACGCTTGGTGTTGCGTTCCGTCCAGATGCGCGACAATCCTTGCGTCGTTTCAGCTGTCTGTTCGACCGGCTCCTCTCCCGGGTGCGCCATGGCGAAGGCTCTATGAATACGGGAATCCTGCTCCCCGGCTTGGCTTTGCTGGTCCTTGCCGTCATTGCCGTGCCCCTCGCCAAGCGGGCGGAGCTCGGCGGTCCGATCGGCTATGTGCTGGCCGGCCTCATCGCCGGTCCGAGCGGCTTCGAGCTGTTCGCCGATCCGGACAACATCCGCCACGTGTCCGAACTCGGCGTGGCGATGCTGCTGTTCCTCATCGGGCTCGAGCTCAAGCCCGCGCGGCTGCGCGTCATGCGCCGCAGCGTTTTCGGCTTCGGCAGCGCGCAGGTGGCCATGACCGCGGCCCTGGTGTGGGGCGCGGCAAGAATGCTCGGCATCTCCGATCAGACGGCGGTCCTGCTCGGTCTCGGCGTCGCCATGTCATCGACGGCGCTAACGCTGCCCATGCTTGCCGAACGCCAGTTGCTCGGCACGCCGGCCGGCCGTGACGCGCTCGGCATTCTGCTGTTCCAGGATCTCGCGATCATCCCGATCCTGACGGCCCTGCCCCTGTTCGCGCCAGACGGCGGCAGCGGCCCGAGCCTGGCGGAGGAATGGCCGAAAAAGCTGGCCCTCGCCGCCAGCGCGATTGCCGTCATCGTCCTGTGGGGCCGCTATCTGGTGCGGCCGCTGTTCTTCGCCGTCAACATCGCCAAGAGCCGCGAGCTGTTCAGCGCCGTCGGCCCTGCTGATCGTGATCGGGGTGGCGGCGCTGGCCAGCTTTGCCGGCCTTTCCATGTCGCTCGGCGCCTTCCTCGCCGGCGTCATCCTGTCCAATTCGGAATATCGCCACGAGATCCAGGCAGACCTCGAGCCGTTCGAGGGGCTGCTGCTCGACCTATTCTTCGCCTCCATCGGCATGTCGATCGATGTGGCGGCGTTTTGGCAGCAGCCCGGACAAATTCTCCTGATCGTTGCGGGCCTCTTGGCTCTCAAGGCCGCCGTGATCTTCGGCCTCGCGCGGATTTACGGCCATGACGCGACGAACGCCCTGCGGCTGGCGATCGCCCTGGCGCAGATCGGCGAGTTCGCCTTGGTGCTGTTCACGACCGCCGGTGGACTCGGCCTCATGACGCCGGAGGAAAACAAGACCATATTCCTGGTCGTCGCGCTTTCCATGGTCGCGGCACCCCTGCTGTTCGCCGTTGCGGAGCGCTGGGTGGTGCCGATTCTCGAGGCGGAGCCGCCGCCCGAATACGACGTGATCGAGGAAACCGCGCCGATCATCGTCTGCGGGTTCGGCCGGTTCGGCCAGGTGATTGGCCGCGTGCTGCGCATGCGCGATATTCCGTTCACGGCCATGGACGACAACGCGGCCCAGGTCGAGGTGCTGCGGCGCTTCGGGACAAAGGTTTACTACGGTGATCCCGCGCGCTACGACCTGCTGCGCGCGGCGGGTGCCGAACAGGCACGGTTTCTCGTCGTCGCCGTGACCGAGATCGACAAGTCGCTGAAGATCGTCGAGGTGGCTCGCCGACGCTTTCCTCACCTGCGCATCTACGCCCGCACCCGCCGGCATGCGCACCAGCTCATGGACTACGAAGTCGACGTGATCGTGCGCGAGGTTTTCCACTCCAGCCTGCGCATGACCGAGGAACTGCTCAAGGCGCTCGGCATGGACGAGCAGGACGTCAAGCGGGCGATCGAAATCTTCCGCGAATACGACGAGCGGATGCTGAAGGACCAGCACGCCTTCTACGACGACGAGGGGCAACTCATTCAAACGGTGATCCAGGCGGCCGCGGATCTGGAGAGCCTGTTCCACACCGACCAGGAGATTCACCGCCCGACGAATGAAGAACAGGATGCGGGCGCCGAACGGAACAGTGAAACAGACTCCGGGCGATCCTGACGACGGGATCGAGATGTCAAATTCCACCCTGGGCGCTGGCCGGGATCCCGCTATATTGAGACCAGTGCGATTATCGAGAGAAGAGGATCCGTGTGACTGAGGACACCGTATCGGCGCCCCACCATGGCGCAAGCTTGGGTGCCTGCCCCACTTGCGGCGGGTTTCATGCGGCGGAACATTGTCCGACGGCGAGCGGCGCGCGTGCCGCACCGCCCGCCGACATGGCCCTGGTCGCCGACCTGGTCGCGGCGAACCGCATTCTCGCGGCACGGCAGGTGGTCGATGGCTTCGGCCATGTCAGCGTGCGCCACGATAAGGACCGCAACCGGTTCCTGCTGGCGCGCAGCATGGCCCCAGCCCTCGTCACCACCGGCGATATCCTGGAGTTCGATTTCGACGGCAATCCGCTGGTGACGAATGCCCCGGCGGTTTATCTGGAGCGCTTCATTCACGGCGAAATCTACCGCCGCCGCCCCGATGTGAACGCCATTGTGCATAGCCATTCTCCGGCCGTGATCCCGTTCGCCGTCACCGCCATGCCGCTGCAGCCGCTCTATCACATGAGCGCGTTTCTGGGGCCCGGCGTCCCCGTCTTCGATATCCGCGCGGTGGCCGGCGAAACCGATATGCTGATCCGCAATTCGGGCCTCGGCGCGCATCTGGCGTCATGTCTGGCCGACAAGCCCGCCGCATTGATGCGCGGCCATGGCTCGGTGACTGTCGGCGCAACCTTGCCGCTGGCGGTGTTCCGCGCCGTCTATTTGGAGACCAATGCGCGCATTCAGTCCGAGGCCTTACGGCTTGGACCGGTGACGTTTCTGTCGACGCAGGAAGCGTCGCTCGCCGCGGTGGTATCCGACGCGCAGGCGCCGCGCGCCTGGGACCTGTGGAAGCACGAGGTCGCTAAAGAACGCTAGAGCCGAGTCGCCCCGCGTCGCGTCCACGAAACATGAAAAAAAGCCCCGAGGATGCCTCGGGGCTTTTCGTTGGCGGTCGTCACTCCGCGCCGATGATCTCGTTGACCTTCTTGGCGATCGCCGGCGGTGTCGAGACGATACCCTTCACCGCCTTGGCGAGATCCTCGCCGAACAGCGGGTCGATATCCATGTTCTGACGCTCGGCTTCGGCCAGCAACGCCGGTGCCCGCGCCATCTCGGCGAAGCCCTTGCGCAGCACGGCCAGAACTTCCGGCGGCACGTGGGGCGGCGCCGCGAACGGCCGCTCGATAGCGACATTGGCCGAGATCAAACCGAAGATCTGGCGCTGCTCCTCGTTCTGCGCGAGTTCCGAGAGCATGGGCACCTGCAAGATGTCCGGATCCTTCTTCAGACCGAACTGAACGATCGGCACGATCTTGCCCTCGCGCACCCAATCGGGTCGCGTCGCGCGCCAGGTGGTCCACGGCGTCGTGCCGCGCGCCTGCACCTCGCCGCGCTCGATCGCCAGCGTGACCTGGGTGCCGCTCTCGTAACCCGTCACGATCTTGAATTTTGTGCCCAGCGTCTGATTGAGCAGTCGTGGATAGGCGCCCATGGTGCCGCCGCTGGTGAGCGCGCCGAGGATGATTTCCTGTTTCTTGGCATCCTCGATGGTCCTAACGCCCGTTGCATGCCAAACGGCGATGACGTTCGCCGCCTGGCTTAAGCTGCCGACCCAGGACAATTCTTCCGACTTGAACTGGACGCCGGGGTTGCCGAGAACCTGGTAGAACGGCATGGCGCTGTTGAACGTGCCGAACACCGTGCCGTCCTTGAGCGCGATGGAATAGAGATAGTTGGTTGCCTTGACGCCGGAGGCACCCGGCATGTTGTTCACCACCAGCGTGGGCGAACCCGGCAGATGATCGCCGAGATGGCGCGCCACCAGCCGCGCGTAGGCGTCATAACCGCCGCCCGCGGCCGAGCCGACGATCAGCCGGACGGTCTTGCCCTTGTAGAAATCTTCCGCGGCGACGATCGCCGGTTGCAACACCCCAGCGCCGAAACATGATGCGATCGCCAGGACTTTGTAAGCCTGTGCCAGTTTCATGATTTCTCCCCCACCTTGCCCTCTTCATGGGCATTCGATTTTCGGATCGCTATCAGCCAGATTTTCCGCCGGAACGCAAATATTAATGCGAAACCGCGCGGTATCGATGCTTTCCTCCCGCGGACAAAGCGTTTATGAAAATAATCGGGAAAAGAATCGACCGACCGGCAGAACAGAGTAGGACCGCGCTTGATTCCAGAAGCCGTGCTGCGCCTGATCCGCAGTTCCATAAAATCCGCCTGGACGCTTGAACTGCTGCTCCTGATGCGGCGGAACTCGACGCGGTCATGGACCGTCGAGGCGCTGACGGCGGAGTTGCGCAGCAGCCCGTCGCTCGTCGCCTCGATTCTGATCGGCCTCGAGAAGGCCGATCTCGTGCGCAAGGAGCCGGACGGGTTTTATCGCTATGCGCCCGGGACCGTGGAGTTGGACGACACGGTCCGTCAGCTCGATGCCGTCAATGCCGAGCGGCCGCTTGCCGTCATCAAGGAAATCATCTCCGCGCCCAATGACAAGCTGACCAGCTTCGTCGAGGCCTTCAAGCTGAGGAAGGACAAAGATTGATGTCAATCCCGCAATCCCTGGTCTACCTCCTGTGCATGGCGACCAGCCTGCTCTGCCTTCTGCTTCTCATTCGCGCCTATCAGCGCAGCGGGGTGAAGCTGCTGTTGTGGAGTGCGCTCTGCTTCGTCGGCCTCGCGCTCAACAACTTGCTGCTGTTCGTCGATGTGGTCCTGCTTCCGACCTCGATCGACCTGCTGCCGCTCCGCCACCTGACGGCGATTGGTGCGGTCAGCGTGCTGCTGTACGGCTTCATCTGGGAATCGGAATAGAGCACAGCCATGACCGACTTCATATATGGCGTCCTGGCCGCAGGGTATCTGATCGCCGGAGTGTTCTTCCTCCGGTTCTGGACCAGAACGCGCGAGCGCCTTCTGCTGATTTTCGCCTGCGCGTTCTGGCTGCTGGCGACCAGCCAGACCTTTCTCGGCATCCTCGATCTCGACCGCGAGGAGCAGAGCTGGATTTATCTGATCCGCCTGTTGGCCTTCAGCCTGATCATCGTCGGGATCGTATCGGTCAATATGCGGCGCAAGCACTGACGGCGCTTCAGCGGGCGTCGGCTAGGCGCCATCCATAGCTTGCCGAACCGCATGGGCGAGATCCGTCTCGCCATAGGGCTTGTGCAGGAAGCCGGTGATGGTATTGGGCGTGGTCTCCGCCGTCAGCCGATCCGTATAAGCCGAGGTCAACAGCACCTTCGCTTGGGTCTCTCCCCGCTTGGTGAGTTCCTCGGCCAGGTCGCGGCCGCTCATGCCCGGCATCACCAGGTCGGTGAACACGAGGTGGATCTTGGGCGTGCGATCGAACAGCTCCAGCGCCGTTCGACCGTCTTGAGCCTCCACCACCCGGTAGCCGAGGTCCTCCAGGATGCCGACCGCGATCTGGCGCACGCCCTCGTCGTCCTCGACGACGAGGACGGTTTCGCCGTTGCGCGCGCCGGCTACGGCGCGGCGCTCCGGCGCGGGCGCCGGCAGGACCGCCGCCTCGCTCAGCTCCTGCGGCAACTGGATGACGACGCTCGTGCCGCAACCGACTTCGCTTTCGAGGGTGATGTTGCCACCGGATTCCCGGACAAAGCCATAGATGATGCTGAGCCCAAGACCCGTGCCCTTGCCGGGTTCCTTGGTGGTGAAGAACGGCTCGAACACGCGGTTCATGACGTCCTTGGGAATGCCGACGCCGGTATCCTTCACGGTCAAGGTGACATATCGCCCGCTGGCTGCGGCTGAACTGCCGTGGGCCAGGCCGAGCGAGGCGGCGCTGACCGTAAGCGTCGAGATCGTCAGCGTGCCGCCGTCCGGCATGGCATCGCGCGCATTGACCACGAGATTGAGCAACGCCGACTCGGCCTGGGTGCGGTCGACCTTGACCAGGAGTTGGCCCGGTTCGCAATCGAGCACGAGTTCGATGTCGTCGCCGATGACGCGCCGGACCATGTCGGCGATGCTGGCGACGAGCAGGTTGAGGTCGACGCTTTCGGCCCTCAGCATCTGACGGCGGGCGAACATCAGCAGCCGGCGCGTGAGATCGGAGCAGCGCAGCGCGCCCTGCAGGCCCATCTCGATTCGTTTCAGCGACGCGGGGTCATCCTTCAGGGTGCGCCGCAGACGATCCAGGCAGCCGATCACGACCGTCAGCATATTGTTGAAATCATGGGCGATTCCGCCTGTCAGCTTGCCGATGGCATCGAGCTTCTGAGCCTGCACGAGCTGATGTTCGAGCTGCCGACGCTCTGTGATATCGGTCAGCGAGCCGACGATTTCCGCGGGCTCACCCCGTTCGTCGCGGATCACCACCGCCTGATCGAGGAAATAGCGGTAGCCGTCGTCGGCACAACGCCAGCGATATTCGCAGGCCATCGATTCGGTCTCGCCGAGCCGCTCGAATTCCTTGCCCACCCGCTCGCGATCCTCGGGATGGATGCGGCTGACCCAGAATTCCGGGTCATCCTTGAAGCGGCTCGTCGGAAAGCCGCAGATGCCGAACACATTGTCGCTGAAGAACTGAGGGCCGCCGATCGCGCCGCCAGCGCGCCTGTCGAACTCGTTGGAATAAAGCGCGAGCGGCAACGATTTTATGATCGCGGCCTGGCGCTCCTCGCTGCGCTGCAGCGCCTGCTCGGCCATGAGCTTCTCCGTGCGCACCCGGAAATTCTCTTCGAGCAGCCGCTGTTCTTCGGCGGCCTTGCGCTGGATCTCCTGGGTCTTTGCGAAAAGCTCGACGAAGACCTGGACCTTCGAGCGCAGCACCATGGTATCGACGGGCTTGAACACGAAATCGACCGCGCCCATCGAATAGCCTTTCAGCATATGGGCGTCGTCTTTGTTGACCGCAGTCAGGAAGATGATCGGCACCTGGCGCGTGCGCTCGCGGGCGCGGATCAACGCCGCCGTATCGTAGCCGTCCATGCCCGGCATGATGACATCGAGCAGGATGACCGCGAAGTCCCCCGACAGAAGCTGTCGCAGCGCCTCCTCGCCGGAATCGGCCGTCACAACCTTGCCGATATCCTCCAACGCGCGCTCCATGGCGAATAGATTCCGGCTATCGTCGTCGACCACGAGGATGGCGGGCCGCGGAAGGACGCCCGACCGCGCGCCATCGTCGCCGGCTCGATTTCCTAACAAACCGTTGAGTGTCATGCCGCTTTTGGCATCCATATCGGCGCCGCCTGACCCTTGCGATGCAATTTCAAATCGCTGTTATCCATGTTCGTCTCAATTGCCGATCTGCAGCGGGACTTGCGCCAATGGCATTGGAGACACGTTGCCCGTCATCTGGCTCGGTTCGCGCGCGATCCAGACACGAAGCAGCGAAAGCAGAAGATCGAGATCGACCGGCTTGGCGATATAATCCGACGCACCCGCCTCGATACACTTCTGCCGGTCGCCCTTCATCGCCTTCGCGGTGACCGCGATCAGCGGCACGCCCTTCAGGTGATCGTGCTGGCGGATTTCGCGCATTGTCTGAAAGCCGTCCATCTCGGGCATCATAATATCGATCAAGCCCACGTCGATGTCCGGCATGGTGCGCAGCAGCGAGATGCCGTCGCGCCCATTGTCGGCGTGCACCACCTCGATCTTGTACTGTTCCAGAACGCTGGTCAGAGAAAAGATGTTGCGGATATCGTCGTCCACGATCAGAACCTTGCGGCCCTCGAGCGATGGCTCCTTCTGCCGCATCTGATTGAGCAGGAGACGGCGATCTTCCGACAAGCTCGCGACGTTCCGGTGCAGAAATTGCGCCGTGTAATCGATCAGCTCGCTCGGCAGGCTCGCCAGCTTGACCACAAGGTCCGGCGCGACATCGCGGTAGCCGAAGCCGGCCACGCTGTCCGGCACATAAAGGACCGCCGGCGGCAGGTGATCGAGGTCCATGTCCGTGAACGTGGTCAGCAGCGTTTTGCCCTCGCTGCTCGACGACGACATGTTGATGACCATACAGTCGAACGTGTCTTTTTTCACGAGTTCGATGGCGGCCGCGGCCGTTCCGACGGAGTCGATGTTCACATCGTCGCCGGCGATCAGCTCCGCCACCTTCTTGCGTTTGATATCGTCCGCATCGAGCAGCAGCAGCCGCTTCACCCGCTTCTGGGTGAAGGCCCGCAGATTGCTCAGGGCATCCATCAATTCCGGCTGTTCGACCGGCTTCTGCACGAAGCCGAAGGCGCCGAGATTGAGAATGCGCTGCTTTTCATGGCCGCCCGAGATGATCTGGATCGGAATATGGCGGGTCTGCTGGTCGTGCTTGAGTAGGTCGAGCAACGCCCAGCCATCGATATCCGACAGGCCGAGGTCGAGGGTGATCGCGTCCGGTCGGTATTTCTTGGCAAGCGACAGCATGCTGCCGCCGAAGGTCGTGACGACACCCTTGAAGCCGCACTCGCGGGCAAAGTCGAGCAGCAGGCTGGCGAACTTGATATCGTCCTCGACGATCAGCAGCACCGTATCGCCGAGTCGGATCGACTCGCGGTCGTCCTTGATCTCCATCGGGGCGACCAGGGTGACTCCCACATCGGCACCGCCATTGATGTAACGGGCGGTGGTGCCGCTCGTGGTCGATGGCAGTTCGACCGGCGCGAAGCCGATCGGCAGATAGAGCGTGAACGTGCTGCCGGCGCCGGGCTTGCTGGTGACCTGGATTTCGCCGCCGAGCAGGCGCGCGATTTCGCGGCTGATCGACAAGCCAAGGCCGGTGCCGCCGTATTTGCGGCTTGTCGTGCCGTCGGCCTGCTGGAACGCCTCGAAGATCAGCTTCTGCTTTTCCTCCGGGATGCCGATGCCGGTATCGGTGACGGAGATTGCCAGCGCGCGGGCTGCCGTCTTGAGTACCGGATGGCCGGGACTCCAGCCGCTCGAGGCCGTGGCGATCGCCAGAGTGACGCCACCCTCCTTGGTGAACTTGAAGGCGTTCGACAGCAGGTTGAGCACCACCTGCTGCAGGCGCTTTTCGTCGGTGCGGACCGCCGCGGGCACGCTGTCGTCGACGCGGATCGTGAAGCGCAGGCCCTTGTCGTTGGCGATCTGGTTGAACGTGCGCTCCATATGCTGGCTAAGATTGCCGAGCGGCATGTCGGCCATTTCGATGGTGACCGTGCCCGACTCGATCTTCGACAGATCCAGAATGTCGTTGATAAGGGAAAGCAGGTCCGAACCGGCCGAGTGGATCGTGCGGGCGTATTCCATCTGCTTTTCGCTCAAGTTTCCGAGCGCGTTTTCCGCCAGCAACCGGCTGAGCACGAGCAAGCTGTTCAACGGCGTGCGCAGCTCGTGCGACATGTTGGCCAGGAACTCCGACTTGTATTTGGAGGTCAGCGCCAACTGCTCGGCTTTTTCTTCCAGCGCGCGGCGCGCCATTTCGATTTCGAGGTTTTTGGCCTCGACCTGCCGCTTCTCGTTGGACAACAGGAGCGCTTTTTCCTGCAGCTCTTCGTTGGTCTGACGCAGCTCTTCCTGCTTCTTCTTGAGCTCTTCCTGCTGGCTCTGCAACTCGACGGTCAGAAGCTGGGATTTCTCCAGCAGGCCCTCGGTGCGCATCGTCGCCGCGATGGTGTTGAGCACGATACCGACCGACTCCATGAGCTGATCGAGGAACAGCTGGTGGGTGTCGCTGAAGGCGCTGAACGAGGCGAGTTCGATGACCGCCTTGATTTCGCCTTCGAACAGCACGGGCAGGATGATGACGTTGGCCGGCGCCGAGGAGCCGAGCCCGCTGCCCACCTTGAGGAAGCCGTCGGGCACCTCGGTCAGCAGCATCTTGCGCTTGTCCGCCGCGCACTGGCCGATCAGGCCCTCGCGCATGTGGAAGCGCGGGGCGAGCATATCGCGGCCTTCCGCGCCGTAGCTTGCCACCAGATCGATGACCGTGTCGTCGCCTTCCTTGCCGGCAACGTAGAACACGCCATATTGCGCGTTCACCAGCGGCGCCAGTTCCGACATGATCAGGTTGGTCACCGTGAACAGGTCGCGTTCGCCCTGCAGCATGCGGGTGAAGCGGGCCAAGTTGGTCTTGAGCCAATCCTGCTCGGTGTTCTTCAACGTCTGATCCTTCAGGTTACGGATCATCTCATTGATGTTGTCTTTCAGCGCCGCGACCTCGCCCAAGGCTTCCACCGTGATCGACCGGGTCAAGTCACCCTTGGTCACGGCGGTGGCCACTTCGGCGATGGCCCGCACCTGGGTGGTGAGTGTGGCGGCGAGATGGTTCACGTTGTCGGTCAAGTCGCGCCTGTGGCCGGCGGCACCGGGCA
>CAZOBN010000110.1:0-6440 GCA_964577835.1 uncultured Rhizobiaceae bacterium
TCCGCGAAGGCGGCCGCACCGTCGGCGCCGGCGTCGTCGCCAAGATCATCGAGTAATTGGAAAAGAGTCGATTGGCCCCGCTTCGGCGGGGCCAATAGCGGAGATCGGGATATGGAAAGCCAAAACATTCGCATCAGGCTGAAAGCCTTCGACCACCGGTTGCTTGACCAGTCGACGAGCGAGATCGTCTCGACAGCCAAGCGCACCGGCGCGCAGGTTCGCGGCCCGATTCCGCTGCCGACGCGCATCGAGAAGTTCACGGTGAACCGCTCGCCTCACGTCGACAAGAAGTCGCGCGAGCAGTTCGAGATTCGCACTCACAAGCGGCTTCTGGACATCATCGATCCGACGCCCCAGACGGTGGATGCGCTGATGAAGCTCGACCTCGCCGCCGGCGTCGATGTCGAGATCAAGCTTTGATCGGTTTGGACGAGACCGCAGTTAGGAACGTGCCATGAGAACCGGAGTGATTGCGCAGAAAGTGGGAATGATGCGCGTCTTCGCTGAAGACGGCGCCGACATCCCCGTGACTGTGCTGAAGATGGACAATTGCCAGGTCGTCGGCGTCAAAACCGCCGAGAAGGACGGCTATACCGCGCTGCAGCTCGGTGTCGGCAAGGCGAAGGTGAAGAACGTCAGCAAGGGCGTGCGCGGCCACTACGCCAAGGCCAAGATCGAGCCGAAGGCCAAGCTGGTCGAGTTCCGCGTCAGCGACGACGCCGTGCTCGATGTCGGCGCCGAGATCGTCGCCAGCCACTTCGTGGCCGGGCAGAAGGTCGACGTGATCGGCACCAGCAAGGGCAAGGGCTTTGCCGGCGTCATGAAGCGCCACAATTTCCGCGGCCTGGAAGCCACCCACGGCGTGTCGGTCTCGCACCGCAGTCACGGTTCGACCGGTCAGCGCCAGGATCCTGGCAAGGTGTTCAAAGGCAAGAAGATGGCCGGCCATCTCGGCCAGGACCGCGTCACCACCCAGAACATCCAGATCGTTTCGACCGACGTCGAGCGCGGGCTGATTTTCGTGCGCGGCGCGGTGCCGGGCGCCAATGGCTCTTACGTGCTCGTCTCGGACGCCGTGAAGAAAGCGGCGCCGAAGGATCTGCCGTTTCCGGCCGCCCTGCGCAGCGCCGCCGCGGCAGCCGAACCCGCCCCAGAAGCTCCAGTTGGCGATGCGCCCGCTGGCGAACAGCCGGCCGGCGAGCAGAAGGAGTAAGCGGCGATGAAGCTCAACGTCGTCAATTTCAAGAACGAGAACGTCGGCTCGATCGACGTCGCCGACGATGTGTTCGGCGCGCCCCAGCGCAAGGATATCCTGGCTCGCGTGGTTCACTGGCAGTTGGCCAAGCGCCGCGCCGGCACCCACAAGACCAAGGGCATCAGCGATATCCAGGGCACGACCAAGAAGCCGTTCCCGCAGAAGGGCGGCGGCCGCGCCCGCCAGGGCTCGTTGCGTTCGCCGCAGTTTCGCGGCGGCGCCGTGATTTTCGGCCCGGTCGTGCGCGACCACGGTTATTCGCTGCCCAAGAAGGTGCGCCGCCTGGCGTTGCGCACCGCGCTGTCGGCCAAGCAGGCCGAAGGCAAGCTGATCATCGTCGACGACGCGAAGAGCGCGGGCGGCAAGACGTCGGCGTTCGCCAAGAACCTGCGCGACAACGGCTGGTCGTCGGTCCTCATCGTCGACGGCACCGAGCCCAATGGCGATCTCGTCCGCGTCGCGGCGAACATCCCGCACGTGGATGTGCTGCCGAGCCAGGGCGCCAATGTTTACGACATTCTCCGCCGCGACGTTCTGGTCCTGACCAAGAGCGCGGTCGAGCAGCTGGAGGCCCGACTGAAATGAGCCGTCTGAGCGCTAAGCAAGTGAAGGTCGGCGAGGGCCGCAAATTCGATCTCGTGCTCACCCCGGTGATCACCGAAAAGGCGACCCAGGGTTCCGAGCATAACCAGGTCACGTTCCGCGTGCCGCTCCAGGCCTCCAAGCCGGAGATCAAAGCCGCGGTCGAGAGCCTGTTCAAGGTCAAGGTGACGGCCGTCAACACCCTGCGTCAGCAGGGCAAGGTGAAGTTGTTCCGGGGTCATCCCGGCCAGCGATCCGACACCAAGAAAGCCATCGTCACCCTGGCGGACGGCAACACCATCGACGTGACGTCGAAAGTCTGAGCGGAAGAACAACGGTCATGGCTCTGAAAACATACAAACCGTCCACGCCGTCCCAGCGCGAGCTCGTGCTGCTGGATCGCTCGGCGCTCTGGAAAGGCAAGCCCGTCAAGGCGCTGACCGAGGGCGTACGCTCCAAGGGCGGCCGTAACAATACCGGCCGCATCACCGTGCGCCATCAGGGCGGCGGTCACAAGCGACGCTATCGCATGATCGACTTCAAGCGTCGCAAGTTCGACGTGCCGGCGACCGTCGAGCGTCTGGAGTACGATCCCAACCGCACCGCGTTCATCGCGCTCGTGCGCTACGAGGACGGTGAGCAGGCCTACATCCTGGCGCCGCAGCGCCTGGCCGCCGGCGCCAAGGTGATTTCGGGCGAGAAGGTCGATATTCAGCCGGGCAACGCGATGCCGCTCAAGGCGATCCCGGTCGGCACCATCGTGCACAATGTGGAGATGAAGGTCGGCAAGGGCGGGCAATTGGCCCGTTCGGCGGGCACCTATGCCCAGCTCATCGGCCGCGACACCGGCAACGCGCAGCTCCGCCTGTCGTCCGGCGAGGTTCGCCTGGTCTCCGAGCTTTGCATGGCCACCATCGGCGCGGTGTCCAACCCGGATCAGCAGAACATCAATATCGGCAAGGCCGGCCGCAAGCGCTGGTTGGGCGTCCGCCCGACCGTGCGCGGCGTCGCCATGAACCCCGTCGATCACCCGCATGGTGGCGGCGAAGGCCGGACGTCCGGCGGCCGTCACCCGGTTACCCCTTGGGGCAAGCCCACGAAGGGCGCTCGCACCCGTAAAAAGAAGCCGTCGGATGCGATGATCATCCGCCGCCGCTATCAGAAGTAGAGGAGAACGGTCTTGGCACGTTCTGTATGGAAGGGTCCGTTTATCGACGGTTACCTCCTCAAAAAGGCGGAAGATACCCGCGCTTCGGGCCGCAATCAGGTCATCCGCACCTGGTCGCGTCGCTCGACGGTTCTCCCGCAGTTCGTTGGACTGACCTTCGGCATCCACAACGGGCACAAGTTCCTGCCGGTTCTGGTCACGGAAAACATGGTTGGGCACAAGTTCGGCGAGTTCGCGCCGACCCGCACGTTCCATGGCCATTCCGCGGACAAGAAGGCGAAGAAGGCTTAAAGACGATGAGCAAAAAAGCAAAACCCCGCCGCGTGGCGGACAACGAAGCGATGGCCAAGGCGGCCACGATCCGCGTCAGTCCGCGCAAGCTCGGCGTCGTCGCCGGCCTGATCCGCGGCAAGAACGCGGGCGCGGCCCTGGCCGAGCTGACCTTTTCCCACCGCCGCGTCGCGCGCGACGTGAAAAAGGTGCTGCAGTCGGCCATCGCCAACGCCGAGAACAACCATCAGCTCGACGTCGACAAGCTCTATGTCGCCGAGGTGAGCGTCGGCAAGGCGCTGGTCATGAAGCGGTTCCACGCCCGCGCGCGCGGGCGTGGCGCCCGAATCGTCAAGCCGTTCAGCAATCTGACATTGATCGTGCGCGAGCGCGAGGAGACAGCCTAATGGGTCAGAAGGTCAATCCGATCGGGCTTCGGCTCGGCATCAATCGCACCTGGGATTCGCGCTGGTACGCGAAGGGCGACTATGCCGACCTGCTGCACCAGGATATCAAGATTCGAGAGGTGCTGCGCAAGCGCCTGGCGCAGGCCGGGGTGTCGCGCATCGTCATCGAGCGGCCGGCGAAGAAGGCCCGCATCACCATCCACACCGCCCGTCCGGGCGTGGTCATCGGCAAGAAGGGCGCGGATATCGAAAAGCTGCGCGCCGAGCTCGCCGCCATGACCAAGGGTGAGGTGCACCTGAACATCGTCGAGATCCGCAAGCCGGAGATCGATGCCCAGCTCATCGCCGAGAACATCGCGCAGCAGCTCGAGCGCCGCGTCGCGTTCCGCCGCGCCATGAAGCGCGCCGTGCAGTCGGCCATGCGCCTCGGCGCCCAGGGCATCCGGATCAATTGCTCGGGCCGCCTCGGCGGCTCGGAAATCGCCCGCGTGGAATGGTATCGCGAAGGGCGCGTGCCGCTGCACACGTTGCGCGCCGAAGTCGACTACGGCCGCGGCACGGCGTTCACCACCTACGGCACCTGCGGCGTCAAGGTTTGGGTCTTCAAGGGCGAAGTGCTCGCCCACGATCCGATGGCCCAGGACAAGCGGGTCATGGAGCAGCAGGTCGCGCGCTGATCCGCGCCTCCCGCGATCGAACGAGAAAGTCTGAGATATGCTGAGTCCGAAGCGCACGAAATACCGCAAGGCCCACAAGGGCCGCATCCACGGCCTGGCCAAGGGTGGCACGAAGCTCAACTTCGGCGCCCATGGACTGAAAGCCATGGAGCCGATGCGAATCACGGCCCGTCAGATCGAGGCGGCGCGGCGCGCCATCACCCGCCACATGAAGCGCGTGGGTCGCGTGTGGGTGCTGGTGTTCCCGGATGTGCCGGTTTCGACCAAGCCCGCCGAAGTCCGCATGGGCAGCGGCAAGGGCGCGCCCGAATACTGGGTGTGCCGCGTGAAGCCGGGCCGCATCATGTTCGAGATCGACGGCGTGCCGGCGGCGGTCGCCAAGGAAGCCTTCGACCTCGCCGCGGCCAAGCTGCCGATCAAGACGAAGTTCATTACGCGCCAGGCGGTGGAGGCCTGAGATGAAACCGACAGATCTCAAGACCAAGACACCTGACGAGCTCAAGACCGAGTTGGTGGCCCTCAAGCGCGAGGTGTTCAACCTGCGCTTCCAGAAGGCCAGCGGCCAGCTCGAGAACACCGCCCGCGTGCGCGCCGTGCGCCGCGACATCGCCCGCATCCAGACGGTGCTCGGCGACAAGTCCGCACGGGCCTAAGGAGAGAGCAAGATGCCGAAGCGTATTCTGCAGGGAACCGTCGTCAGCGACGCCATGGACAAGACCGTCGTGGTTCAGGTCGAGCGGCGCATCATGCATCCCGTCTACAAGAAATTCATCCGGCGCTCCAAGAAGTACGCCGCGCATGACGAGGCCAATGCCTGCAAGGTCGGCCAGACAGTGCGCATCCAGGAGTGCCGTCCGATCTCGAAGAGGAAGCGCTTCGAAGTCATTGCCGGCGATGCTCAGTAATCGCTGGAACGCTTAAGTAAGAAAGGCAACATGCCATGATTCAGATGCAGACGAACCTCGAAGTCGCCGACAATTCCGGCGCCCGTCGGGTGCAGTGCATCAAGGTGCTGGGCGGCTCCCACCGTCAGACCGCGGATGTCGGCGACGTCATCGTGGTCAGCGTGAAGGACGCCATTCCGCGCGGCCGCGTGAAGAAGGGCGAGGTGCAGCGCGCCGTGATTGTGCGCACCGCGAAGGAGATCCGCCGGGCCGACGGCAGCGCGATCCGCTTCGACCGCAACGCCGCGGTGCTGATCGACAAGCAGGGCGAGCCGATCGGCACCCGCATCTTCGGCCCGGTCACCCGCGAGCTGCGCGGTAAGGGCTACATGAAAATCATCTCTCTTGCGCCTGAAGTGCTGTAGGCCGAGGACGACATGGCTAGCAAATTGAAGATCAAGAAGGGCGACAACGTCGTCGTCATCACCGGCCGCGACAAGGGCAAGTCCGGCACCGTTCTGCGCGTCATTCCGAAGGAAAGCCGCGTGCTGGTGCAGGGCATCAATGTGGTGAAGCGCCACAGCCGCCCGAGCGCGGGTCAAAGCGGCGGCATTATCGAGAAAGAGCTGTCGATTCACGTCTCAAACGTCGCGCTCGTCGACCCCAAGACCAGCAAGCCGACCCGCGTCGGGTTCAAGGTCATGGAAGCTGGTCGCAAAGTGCGCGTCGCTCGCCGGTCCGGCGAGGTTATCGACATCTAAGGAACGCGATCATGGCCAAGAGCACTGAAAAGAAACCCAAGAGCGCCGAGACCGGCGCGGCGCCCAAGGCGCCGAAGAGCAACAGCAAGCCCACGGGCAGCAACGGCGAGAAGTATGTGCCGCGCCTGCGGCAGCACTACGACAACGTCGTCAAGGCGGCGCTGATGTCGCAGTTCGACTACACGAATCCCATGCAGGTGCCGAAGATCGAAAAGATCGTCATCAACATGGGCGTCGGCGAATCGACCACGGACGGCAAGAAGGTCGACGCCGCGGTCAGCGACCTGACGGCGATCTCGGGCCAGAAGCCGATCGTGACCCACGCGCGCAAGGCGATCGCGAACTTCAAGGTTCGCGAGAAGATGCGCCTGGGCTGCAAGGTCACCCTGCGCCGCGAGCACATGTATGAATTCCTCGACCGGCTGATCAACATCGC
>CAZOBN010000110.1:6450-7926 GCA_964577835.1 uncultured Rhizobiaceae bacterium
GCCCTGCCGCGCGTGCGCGACTTCCGCGGCGTGCCGGGCAATAGCTTCGACGGCAATGGCAATTATTCCATGGGCCTCAAAGAACAGCTCGTGTTCCCGGAGATCGATTACGACCAGATCGATCAGGTCCGCGGCATGGACATCACCATCGTGACGACGGCGGAAACCGATGAGGAAGCCAAGGCGCTCCTCAAAGGCTTCGACATGCCGTTCGTCAATTGAATTTGGAAACGGAGGTCTCGTAATGGCGAAAACCAGTGCCATCGAGAAGAACAAGCATCGCATTCGTCTTGTGAAGAAGTTCGCCGGCCGTCGCGCGCGTTTGAAGGCGATCGCGCTCGATAAGACGGTCACGGCGGAGGAGCGGTTTGCCGCCCAGCTCAAGCTGGCGCAACTGCCGCGCAATTCCTCGCCCGTGCGGGTCCGCTCGCGGTGCGATATGACCGGCCGCGCGCGCGCGGTGTATCGGAAGTTCCGGCTGTCGCGCATGGCCCTGCGGGATCTCGCCTCCAACGGGCAGATTCCCGGCATGGTCAAGTCGAGCTGGTAAAGGAGAATAGGGAATGTCCGCGACCGATCCGATCGGCGATTTGTTGACCCGTATCCGGAATGGCCAGCACCGCCGGCTGCCCAAGGTGAGCAGCCCGTCGTCGAGCCTGCGTGCCAACGTGCTCGAGGTGCTCAAGAAGGAAGGCTATATCCGTGGTTTTTCGACGACCGAGATCGAGCCCGGCATCTCGGGCATCGAAATCGAGTTGAAGTATCACGAAGGCGAGCCGGTGATCCGCGAGATCCGTCGGGTGTCGAAGCCCGGCCGGCGCGTCTATTCGAAGATCAAAGACCTGCACAGGCCCTACAACGGGCTCGGCATCGCCGTGCTGTCCACGCCGCGTGGCGTGATGTCGGACAGCGAGGCGCGCGCCGCCAATGTCGGCGGCGAAGTCCTGTGCCAGGTGTTCTAACGGAACGAGGAGCGAGGGCCGTGTAAGCGGCCCGCGAGGAGAAAGTCATGTCGCGTGTCGGTAAAAACCCGGTCAAGGTACCCAGCGGCGTCACCGTGAATGTCTCCGGACAGCAGGTGTCGGCCAAGGGCAAGCTCGGCCAACTCAGCATGGTGTTCGCGCCGGACGTCGCGCTGTCGCTCGACGGCGACAATGTGTGGGTCAAGCCGCGCGACGAGTCGAAGCGCTCGCGCATGATGTGGGGCATGGCGCGCAACCAGATCAATAACATGGTCAAGGGCGTCGCGACGGGCTACACCGTCAACCTCGAGATCAACGGCGTCGGTTATCGCGCTGCCGTGCAGGGCAAGAAGCTGAACATGCAACTCGGCTATTCGCACGACATCAATTATGCGATTCCCGACGGCATCACCATCAAGTGCGAAAAGCCGACGGCGATCTCCATCTCCGGCGCCGACCGCCAGAAGGTGGGGCAGGTCGCGGCGGAAATCCGCGGCTACCGCAAGCCCGAGCC
>CAZOBN010000110.1:7936-10655 GCA_964577835.1 uncultured Rhizobiaceae bacterium
GGATCAGACGCATATTACGATCGAGGGCGCGGACAAGCAGAAGGTCGGCCAGACCGCCGCCGAGATCCGAAATTTCCGCGGTCCCGAGCCCTACAAGGGCAAAGGCATCAAGTATGAAAACGAAACCATCCTCCGCAAGGAAGGCAAGAAGAAGTAGGACCGAGCCATGTTCACCGCGAAGGATCTTTTCACTCGTCGCCAGACTCGCGTCCGGCATCAGATTCGGCAGAACGCCGGCGGCCGTCCGCGGCTGACCGTGTTCCGTTCGGGTCGGCACATCTATGCCCAGGTCATCGATGACACCCAGGGCAAGACGCTGGCGGCTGCCTCGACCATCGACAAGGACTTGAAGTCGCGCCTGAAGTCGGGCACCGACAAGGCCGCTGCCGCGGAAGTCGGCAAGCTCATCGCCGAGCGCGCGACCAAGGCCGGTGTCACGGACGTGGTCTTTGATCGCGGCGGATATCTATTCCATGGCCGCGTGAAGGCGCTGGCCGATGCTGCCCGCGAAGCGGGCCTGAAGTTTTAGAGGGCTGACGAATGGCACGTAGACCAGAACGAGGCGGCCGCGGCCGCGAAGACCGCGAAGACAGCGATATCGTCGATAAGCTCGTCTCGATCAATCGCGTTGCGAAGGTCGTGAAGGGCGGTCGGCGGTTCGGCTTCGCCGCGCTCGTTGTCGTCGGCGACACCAAGGGCCGCGTCGGCTACGGCTCAGGCAAGGCCCGCGAGGTTCCCGAAGCGATCCGCAAGGCGACCGAGCGCGCCAAGCGCAACATGATCCGCATCCAGATCCGCGACGGTCGCACGCTCCATCACGACGTGCAGGGCCGCTTCGGCGCCGGCCGCGTCGTGCTGCGCGCGGCGCCCGCCGGCACCGGCATCATCGCCGGCGGCCCGATGCGCGCCGTGTTCGAAACCTGCGGCATCCAGGACATCGTCACCAAGTCGGTCGGCACCTCGAATCCGCACAACATGGTGAAAGCCACGTTCGCCGCGCTCAAGAGCCTGCGCTCGCCGCGCATGGTCGCCGCCGCCCGCGGCAAGAAGGTCGGCGAGATCCTCGGACGCCCCGCCACCGCCGCCGCGGCCCAGGAATAAGGAACGCGTATCATGGCAGAGAAGACCATCAAGGTGACGCAGATCGGCAGCCCGATCGGTCGCAAGCATGACCAGCGCGAGACCTTGATCGGCCTCGGCTTGAACAAGCTGCATCGCACCCGCGAACTACCGGACACACCGGCGATCCGCGGCATGATCGACAAGGTTGCGCATCTCCTCCGCGTTGAGACGCAAGGTTAAGCGCACAGCGCCGGCCGGCTTCGGTCATCGCTCGCAATAAGGACTGTAAGACCATGTTTTTGAACGAAATTACCGATAATAAGGGCGCTCGCAAGTCGCGCCGCCGCATCGGTCGCGGCATCGGTTCCGGCCGCGGCAAGACCTCGGGCAAGGGCGTCAAGGGCCAGAAGGCGCGCACCGGCGTGGCCATCAAGGGCTTCGAAGGCGGCCAGATGCCGATCCATCGCCGCATGCCGAAGCGCGGCTTCAAC
Source organism: uncultured Rhizobiaceae bacterium (assembly GCA_964577835.1). Lineage (GTDB taxonomy): Bacteria > Pseudomonadota > Alphaproteobacteria > SMXQ01 > SMXQ01 > CAVVYA01. The sequence continues at coordinate 9,490 of CAZOBN010000110.1, forward strand.
AACGTCTCGGCCAAGACCTACGCCGAGATCAGCCTCGACCGATTGCAGAAGGCGGTCGATGCCGGCACGCTCGATGCGTCGAAGCCGGTGACCATCGACACGCTGAAGGCCGCGGGCCTGGTGCGCCATACGCGCGACGGCGTGCGCCTGCTTGCAAATGGCAGCCTGAAGGCCAAATTGACTCTTGAGGTGACCGGCGCGTCCGCTGCCGCCAAGGCGGCGGTCGAGGCTGCCGGCGGCTCGCTCAAGGTCGCGATCCTGCCCAAGGCCGAGCGCCCCGTCATCGAGACCAAGGGTATGAAAAAGAAGGCCGCGAAGGCGGCGGCAAAGATGAAGAGGCCTGCCGCCGAGGCAGACGCGGCCGGCTAAGGCGTCCCAACACACGGCACCATCATTGCCGTAAGGAGTCGACGGTATGGCCTCAGCTGCCGAGCAGCTCGCCGCGAACATCAATTTTGGCGCATTTGCGAAAGCCACGGAGCTCAAGAAGCGCCTGTGGTTTACGCTCGCGGTGCTGGTTGTCTATCGCATCGGCAGCTATATCCCGATTCCAGGCATCGATCCCGCCGTCCTGGCCGATATCTTCCGCCAGCAGCAGGGCGGCATTCTCGGCATGTTCGACATGTTCGCCGGCGGCGCGCTCGGCCGCATGACGGTGTTCGCGCTCAACATCATGCCGTACATCTCGGCGGCGATCATCATGCAGCTCCTGACGAGCGTCTCTCCAAGGCTCGAAGCCTTGAAGAAGGAAGGCCCGTCCGGCATGCGCAAGATCAACCAATACACGCGCTACGGCACTGTGGTTCTGGCGGCGGTCCAAGCCTATGGCATCGCGGTCGGGCTCGAGGGCATGACCTCGAGCCAGGGCGCCGCGGTGCACGATCCGGGCATGTTCTTCCGGCTGGTCACCGTCATCACCCTGGTCGGCGGCACCATGTTCCTGATGTGGCTCGGCGAGCAGATCACCGCGCGCGGCGTCGGCAACGGCATCTCGCTGATCATCTTCGCCGGCATCGTGGCGAACCTGCCTTCGGCCATGGTCCAGACTCTCGAGCTCGGTCGCACCGGCGCGCTGTCGGCGGTGCTGATCGTGGTGATCATCGTGATGGTGATCGCGGTCATCGGCTTCATCGTGTTCATGGAGCGCGCCCAGCGCCGGATCATCG
>CAZOBN010000111.1:0-10542 GCA_964577835.1 uncultured Rhizobiaceae bacterium
GAAATCTTTCAAAAGGTCGCCCGTGCAAAACAAGCGTTAGAATCGCTACACTAGTACTGGCTATCATTGAAGCAGGAGTCACCCCCACCCCGGCCCTCCCCCATCCCGGCGGGCGTTCGCCCGCCACTCTTGATTGTTGCGCCCCTTCGGGCGCGGGAGGGGGAGGGGACGTTATCGAGCAACATTGCGAATCCCCTCCGCCCTTGTGGGGGAGGGTGAGGGTGGGGGGTGATGCAGGCATCGGTGATTCCAAGTACTAGGTGCTGCCCTTGCCAGCCGTGGCTTGACCCAGATCAAGGCCGGACAGGTCCCATCGGGCGCAACCTTGAGCCTTAAAACTTTCAGTCCCTGGGGCTTCCAGCCATAGAATTTTTGACTATCTCTCCGATAAATAAAGTTGTTTTGCTTGCTCCGGAACGGGACTAGAGAATGGCAACTGGAATTGCGATGCATTCGCATTTCTGACAAAGTCGAGATAAGAACAGCCGTCCCCCCCAAAGGAGATCATGATGGTCCGTTTCTGGAAGTCCCTCGTCGGTGCGTCACTCGGCGCGGCAGCGCTTCTCGCCACCACGGCCCAGGCGCCGTCGCAGGCCGCCGAGGTCAACCTCTATTCCTCGCGCCACTATCAGACCGACGAGGAACTCTACAAGGACTTCACCAAGGCGACCGGCATCAAGGTCAACGTCATCCAGGCGGGGGGCAGCGATCTCATCCAGCGGCTGCAGCGCGAGGGGCTCAACAGCCCGGCCGACGTGTTCCTGACAGAAGATGCCGGCGTCATCGGCCGCGCCGAGGCGGCCGGCCTGCTGCAAGCGATCAAGTCGCCGGTGCTGGAGAAGGCCATCCCCGAGAACTTGCGCGAACTGGACGGCAACTGGTTCGGCTTCACCCAGCGCGCCCGTGTCATCATGTATCACAAGGACCGGGTCAATCCTTCGCAGCTCTCGACCTACGAGGACCTCGCGGATCCGAAGTGGAAGGGCAAGATCCTGATCCGCTCTTCGGGCAACGCCTACAACCAATCGCTCGTCGCCTCGCTCATCCAGGTCCACGGCGTCGAGAAGACCGAAGAGTGGGCGAAGGGCATCGTCGCCAACATGGCGCGTCCGCCCCAGGGCGGCGACCGCGACCAGATCGCCGCGCTGGTCGCGGGCGAGGGCGATATCGCCATCTCGAACACCTATTATCTCGGCCATCTGATCAAGGACAATCCGAAGGGCTTCGAAAAGGTCGGCGTGTTCTTCCCGAACCAGAACGATCGCGGCACCCACGTGAACGTCAGCGGCGGCGGTGTCCCCCGCTACGCGCCGAACAAGGACAACGCGATCAAGTTCCTCGAATTCCTCGCGTCGCCGAAGGCGCAGCAGGTGTTCGCCGGGACCAATTTCGAGTATCCGGTCGTGCCGGGCGTGCCGGTCTCTCCGGTGATCGCGGCCTGGGGCATGGATTTCAAGCGCGATCCGCTGAACGTCGGCGTGCTCGCCAAGACCAACGCCGAGGCCGTGCGGCTGATGGACCGCGCCAATTGGAAGTGAGCCACAAGCGATCGGGGGCAATTTAGGTGTCGTCCTTTCCGTGGCTCTCGCTCCAACGGAGCGGTCTTCCACCGCGCTTGGCTAGCTTGCCCTGCGAGAGGGGGACGCGCCGCGTCCCCCTCTCTTTTTCGCTGGAAAGGGCGCGGTGCGCCCTCGTTTTTTCCGGCGCGGGCGCGAATGCGCCCTCGCGTTTCGCTCGGCGCGTGAGGTAGACGACAGGACATGACCGTCCCGACTTTGATCTTGCCACGCCGCGTATCGGCGCTGCGCAGCGTCCGGCGCTTCGACGGATGGACGGCGTTTTCGTTCGTGGCCGCCGCGTTGATCGCGCTGCCGATTCTGGTCGTGCTGTCCTACGTCTTCGTGCCGACGAAGGAGATCTGGCACCATCTCGCCACCACGGTTCTGCCGCGCTACATCGGCAATTCGCTGGCGCTCGCCGGAGGCGTCGGAATCGGCACCCTGGTGATCGGCGTCGGCACCGCCTGGCTGGTCACCCTGTGCCGCTTCCCGGGGCGCCGGGTTTTCGAATGGGCGTTGTTGCTGCCGCTGGCGATGCCGGCCTATGTGATCGCCTATACCTACACCGGTCTGCTCGATGCGGCCGGTCCGGTACAAAGCCTGCTGCGCGACAGCTTCGGCTGGTCCTACGGCCAATACTGGTTCCCCCATATCCGCAGCCTGCCCGGCGCCATCGCCATGATGACGCTGGTGCTCTACCCTTATGTCTACATGCTGGCGCGCGCCGCGTTCCTGGAGCAGTCGGTCTGCGTGCTCGAGGTCAGCCGCACGCTCGGCAGCGGGCCGTGGCGCTGTTTTTTCTATGTCGCCCTGCCGCTGGCGCGTCCGGCGGTGGTCACCGGCGTGGCCCTGGTGCTGATGGAGACGCTGAACGACTTCGGCACGGTGCAGTTCTTCGGCGTCAGCACCTTTACCGCCGGCATCTACCGTACCTGGCTCGGCATGGGCGAGCCGGCGGCGGCGGCCCAGCTCGCGGCGATCCTCACCCTGTTCGTGTTCGCGTTGATCGCGTTCGAGCGCATCTCGCGCGGCCGGGGCCGGGTGCATCACACCACCAGCCGCTACCGCGAGCTGCCGCGCTTCCGGTTGCAGGGCATATCGGCCGCGCTGGCGTTTCTCGCTGCCTTCCTGCCGATTCTACTCGGGTTCCTGGTGCCGGCGGCGGTGCTGCTCGGCTGGTCGGTCGACACCGCCGCGCGGATCGTCGATGCACGCTACCTGTCCTACGCCGTCAATAGCTTCCTGCTCGCCGCCGCCGCCGCGCTCGCCGCGGTGATCGTCGCCACGGCTATGGCCTACGGGCTGCGCATGCGGCCGAACCGCGGCATGTCGATGGCGGTGCGCATCGCCAGCATGGGCTACGCGGTGCCCGGCGCGGTCATCGCCGTCGGCGTGTTGATTCCGTTCGCCGCCTTCGACAATTGGCTCGACGCGTGGATGACGGCGCGCTTCGGCATCTCCACCGGCCTGCTGCTCAGCGGCACCATCTTCGCTGTCATCTTCGCCTATCTGGTGCGCTTCCTGGCGATCTCGCTCAACACCGTGGAAGCGAGTCTCGGGAAGGTCACGCGCCATATGGACGATGCGGCGCGCACCCTCGGCACGCGGCCGCTCACGACGCTGCTCAGGGTTCATCTGCCGATCACCTGGGGCAGCCTGCTGACCGCCGCCATCCTGGTGTTCGTCGACGTGATGAAGGAATTGCCGGCGACGCTGCTGCTGCGGCCATTCAATTTTGACACATTGGCGATCCGCGCTTATCAATTGGCGTCCGACGAGAGGCTGGCGGACGCGGCAAGCCCGTCGCTCGCCATCGTGCTGGTCGGCATCGTTCCGGTGATCTTGTTGTCGCTGGCGATCGCCCGCTCACGCCCCGGCACGCGCGAAACGCCGGTGCGGGAAGATTACGCGGCCGGAGCGGGCGACGAGTAGAGCAGGGGTTGGGAAGCGTCGTGTCCCATGATGTGTTGGTGCTGGAGCGCGTGAGTCACGCCTATGACGGCGTGCGCGTGCTCGACAACGTCAGTCTGAGCGCCGGGCCGGGCGAGATCCTGTGCCTGCTGGGCCCGAGCGGCTGCGGCAAGACCACGGCGTTGCGTCTCGCCGCCGGACTCGAGGAATTGCAGAGCGGACGCATTCTGCTCAACGGCCAGGTTGTCGCGGCTCCGGCCTTCCACGTGCCGCCCGAGGAGCGCAGCGTCGGCATGGTATTCCAGGACTTCGCCCTGTTTCCCCATCTGTCGGTGCTCAACAACGTGCTGTTCGGACTGCACAGCGGCGGCAACGCGGCGCGCCTCGACCGCGCCCGCGAGGTGCTCGATCAGGTCGGCATGAGCGCCTACAAGGATGCCTTTCCCCACACCCTGTCGGGCGGCCAGCAGCAGCGCGTTGCCCTGGCGCGTGCGCTGGCGCCACGGCCGCGCTTGTTGCTGCTCGACGAGCCGTTCTCCGGACTCGATTCGCGCCTGCGCAGCCAGGTGCGCGACGAAACGCTGCACATCGTCAAGGACAGCGGCACCACCACCCTGATCGTCACCCACGATCCGGAGGAAGCCATGTATATGGCCGACCAGATCGCCGTCATGTGCCTCGGCCGCGTCGAACAGACCGGCGATCCGATCGAGCTCTACAGCAAGCCCGCCAACGCCTTCGTCACCAAATTCTTCAGCTCGACCAACAGTCTGGAAGGCACGGTGAAGGAGAAGACCGTGTCCACGCCGTTCGGGCCCGTCGCCGCGCCGCGCCTGCGCGACGGCATGCGGGTCGAGGTGCTGATGCGGCCGGAGGCGCTGCGCATCACGCCGGCTGCCGGCACCCCGGCGCCCGAAGGCGCCGCCGAGGCCCATGTCCTGACCGTGCGCATGCTGCGGCGCGCCAGCTTCCTGCATCTCTGCCTGGGCGATTTCGAAGGCAGCCATCTTCATTTCCACTGCCGCGTTCCGGGCCGCACCATGCCCAAGGTCGGCGACCAGGTGCATGTCACCCTCGACCGCGCCCAAGCCTTCGTCTTCCCGGCCGATCCGCACAGCCAGCGGCCGGCGACGCCCTATGCCGAATGCCCGCCGGCCAAGACCGGCGACTCGGTTTAGCGCCCTGGAATCATCACGATTGAGGAATTATATACTTGACTCCCGCACCTTAAAAGGTAGTTATCTACTATCCGAGGGAAGCGGCTATATGAGCAAATCCACTATCAGCACCAACCAGATTTTCAAACTGTTCCCCGATGAGGAATCGGCGCGGACCTATATTGAGGCCCGCCGTTGGCCATTCGGAGCCTTTTGCCCAGCATGTCAGGAGGCCAAGCGGATTACGCCACGCAAGAACGGCTTTTACCGCTGCAACGCCTGTAGGGCCGATTTTACCGTGCGGACTGGCACTATCTTCGAGCGCAGCCATGTGCCGCTCCACAAGTGGATTTACGCCATGTATCTGCTGATGACGCCCCGCAAGGGCATTTCCAGCCTACAACTTGGCAAGGAGATCGGCGTCACGCAGAAGTCCGCTTGGTTTGTGCTCCAGCGCATCCGCGAGGCTTGTGGCAATGACCTAACCGTTCTGCGAGGCATCGTTGAGATTAACGAAACTTACGTCGGTGGAAAGGACAGCGTCAAACACGCCGGAAAAAAACTCCGGGCCGGGCGCGGCACCGTAGGGAAAACGCCAGTGGATTTACGTTTCGCTTGAATGACGGCGATGTGAAACGGCATACTTTGGAGCGGCTGGCGAGTTTGATGACGGCTTCCATCGGGCCGCGACTAACCTATAGCGATTTGACGGCATGAGGCTGCTATGACCCTTTACATTCCGCAGCTAGACCGGATCACTGATACGGTTCTGAATTACACGCCGAATAAGAAAGGCTCGAAGATCGCACTTGAAGCGACCGCGAAATTTGGGGATTACGCGATATTCAATAGCGATGCTTTTACGTGGATGGCATCCCGAGCCGCAAATTCGATTCATGCGATTGTGACGGACCCGCCCTACGGCGTGAAGGAATACACAGAGGTAGAAAAGGCCAAGCTGCGCAAGGGTCGCGGCGGCGTCTGGCGTATCCCACCATCTTTCGACGGGTGTAAACGCAGCCCTCTTCCTCGGTTCACAGTCTTAGACGAAGCGGACATAGCTGCGCTGCGCTTATTTTTTGAGAAATTCTCCGAGCAAGCGCATCGCGTTTTAGTTCCTGGCGGGCACGTGATGATCGCGACGAACCCGCTGCTCTCACAATACGTCTATGTGCCGATGATGGAGGCCGGATTCGAGAAGCGCGGCGAAATTATCCGCCTGGTGCAAACGCTTCGCGGTGGCGACCGACCGAAAAACGCGCACGAGGAATTTCCCGACGTTTCGGTTATGCCGCGGTCAGGGTGGGAGCCTTGGGGGCTTTTCCGAAAGCCATGCGAAGGGCGCGTCCAAGACAATCTGCGCAAATGGGGAACAGGCGGTCTCCGGCGAGTATCCGGCACGGACCCGTTTTCCGATGTAATCCAATCCGCGACCGCCCGGAACGGCGAACGGGAGATCATCAATCACCCATCCCTCAAGCCCCAAGCCTTCATGCGCCAGCTTGTCCGCGCAGCACTTCCCTTGGGGAAAGGTGTGGTTCTGGACCCCTTCATGGGCAGTGGGTCCACGGTGGCGGCAGCGGCGGCCATCGGCTATTCCAGCATTGGTATCGAGAAGGATTCCGCGTATTTTACGAAGGCATTCAAGGCGATTCCGGCGCTGGCCCGGTATGTCCCAAAGGATGCGTCCGGGGGAACGGTTGCCACTACCAAAAGACCTCAAGCCAATTCACATCGAAAAGGCAGTCGCGCACGTTGAACAGCAGACCGCTGACCTGATCGAGATTTATCTCGAACAGCCCAACGTCTTTAGCGCCATCATCGGCATATTTGGAGTGAAGGCGCTCCACGCTGTAAGCCCATACAAGAAGCACAAACACTCGGACGTTTCTGCCCAGCGGTTCCCCGATCTCTCACTGAACGGCAAGATCAATCCGCCGCCAGAGCAAGCTTTGGAATCAAAGGGCAGCAAGCGCGCATGGGCCATCCAATCCCACTATAACCATCCCGGATTTTACGTCGTCTGGCGGTATCTGGTGGACACGACGGAGTCGATTAAACCGGGCCACCCGGTTGTAATTTGGCGCGTGGACGTCGTGTACTTGACGGCTGAGAATTGGAAATATGAAGGCAGCGGTGCGGCGGAAGGCAAAGGCGGCCGCACTCACACCTTCGGCGTCAAAAACCCGTCCAAGATTCTCAAGGGCTGCGCTGCATATGCTTTTTCTACCTATGGATCGCCCAGCATGAGACCGGGCGCTACTCCAAGGCCCATGCCCATGCGCCGGCCGCGATCCTGACCAGGCATCGCGATTAAGGACGGCAAGCCCTACCTAAAAGGGACTTAAGTAATTCCCACTGATTGGCCGATGGCGCCGGTCCTTCGCGGTTGCGGAAGGATGGCCGTTCTGCGATGATTTCCGCGCGTCGTATAAAGGAGTCTGAGACATGGGCCTGAGCGTCTGGCACGTCATCGTGGTGCTTGTGGTGGTGCTGATCCTGTTCGGCGCCGGCAAGCTGCCCCAGGTCATGGGCGACTTCGCGAAGGGCATCAAGAACTTCAAGGCGGGCATGGCCGACCCTGGTGACAAGGACGGTGACAAAAAGGACGCGCCCGACTCGCCGGGCGTTACCCAGCAGAGCAGCGTCGCCGCGCCGGAAGCGGCCAATAGCGACGCCAGGGCCCAGGACAAGACCGCATCCGGCGGGAAATCCTAGGCGAAGCAGTAGGTTGCCGGCAGCCGTTCGGTTGCGGCACGGGCCGGAACCTGCCATTATCCCGCCTTTCCGACCGCGGTGGAGCCTCGCGCCATGAGTCTCAGCATCTGGCACGTCCTGCTTGTTCTGATCGTCGTGCTGATTATTTTCGGCGCCGGCAAGCTGCCCCGGGTGATGGGCGACGTCGCCAAGGGCATCAAGAACTTCAAGGCGGGCATCAGCGATCCCGGCGATACGCCGCCGACCACCGTCGAGCCGCCGCCTGTCACGCAGCAGCGCCCGGCGCCCGGCGAGACCAAGACCGACAAGGATTCGGCGACGAAAAGCTGATTGTGCCGCCGCGCGTGGAGTAGGGGCGGAGCTTTTTGGATCGCGAGCGATGAAGCGTCATGTTTGATATCGGCTGGACGGAGATGGCGCTGATCGCCGTTGTCGCGGTCATCGTCATCGGCCCCAAGGAATTGCCCAAGGTCATGCGCGAGCTGGGAACATGGGTGGCGCGCGCCCGTGGCATGTCGCGCGTGTTCATGGATCAACTCGAAGAGATGTCGCGCCAGTCCGGCCTCGACGAGGTGCGCAAGGAAGCCGAGGCGATTCGCCGCATGGATCCGATGCGCCAGATCGAGAAGGCGATCGATCCGGACGGTGCCCTGAAGAGCCAGGTATCCGATCTCGCCAACATCGGTGCGCCGCTCGAGCCTTCGCTGCCGCCGCCGGCGCCACCGACGCCTTCGGATGAGGGGGCGAGCCTGCCCGTCTCACCGGCCACGGACAAGCCCGCGGCTCAGACGACCGGCCCCGCCGCGGCGACGCCCGCCGTCGGCACGCCCCGTGGGCCGGGCGAGGCCGCATCGTGAGCGACAATCCTGAAGAGAACAAGATGCCGCTGCTCGACCATTTGATCGAGTTGCGCAACCGGCTGATCTATTCGATGGCCGCTCTGCTCGTCGCGTTCCTGGTCTGCTACTACTTCGCCGAGCACATCTTCGCCTTCCTGGTGCAGCCGCTGGCCGACGCGCTCGGCGAAGGCCGGCGCATGATCTTCACCAGCCTGACCGAAACCTTCTTTACCTACGTCAAGATCGGATTGTGGGGTGGCCTGTGCCTGGCGTTTCCGGTCATCGCGGCGCAGATCTGGATGTTCGTGGCGCCCGGGCTCTACCGGCACGAGAAGAAGGCATTCCTGCCGTTCCTCGCCGCCACGCCAGTCCTGTTCCTGCTCGGCGCGGCGCTCGTCTACTACTTCATCATGCCGATGGCCTGGAAATTCTTCCTGAGCTTCGAAACGCCCGGCATCGACGGCAGCCTGCCGATCCAGCTCGAGGCGCGGGTCGGCGAATATCTATCGCTCGTCATGACGCTGATTTTCGCCTTCGGGCTGTGCTTCCAGCTTCCCGTCCTGCTGACGCTGCTCGGCCGCGTCGGCATCGTCAGCTCGAAGTCGCTCGCGGCGAAGCGCAAATACGCCATTGTGATTCTGCTGTCGATCGCCGCCGTGCTGACGCCACCCGACGTGTTCAGCCAGGTCGCCTTGGCGATTCCGATGTATCTGCTCTATGAGATATCGATCCTGTCGATCAGGATGATCGAGCGCCACCGCGCCGCCCAGGAGGCTGCCGAGGAAGCCGAAATGACAGGAACCGGCAGCAGCGTGCAGCCGACGGACCTCCCCTGATTGGGTTCCCCTCCGGCTCCTTGCCACGGCGCTGTGGACGGGACGGGGCCTTGACCGTATAAGACCCACCGCCGATACGCGCCGTGTCGGACGGCCGGGACAACCAAGAACCATGCACGACATCAAAGCCATCCGAGACAATCCCAGCGCCTTCGACGCGGCGCTCGCGCGTCGCGGCCAGCCGCCAGTCGCCGAGGCGCTGATCGCGCTCGACGCGGAACGCCGCAAGGCGCTGACCGTCGCCCAGGGCATCCAAGCGGAGCGCAATACCCTGTCGCGCGAAATCGGCCAGCGCAAAGCCAAAGGCGAGGACGCCTCGGACATCATGGCCGCGGTGGCGCGCAGCAAGGACGACCAGGCCGCCGCCGAAGCCCAGGCCGCCGAAATCGAATCGCAGCTTAACAAGCGGCTCGCCGAGATTCCCAATTTGCCCGCGGCCGACGTTCCGCCCGGCAAGGACGAGACCGCCAATGTCGAAACGCGGCGATGGAGCGGACCGAAGAATTTCGCGTTTACCCCCAAGGACCATGTCGCGCTCGGCGAAAGCCTCGGCATGATGGACTTCGCGCGCGCCGCCAGGATGTCCGGCGCGCGCTTTGTCGTCCTCACGGCAGGCTTGGCCCGGCTGGAGCGCGCGCTCGGCGCGTTCATGCTCGACCTGCAGACCGGCGAGCATGGCTATCGTGAGGTGAGTCCGCCGATTCTAGTGCGTGATGAAGCCCTCTTTGGAACAGGTCAGTTGCCCAAGTTCAAGGATGACTTGTTTGAAACGAAACTACTCCGTGAGGAACGTTTCTTAGGAAGTCTTGAGAGTCATTTACACCTGGAAATTGAGCGTGGCTTTGCGACTAGCATTAGCGACTATCTAGGCGCTTCTGAAAAATTCTCAGTGCCTACGCAAACCACCGGCCAACTCAAAACGGGTTTGGATGCTCTCATAGTTACTGAAAATCAGAACAAGATTTGGCAAGCACTTGAACAGCTTGAGAAGGCACCAATCTCTGGGGCAAGTGGTTTCTCAGATTTGCTCCGGAGTGTTAAAGAAAAACTACAAAGCTATGTTGAGAATTTTGCGCGCGATGTAGTGCCAAAAGAACTGAAGGAAAATACTGAGAACTTTGAGCGCCGTTGGCTCATTCCCACCGCCGAGGTTCCGCTGACCAATCTGGTGCGCGAGGAAATTCTTGAGGACACTGATCTGCCGCTGCGGTTCACGGCGCTCACCCACAGCTTCCGCGCAGAAGCCGGTGCCGCCGGCAAGGATACCCACGGCATGATCCGCCAGCACCAGTTCCAGAAGGTGGAGCTGGTCTCGATCGCCACGCCGGAGCAATCCGACGCGGAACACGAACGCATGACCGGCTGCGCCGAAATGGTGCTGCAGCGCCTCGGGCTGCCCTACCGGGTCATGACCCTGTGCGCCGGCGACATGGGATTTGCCGCGCGCAAGACCTACGATCTCGAAGTCTGGCTGCCTGGCCAGGACCGCTACCTCGAAATTTCGAGCTGCTCCAACTGCGGC
>CAZOBN010000112.1:0-10532 GCA_964577835.1 uncultured Rhizobiaceae bacterium
ATCGTCCCCACGTTGCAATGCGGTTTGGTCCGCTGAAACTTTTCCTTGGCCATTTGTCAGTCCTGAGGATTGAGTCGTTAGATGAAGTGGTCTCGGTGAAACGCGTCGATCAGTCGGCTGTGGATCCTGCATCGGACTCCGCTCCTTCGACACCGGGCCGGGCCCGGTGAGGGATTGGAGCGGGTGATGGGAATCGAACCCACGTAGCCAGCTTGGAAGGCTGGAGCTCTACCATTGAGCTACACCCGCCTGATCCGGCCCTATTCGTTAATCCTTCCGTTCCTTGCGCCCAACCGATCCCGCCGCCTCCCGATACTCCAGCCGGCGCCGCGGCCGCGTGGTGGAGGGGGAAGGATTCGAACCTTCGAACGCTGACGCGGGCAGATTTACAGTCTGCTGCCTTTAGCCACTCGGCAACCCCTCCGCTGCCACGTGACAAGCTGGCGGAACGGAGTGCGCACTATGAGGATTTACCTTTTAATGTCAACCGCAAATCAAGTGCATAGCGGCCCTGCGCGCCCGTCCGTTCGGAGCGGCGAGAAGAGAGCTTGCAACTTGTTTTGAGGAACGGAATATAAGGACGATCATGGCCAAGCGCAAGCACCCCGGCGGCCCTTCCGGCCGCCCGTCCTCCCGTTCCGACCGTTCGGGCCCTTCAACCTCCGGCTCCTTCTCCGACCGGCCGTCCTATGGTAAAGGCGGCCCCAAACCGCGTGTCGCCAAAGCCGGCCATGGTAAACCCGCCGGCCGCCCCTCCTTTCGCGGTGGCGAGGCCTCCTTCGGGCGCGGTGAAGGGGCGCCGCGCGAGGACAGGCCAACCTTCGGCAAGCGGCCCGGCAAGGGGCCGTTTCGTCATGGCAAACCGGCAAAGCCCGCCCACGGCGAAGCCGGGCCCCCTTTCAAAAAGCCCGTCACCCGGGAGGGATCGGCCCACGGCGAAGGTGGGCCCCGCTTCGGCAAAGCCATCGGCAAAGGCTCCTTCAACAAGGACTCCCACGGCGGCTCCATGGCACGTCCCGAGCGGGGTTCGGAACGGGTTTTTGGCGCGGAACGCGCGGCCGAGCCGCGTGCCGAGGCGGCCCCCGCCCGCCCGGGCCGGCCGGGGCGCAACCAGGTCTGGCTCTATGGCCTGCATGCGGTGAAAGCCGCCCTGGCCAATCCGCGCCGGCGCCATCACCGGTTGCTGCTGAGCGACGAAGCGGCCGAGGCCCTGCGGGGCGATGCCAGCGTTTCCAATGCTTTGGAGAGTATCGCCGTGGAGGCGACGAACCGCGACGGCATCGGCCGGGTACTGCCGCCCGGCGCCGTCCATCAGGGTGCCGCCCTGCTCACCGAGCCGCTCACCGACGTCGCCCTCGAAGACGTGCTCGACCGCGCCGCCGAGGCGGAAAAATCCGTGCTCCTGGTGCTCGACCAGGTCACCGATCCGCAGAACGTCGGCGCCATCCTGCGCTCGGCCGCCGCCTTCGGCGCCGACGCGGTGCTGGGGCCCGACCGCCATGCCCCGCCGGAAACCGGCGCCCTGGTCAAGGCGGCCTCTGGCGCCGTCGAGATCGTGCCGCTGGTGCGCGTCGTCAATCTCGCCCGCGCCCTGGAGGACCTGAAGAAGGCGGGCTTCTGGATCGCCGGGCTCGACGGCCAGGCACCCCAGACCCTGGCGGCCGCCGACATGACCGGCAAGGTGGCGCTGGTGCTCGGCGCCGAGGGCGAAGGCCTGCGCCGGCTGACGCGCGACCATTGCGACATCCTCGTACGCCTGCCGATCTCGGAGCGCATGGAGAGCCTGAACGTCTCGGCCGCCGCCGCGGTCGCGCTTTATGAGCTGGCACGCAAAGCGTAACACGAACTGGCGCGCGGCAACCGGGCCGCGGCGGACGCTGACGACGAAATGGTAATGCGGCGGCAAGATTCTCCGGGCACACTGGACGCGCGAGTCCCCCGGGTTTAAAACGCCGCCGCGGGACATCGCGTCCCTGCCCGTCACGGCGCCGGCTTAGCTCAGTTGGTAGAGCACCTGATTTGTAATCAGGGGGTCGTGGGTTCGAGTCCCTCAGCCGGCACCATTCAATCAATGACTTACGAGTATGTCAGAGGGCCTTAGAAGGCGCGGGTTGTTCCGTGTCCGTCCTGTGTCCGTCACAGCTCAGGTGCGCTATTTCAACGGATGACGTTGATTTGAACCAGCCGCGCGTATTGATCATGGCGGGCGCTTTCCATGAAAGCGTCGCGTGCAGCTTTCCAATCATGGGTGGTTATGTCCGTAAGATCGTCGCGCTCGACCCGATACAATTGCGACGTGTCGTCCGGCGCCATCACGACCTCGCATTCTTCTGCGGGCACGCGCTCAGCACGAAACAAATCGATTTCCGAAACATAGGCGTTCGGCTCGTAAACGTAGAAGGCTTTCATGGAAAATGCTCCATCGTGAGATTGACGATGGAGCAAGCATGAACAGAGGACTGCGTATCTGTCATTGATTTTTATAAGGACGGATATCAGTCCGCAAAACGGACCATCTTGCGAGCTGCTTAGGGGCCGCGCTCTCACGGCATGGATTCTGAAAACTGACGGATGTTCGCGATTCAGCGGCATTTCGCGCATTCAGGCTTTGCCGGCGGAGTTGCCGTCCGCTTTGTCAATGTCAGCCAGGTCCGCCTTGATCGCTTTCGCCAGACCGGCCCACCGCGTCTTCACTGTCGGCGGCGCGTTCGAACGGGATATTATCTGCGCCTTCTTGAGCAGCGCGATCAGCTTGGCTTTGGTCATTTCGTCCATAGGACGGATCGTATTGCTTCGGCCCAAACGAAGCAAGGTGACGGATGCCATCCCACCGGCGCAGCCCCTACCCATATACCCCTCCAGGGGTAGTCGATCGCGCTTGCGGAAGCCCCATCCAGGCCTTCACACAAAAATTCGCGCGATCCGCAAAACCTCGGGTCGGAGGAATTTCCAAATTGTTCCGACTGACACGATCAGACGGTTTCGCCATGGTGCGATCCGCGACGCCAACCGCACATTGCGGTTGTAGCGTCGATCTTCAAGGAGTCGAGCAAGGCCATGGTGATCGAAGACGCATTTCTCAGTGAGAAACAAACTGCCGAGTTTCTCGGCACGAAAGTATCCACTCTTCGTAACTGGAGCGCACTCCGCAAGGGACCGCCACGCATCAAGGTCGGCCGCAAAGCGATGTATCGCCGCGAAGCATTGGTGACGTGGCTACAGTCGCGGGAACGCGATCACGAGGCGCCCAAGCCGGCTCGCGGTCGCGGTCGGCCGAAAAAGAGGGCTGCGTGATGGAAGCGCCGATGTCGGATGATGATTCGGTTCTTCTATCATGCACCATAGAACCAGGGGGGTGGGTATTCGGAGTGGAGGAACACTTTACCTTGGGGGAGGCACTCTCCTATCTTGGTGAAGTAGAAAGTCTCCATCCGGAACTGATCGTAAATGATTATGAGGATGATCCGTCATTTGACTGGTCAGCCAAGTGCTATCTTTGGAGAGTGTATCCAAATCTGAAGCATCGGCATCTGGATGCCATGCATCGCCATGATGAAAGAGCGCGGCGCAGCATGTCTGTGAGTTACCGCGATTTTCAAGGGTGGCGTCCCAGACACTTAAAGTTGCTCGATGAGGAACACGCCAGGAGAAAACAAAGACGTGCCGCGTGGGAGACGCAGCGCGAGCAGATTATGATGTTGTTGACGGCTTTGGGGGCTAGCGGCGCCGTCGTCAAACGTGCTCATGAAGAGATCATCATGGCACTATGCTCTTTACCGAAGCGTTGCGTTGATATGGCCAACGATTTGTTGGAGTCGATTGGCTTTAGAAATCAAAAAATGCTCCTTTCCCGAAAGGAAAGCGGCTTTTGCGATTGGGCAGATCGCGACAATCACTCCTATCCTATCATTTCGCGATTCGGCGCTGCGCCCGTAGCCAAGGGCGGTGAGGCCATCGGCGATGTGATAGATCGACTCAAGATCGACGCAGAACACTTTCAGAGGATCACCAATGCGTGGAAAGAGAGCGGAGGTAATGCCAGCGCTTTCCGAACCCGTATCCGGCGTTTCCTGCCGTCCGAAAAAATCGAGTTCGTAATACACGGCTTACTTCCGAAAAAGATGGTTTCGGTTCTTGTCGGCCCGTCCGGCATCGGCAAGAGCACTCTCGTCTTGCAGATGGCAGCCTGCGCGGCCCTCGGTGTGCCCTTCTGCGGCATTCCTACGTTGGAGCAGGATAGCAAACGCTATGCCGTCTATTTGTCCGGTGAAGACCCAGAAACGATCATCAACGAGCGGCTGGATCAATTGGAGAAGGGCCTTCGCGAGCCCGTTGAAAGGCTCATTCCTCTTGCCGAGGACTATGGGGATTTCAAAGCTGCGCTGGCAGCAGCGAGTGAGTTTGATGTGGCTCTGCTGATCATCGACACGGCGGCAGCGTTTTGTCCGCAGGTGAACGATACGACATCAATGCGTGAGTTTGCCAACCGCCTGCGGAAATTTGCCATAGAGAAGGATTGCGCGGTCCTGGTCATCCATCACACGAACAAGGGCAAGGCGGTAGGATCGGCCAAAGCTGTTCTGGAGGCCATGAAGGGAAGCAGCGAGCTTCGCGGTGCCGCCCGAAATGTTATGGCGCTCTATGAGGTTGGCAAGCAGCGCGAGCTTGCAATCGCCAAGACGAACCTGCCGGGTTCACAAAAGCTGCTCAGAAGGCCGCTACGGCTGGGCTATTCACCGGACACAGAGCTTCACGCGCCCGTCGAGCCGCCCACGCTAATGACCGCTGCCGAGGCGGCTGGTGTCGAAACGGCGCATGAAGCCAGCGACGCGGCATCCGTCACAGCAAAGCCTAAGGCCGATCCTCTGGCCGATGCTCGGATAGTGGCCGCTGTGGTGAGCAACGCGAGAGCTGGAGGCGCCAAGATCGCGCGGTCGGGCCAGCACGAGCCCTACAACTTGAAGGCGCCGGAGCTGGCCGGATGGTCGAGGGATCGGGTCCGAGCCGCGCATAAGCTCGCGGTGGAGAGTGCTCTGCTCGATGCGTGATTTTTCGAGCCCGCCGCGCCCGATCACGGTCGATGTGGTGCCGATCATGGCCGTTCAACCGCTGGCTGCGAGCGCTGCGACGGCTAAAAGTGGTCTAAGCTATTGATTTTTCTACGCAGCGGCGCAGCGGCGCATTTTTCGAGTGGCCGAAATTTCCTAACTAATTGATTTTATTTTGTTAATTGCAATTTTTGTGTCTTTCTGAGCTCGCAGCCGTGTGTCCCCCCTCTTTAGAGGGGGACACGCTGCGGCTGAAAAAGCACCAGTCCAAGACTTCAAACCAAAAGGACTCCCATGCACCCCCAAGCCACCCTCAGCCAAACCAGCCACACCGCACCGAACCCTCGTTTGGTCCATCGCCACGCGGGCGAAAGCCTCCCCCAGGCTCTCGCTCGGCATCGGCGCCAAACCGGTTGGCGAGGCGCGCTGATTTTCGTGCCGGCCCCTCGCAATTGAACCCCTGGCGCTGGTCCGCTCCCCCGGCGGGCCAGCGCCCCCCCTTTTTGCAGGACGAAGACATGGACACGAGCGACGCTGGACATCGGGAGCTAACGGAGGCCCAACAGGTCTTCGTAATGCACTTCACCAGCAGCCCTGGCGCCATCGGTAATGCGGCTGAGTCGGCACGTCGGGCCGGATACAGTGAAAAGTCTGCCCGCGAGTTGGGACGGCAGTTGCTTGACAAGCCTCATGTCCGTAAAGCGGTGGAAGATGCAAACCGGCACTCCATCTCGGGGAAGATCGCAACCAAGGCGGTCGATCTTCTTGAACGTGTGATCGATGACGAGAACGCACCGATCAAAGTCCGTGTGGAGGCGGCAAAGACCATTCTGGACCGCGCCGGCATTGTCGCTGCAACTGCGATCAAGGCAGACGGCAAAGACGGCGTTCCCGAAAAGCCGTTGTCCGAAATGACAGTCGAAGAATTGGAAGAAATCGTGCGTCAGAGCGGCGAGATTGTCCGCCGGAACGCGCTCATGGCTACCGGCAATCATAGAATGGGGAATGCCTAAGATGTGCCTCGGCGGAACTCCAGACAACGGCGCGGCAGAGGCGCGGGCGCGCGAAGAGCAGCGTCAAGCGCGCATTGCGACTGGCATGGGCCGGATTACGGACACGTTCAACCAGTTCGATGACAAGTTCTACGACACGCGCCGCGCGCAATATCTTGACTACGCGATGCCGCAGTATGAGGACCAATACACCAAGGCGAAGAAAGCCCTGGTGTATGCCCTCGATAGCAAGCGGCTTCTTAATTCGTCCGAGGGCGCGTCGAAGTTCAAGGATTTCGAGACGGAAGCGGAGCGCCAGCGCCGCGCGATCCAAGACCAGGGCTTGCAGCTTTCGAATCAGGCGCGCGGCGACGTGGAGCGCGGTCGCTCCGATCTCGTGAACCAGCTCAACGCGACGGCGGACCCGACCGCAGCGGCGAATGCCGCTTTGGCGCGTGCCGGCGTGCTCGGGGCGCAGCCGACGTTCTCACCGCTCGTCGGTCTCTTCCAGAACGTTTCGGCGTCGCTCGCTGATAGAAGGCTAACCCAGGATCGAAGCGATAATCGTCCGCACTACGGATCGTCGGCGTTTCCAGGTAGCAGCACATCGTCAACGGTGGTGAAATGAAGCCTCCTGATGCGACGCAAGTTTCGGACGCGAGCGAACAAGTTCAACAACAGACAGCCGCCGACCTAGCGGTGATCTTCCTGATTCTCCAAAGTTCGATCCTGGATGGTGTCAGGCAGCAGCCGCATGGAGATGATTTGCTGTCGGGGTATAAGGCCTGGATTCTCGCTGCTGTTAGCAGGTGGCCTGCCGATTATCGCGGACGCGATCAAGCACGGATCAAAATGCTGATGCGCGAACGGGCCGAGGGATTGTTTCGGGAAATGGAGCTGGCGCTAGCGATGGGTGTAGGGACGGCTGCTTCGGGACGACCTAATTGATGGTTGCGCCGCTAGCCACGAGCGGAACGATTCGCGCAATGCTCTGGTGCGGTCTCTTGAGCACAATAGTCAGCAGGTCAAAGCGCCATTTTCTTCTGGCGCGCTTCCGGTTGTGATCGGACCATGCCTGGATTGAAATGGCGGGTCACCCCCTTCTCAGCTTTGCCACCGATGAAGCTCAACGGCAATTCCGGCTGCGTTGCATCGACCTTCCGACCTGAAGCACCGCCGCGTTCGTTCGCCCTAGAAATCGCTGCTGAGGGTAGATGTTCAAGTGGTGGCAGTGTTGGGCGTTTTCCTGAAAACCAATCCTCAATGGCGACGATCTGCAATCGCGGAATATCCCCATGAACGGTATCAGCGAAACCGGCTGACGAGGCTTCCTTTGTCATTTCTCGCGTCGGTTTTCGTAAGCAGATAAATAAACCAACCTCTGCCTTTTCTCGTTCAAGTACGCCGCGAAAATCCCGCACCATTGCTGGCCCAACAGTATCGCCACCCTTAACAGATGTCAGCATTCTGCCCCACGGGCGTCCTGGCCCGTTGGGGAAAAAGAGTTCTCCATCGACGCCCCGATCTGCCCCCTTCTTTTGCTCGCGTAAGGCATGAGGGTTGAAAAGATAATTTGCCCACCACTGAAATTGATATTTGTCCCTCTGCGCCAGCTTCATGGCAGATTCAATATCCCGTGGCATCCCCTCCATTTTATATTTCGTCTTGCCATTAAATCGTTCGGCTAACCTCGCTTCTATGACCTTGATTGCGTGGACGGCAACGTCGATGCCAATCCATTGCCGACCCGCGCGCTCCGCAGCTTCAACCGTAGTGCCACAGCCACAAAAAGGGTCTAGGACAGTTTGTCCAGGCAAGGATGCCAACCGGATAATCCGTTCCAGAAGCGCGAGCGGCTTCTGTGTCGGATATCCCAAGCGTTCGCGGGCTTGTGAGTTAAGCGGGGCAATGTCCGTCCATAAATCGCTGAGCGGTAGGCCGCGCTGTTCATCCAAGTAACGTTTCAACCTTGGCACGCGCCCCTTGGCGGTTTGCACCACTAATCCCGCATCATACGCACGCTGCATGCGATCTTTTGTCCACCGCCATACGCGCGTGACGCCGAGAAATTCATACGTGAGATTTGGGCGGTTCTGATTTGGATTAATCAGGTTGTCCAACTGATAGAGACGACCATCGGCGTCAATATTGCAATATTTCCCCGCCGTCTTTTCAGAGAGATTGTTTGCGTCATAAGGGAGGAACGCTTCATCACTATTCCACACCCGCTCATCGCTTCCGTAAACGAGCATAACATCGTGATTGGTGGGAAGACGCTTCGTCATGAGCGACTTTCCCGTGGAGCGCTGCCAGATAATTTCATTCATGAATTTGTCTGGCCCGAAAATCCCATCCAGCAAAACCTTGAGGTAATGGCTCGCGGTCGGGTCACAATGCAGAAAGAGGGAGCCGTTTGGCTTCAGCTTCTGGCTCAGAGCGTGGAGTCTTACCGCCATCATAACGAGATACGCCATCATGTCGCTCTCGCCCAAAGCGGACCTGAGGGCATCAATGAAGCGCGCCGTGCCACCGCCTAACCGCATGATTTCGAGGAATGACCATTCGGCCTCGTCACCCCATCTCCAGGTATCGAGAAACGCACCGGCCTGAGCCGCCGCACCGTCCCCGGTGGGCGTTTTAAACAGCACATTGTACTGAAGCTGGCTATTGAATGGCGGATCTAAGTAAACCAGATCGACGCTCTCGTCCGGAATGTATTCCCGAAGAATGTCAAGATTATCGCCGAAATAGAGCGTGTTGCTCATTTCGCATCCCCCGCTTATTTTCCTGTGGATTGTTTTTCGGAGAGTCTTACAAGTCAATTACTTGCACGATAATCTTGAGATTTGGCTAGAGAAAATGTTGTGGGCCAACTGATCTGGCTCACTACCGGTAGATGGGCACCCGATTCAGATTCATTATTTTGTGGAACTGTTGCAGTCATGCCATATGCATAGTGCGGTCTCTTCCGTCCAAACGAAGTTGCGTTTGCCCACTATGAGATCGGAGATAATGGCGACAAGGAAGTATCGGCGGGGGGAACAAAAATGGACGACACGGAATGGATTGAGCAAGTTTGTCGGGCTTTGTGCCGGAACAAAGGCTTCGATCAGGAGAACTGGGCAAGCGAGCGGCCCAACGTCATCGAAGTCATGAACGCCATCAAGACGACGGGCGCCGTGGTTTTGCCGATCATCGGTGAAGTAGAGTGATTCGCCTGGTGCTCATCCTTTGCCTGATAACCAGCGCGGCCAGAGCAGCCGATCGGGGCTTCTCCGCATACGATGGAGACACGTTTCGAGCGACCTTCCGCATAGCGAATATTGATGCGCCCGAGATCGAGGGGAAATGCGACGCCGAGCGTAAGCTAGCCATCCAAGCGCGAGACTTCACGCGGACATGGCTCGCAAAAGGAAAGACGGTCATCCGGCAGGACCCGAACCGTGGTGTGGATCAGTTCGGCCGCATTCTCGTCCTCGTAGAGCGCGATGGCGACGATTTGGGGCTGGCGTTGATAGCGCGAGGCCTGGCTAGGCCGTGGGATGGAAAGCGGCATCCGTGGTGTTGATGTTCCGAAACACTATCGACATGCCTCGTGTTGGCTTTCTGGCTGTGAGCGAATAATCCGCTGGTAGTATCCTAATTTGACCCGCGTCCCTCTAGTTGCTCTAGCAGTTCTTGGCGCTTCGCTTCCGCGCGTTTGATGCGCGCCATGATCTCCGCACGTTCTCGTGCCGTTTTGACCTTCTGACGATAGATCGCATCTTGACGGATTTCGTGGGTCAGTTCGTCTATTTGAGCGCGGAGCTTCTCTTGCTCATTCATCTTGAATCGCCGGTCTTGTGCTCCGCGACGATAGCCGCCCGCACCGCATCCTGTGGGCTTCTAATCCCGCCTAGGTGGAGCACGGCGAAGAACCGGCGTTTCTTACTGCCCTCGACCGGCGATGACCAAGCATAGGCACGGGTGGCATTGGCGCAGCCGTCGAGGTCGAACACCGCCACAGTGCCGTCCCATACTGTCTTGCCGTTGAATGTCTCCACCACCGGCACCGACGCCACGTACGTAGCTCTGCCGCCGTGCTGACCCTCGACGGCGCGTTTCAACTGGTCCAGTTCGACATCTGCCATTGGTGATTCCAAACTGAGACACCACCTGCTATATCACTGGCGACGGCCACGCCATAGGGGAGGCTACCCCTAGGACGCGGCCTGTCCCGCTTAGGCTAATAACGCGCGTTGTTTACGCACTGTGCACCTGCCTTCCTCCGGTGGCAGCCGGATGAGAGGTAGCGGTAGCCAACCGCCGACATACAGGGCCACGGGGCCATGCTCCGTGGCCCTGTTCATTGAACGCTTTTCTGTTCGAGCTTGATAACGAGGTCCACTTCTTGACCTTCGGTATCGTAAATCTGCGACACATTCATAGCGAATGTTCGAAACCAGCGAGCGCGCTGCTCCCCTGGCCAACCGCTTCCTTGGGGCGGAATCTT
>CAZOBN010000113.1:0-10519 GCA_964577835.1 uncultured Rhizobiaceae bacterium
CCAGCGGCCGCAATTGAGCCCGGCCGAATGTTCGCGCAGCTCGTAGAGGAATTCGTCGATCTCGAAGGCGGCGAGGATGGTCTCGATCAACGCGGTCGCCTTGATGGTGCCGCGCGGAATGCCGAGCTCCTGCTGCGCCATGACGAACACGTCGTTCCACAGCCGCGCCTCGTAATGGCTTTCCATCTTGGGCAGGTAGAAATACGGGCCGCTGCCCTTTTTGATGAGAGCGCGCGCGTTGTGGAAGACATACATCGCGAAGTCGAACAGCGAGCCCGACGCCGGCTGTCCGTCGACGATGACATGGCTCTCCGGCAGGTGCCAGCCGCGCGGGCGGACGAACAACACGGCGGTCTTGTCGTTGAGCGCATAATCGCGCCCCGTCGCCGGATCGCTGAAGCCGATGGTGCCGGCCACCGCGTCGCGCAGATTGATCTGCCCCTGGATCAGGTTATCCCAGGTCGGCGTGGTCGAATCCTCGAAGTCGGCCATGAATACGCTGGCGCCGGAATTCAGCGCGTTGATCACCATCTTGCGGTCGGTCGGGCCGGTGATCTCGGTGCGGCGGTCGAGGATGTCGGCGGGCAGCGGCGCGACGGTCCAGTCGCCTTCCCGGATGTGCGTGGTTTCGAGCAGGAAGTCCGGCTTCTCGCCGAGATCGAGCCGCGACTGGCGTTCCTTGCGCAGGGCCAGCAACCGGTCGTGCTCGGGTCCGAACTTGCGCTGCAGCTTGGCGAAGAAGGACAGGGCGTCCGCCGTCAGGATCTGCTCGTAGCCCTTCTTGGACGGCGCCTTGAGCTCGATGCGGTTGATCGGTGCCTTGGCGGCTTTGGTTTTACGCGGTGGACGCCGGGTCTCCATTGTTCCCCCTCTAACACTTGCGCAGCCAATCTGCGTTCTTGACGGCGCGCACCATAGCAGGTTTGCGGGGCCCGGCTGAAGCGCCCAGACGTCGTAGGCTTGCCTGGTTTTCCCGCCGGCCCGGATGCGCTATATTCGAAAAGATATAACACTCGGGAACCCGCGAATGCAGCCCGCCGAGAGCACCCAGGACATTTTCGAAACCGCCGCCCGTTGGCGGGCCGAGGGCAAGGGCGTGGCGCTGGCCAGCGTGGTCAACACCTGGGGTTCCTCGCCGCGCCCGGTCGGTAGCTATCTGGTGGCCGACGATTCCGGGCATTTCCTCGGCTCGGTGTCGGGCGGCTGCGTCGAGGGCGCGGTGATCGGCGAGACGCGCGCGGCCATCAAGGACCGCAAGCCTCGGCTGCTCAGCTTCGGCATCACCAACGAGCAGGCCTGGGAAGTCGGGCTCGCCTGCGGCGGCAAGGTCGAGATTTTCGTGTCTGCGCTTGATGGTGGCCAGCCCTCGGTCGGCTCCGTGCTTGAGGCCGCGCGCGCGAAGCAGCCGGTCGTGCTCGTCACCGATCTGGTGAGCGGCGAGCAGGCGATGGTGGGCGAGAGCGGCGCGACCGGCGCGCTCGCGCTGAGCGGCCCGGTGCGTGGCGCGGCGGCACAGGCGCTCGCGTCCGAACGCAGCGCCACCTTCGAAGAGGCCGGTCGGCGCTATTTCATCAATGTGCTGAGTCCGCCGCGAAGGCTCGCGGTGGTGGGCGCCGTGCATATCGCCCAGCAGCTCGTGCCGATGGCCGCCATGGCGGGCTATGACGTGACCGTGATCGACCCGCGCGGCTCGTTCGCCAGCGAGGCGCGCTTTCCCGGCGTGAAGCTCGTCGATGAATGGCCCGACGCGGCGCTCGCCACCTTCGCGCCGGACCGGCGCAGCGCCGTGGTCACGCTGACCCATGATCCCAAGCTCGACGATCCGGCGCTCGCCGCCGCGCTGCGCTCCCGCTGCTTCTTCATCGGCGCGCTCGGCAGCCGCAAGACTCATGCCTCGCGCCTCAGCCGCCTGAAGGAGCGGGGATTCGGCGATGCCGATCTGGCGCGCATCCACGGTCCGGTCGGGCTCGCCATCGGCGCGGTCTCGCCGGCCGAGATCGCCATCTCGATCCTGGCCCAGATGACCGCAATGCTGCACGCGGGCGCCAAGGAGGGCGGCAAGGTGGCTGACAGCCAATCGGCCGGCACGGAAACCGCCGCATGACGCGCGCCTCATGAAGTTCGGCGAAATACCGCTCGATGAGGCGGCGGGCGCGTTGCTGGTGCACCGCACGCGCGCGGGCATCCGCGTGTTCGACAAGGGCCATCGACTCACCAATGCCGACCTTGCCGCGCTGCGTCAGGCCGGAATCGCCACCGTCACGGTGGCGCGGCTCGACCCGGACGACATGGGCGAGGACGAGGCGGCGGCGCGCATCGCCGATGTCTTCGCCGGCGATCAGGTGACCGCGGGAGCGGCTTTCACCGGCCGCGTGAATCTCCATGCCTCGACTCATGGCCTGGTCGTGCTCGATGCCGCGCGCATCGACGCGCTCAACCATATCCACGAATCGATCACCGTCGCCACGGTGCCGGCCTTCGCCCAGGTCGATGCCAAGCAGATGGTCGCGACCATCAAGATCATCCCCTATGCGGCGCCGCGACCGGCAGTCGAGGCGTGCGTCAGGCTCGCGACCGAGGGCGGCCCGCTGATCCGCGTGGCCCCGTTCGAGCCGGCACGCGCGGTGCTGATCCAGACCCTGTTGCCGGGCACCAAGCCCTCCGTGCTCGACAAGACCACCGAGGCGGTGCGTCTTCGGCTGGAGGCACTCGGCAGCAGCCTGGCCGGCGAGCGCCGCGTCGGCCATCGGGTGGACGAACTGGTCAAGGCCATCGCCGAAGCCAAGACGATCGGCTGCGACTTGCTGATGATCATCGGCGCCTCCGCCATCGCCGACCGGCGCGACGTCATCCCGGCCGCCATCGAGCGGTCAGGCGGAGCGGTCGAGCATTTCGGCATGCCGGTCGATCCCGGCAACCTGCTGCTGCTCGCCCATGCGGCCGACGGGGCGCCGATCCTCGGATTGCCGGGCTGCGCGCGCTCGCCCAAGCTCAACGGCTTCGATTGGGTGCTGCAGCGCCTGCTCGCCGGCATCCCGGTCTCGGGACGCGACATCCAGGGCATGGGCGTCGGCGGACTGCTGATGGACATTCCCTCGCGGCCGCTGCCGCGCGCCGCCGCCGTGCCGCCCCCCGCCACAGCCAAGGCCCCGACGATCGCCGCCGTCATCCTGGCGGCGGGACGCTCGAGCCGCATGGGTGCGGAGAATAAGCTGCTCGCCGACGTGGGCGGTAAGCCGATGGTCAGGCGCGCGGTCGAGGCGGCGCTCGCCTCGGCGGCACGTCCGGTGATCGTCGTCCTCGGCCATCAATCGGCGCGGGTGAGGGCCGCCTTGAACGGTCTGGACATCACGGTGGTCGAGAACCCGGACTATGCGGAGGGGCTCAGTACCTCCCTGCGGCGCGGTCTCGACGCCCTGCCGGACGATGTGGACGGCGCACTGGTCGGACTCGGCGACATGCCGCGCGTGACGGCGGCGGAAATCGACCGGCTGATCGCCGCCTTCAACCCGCTGGAAGGCCGCGCGATCTGCGTGCCGAGCGCCGGCGGCAAACGCGGCAACCCGGTGCTGTGGGGCCGCGCCTTTTTCCCCGAGATGCGCCAGGTGACCGGCGACACCGGCGCCCGCGCGCTGATCGCCGCCTATGGCGAGGCGGTGTGCGAAGTGCCCATGGCGGGCGATGGGGTATTGGTCGATATCGACGAGCCGCAGGCCCTGGCTGCACTCAGAAGCAAGCTTCAATCTTCCATTTAAGCTGCTGAAAACAAAAAGGGGATGCGGATCGCATCCCCTTCATGTGATGCTTTAGCTCAGATCAACCGACCATGGACGCCTTGACCCGCTCCGGCGTGAAAGGCGCCTCGCGCAGCGGCACCACGGTGGCGATGATCGCGGAGGTCGAGGTCGACCGTTCGAGTGGCAAGATCTGGGTGCGCAAGTTCACCGTTGCCCACGATTGCGGCTTGGTCGTCAATCCGGATGGCTTGCGCAACACCATCGAGGGCAATGTGGTGCAGGCGGCCAGCCGGTCGCTGTGGGAAGAGGTGCAGTTCGACAACAACATGGTCACCAGCACCGACTGGGCCGGCTATCCGATTCTCGATTCGACCGAAGCGCCGGAGGTGGTGGATGTGGTCCTGGTCAATCGGCCGGATGTGAAGCCGTCGGGCGCCGGTGAGGCCACCACCCGGCCGGTCTCCGCGGCCATCGCCAATGCGGTGTTCGATGCCACGGGAGTCCGCATCCGCCGGGCGCCTCTGACGCCGGATCGGGTCAAAGGTTTCCTCGGCCAAGCCTGAACCGGCTGGTCGAGACCAGTCCCCCGAGGGTAAAAAACGGTGGATTCCTTAGGGGATCCACCGTTTTTGCTGCCCGAAGACCGATTGTTTATGACAAGACGCACCAATATATTCAATTTTTCGACAATGGGGCCGCCGGTTGGTGAAAAATCAATAAAATTATAATAATCTGAAACGACTTGGATTGGTTCACGGCGGGCATACGAGCGCACGGAACCCAACGATAAAAAGAAGAGCCGGGGATGGGGCTGGGCGGACGGCAGGAGCGGGCCGCGGCTTTGCTCATCCTTCGGCGAACACGGAAAATAAGGAGGATCGCTGGCGTTCTCAGTGGTTCGCGGTGAAGCATTCGCAGGCGAAAGTCTGCCCAATTGAAGGCGCATAATTCCATGTTGTCACGCGTGATCGTCGGTCTCTTGATATTTGCCGCGGGCGCCGGAGCGGCTTGGTATTTCAAAAGCATCCTGTCGATTTCGCAACTCCCGACGGCGACCGCGTCGAGCACGCGCGGCGGTAACCGGGCCGTGGACGTCATTGTCGAAAAGGTCAGGATCGGATCGGTCAGCGATCAGTTCCAGGCGATCGGCACGGCGAATGCCAACGAAGCGGTGACCATCACCACCAAAGTCTCGGGCCTGGTGCGTTCGGTCAATTTCGAAGAAGGCCAGATGGTCAAGCGCGGCCAGGTTCTGATCGAGATCGATGACCGCGAGGCGCGAGCGACCCTGGCGGTCAGCACGGCGCAGTTGCGCAATGCCAGGCTGCTCCACGAGCGCGCCCAGCAACTCGTCAAATCGAACAATGTGCCGCTCGCCAAAGTCGACGAACTGCTCTCTGCGCTGCAGGCCGCGGAATCCCAAGTCGAAGTGGCCAAAGCCCGCCTGGCCGACCTGCAGATCTACGCGCCGTTCGATGGCCGTCTCGGTCTGCGCCGCATCAGCCCCGGCAGCCTGGTGACCCAGAACACCGTGATCACCACGCTCGACGATTCCAGCATCATCAAGCTGGATTTTTCGGTCCCTGAGACTCTCCTCGCCAAGATCAAGGTCGGCGGCACGGTTCAGGCGCGCAATGACGTCAATCCGGAGCGGCGTTACGAGGGCACCGTCCGCACCATCAATTCGCGCATCGACCCGGTCACCCGCGCCGTGGAAATTCGCGCCATTGTTTCCAACGCGGACAACAGCATCAAGCCGGGCATGCTGATGACGGTCGAGCTGACGCTCTCCGAGCGCCCGGGCGCCATGTTGATTCCCGAAGCCGCGCTGGTGCCGGAAGGCGCCGAGCAATATGTCTACAAGGTCGAGGACGAGCGCGCGGTGCGCACGCTGGTGCGCATCGGCATGCGCAAGCGCGGCACGGTCGAGATCCTCAGCGGCCTATCGGCCGACGATCAGGTCGTCGTCGGTGGGGTCCAGAAGGTACGCAACGGAACCCGCGTGCGGGCGAGCCAGTCCGTCGCCGAAGGTTAGCGGGTCGCCCTCATGGTCCTCTCCGACATCTCCATCAAGCGTCCGGTCTTCGCCACCGTCATCAGCCTGGTCCTGGTCATCTTCGGCCTGATCGCCTTCGACCGGCTGGCCGTGCGCGAATATCCCGACGTGGATCCGCCGTTCGTCTCGATCAGCACCACCTACCGCGGCGCCTCCGCCGAAGTCATCGAGACCCAAGTCACCCAAGTGATCGAAAACGCGGTGGCCGGCATCGAGGGCATCAAGACGATCACCTCGACCAGCGAGGAGGAGCGCTCGCGGGTCAATATCGAGTTCTATCTCAACCGCGAGATCGAGGCGGCTTCGGCCGACGTGCGCGACAAGCTCGGCCGCACGGCGCGCAATCTGCCTGTAGAGGCCGACAGCCCGATCGTCATCAAGGCGGACTCCGACAACCAGCCGATCTTGTGGTTCACGCTGACCAGCGACCGCCACAGCGCGCTAGAGCTGAGCGACTATGCCAAGCGCGTGCTGATCGACCGGCTGGCGACGGTGCCCGGCGTGTCCGAGGCGCGCGTCAGCGGCGAGCGGCGCCAGTCCATGCGCATCTGGCTCGACAAGACATCGCTCGCGGCGCGCGGGCTGACCGTCAAGGACGTGGAGGACGCGCTGCGGCGCGAGAACGTCGAGCTGCCGTCGGGCCGCGTCGAATCGTCCGACCGGGAATTCTCGGTGCGCACCGAATCGGGCCTCAAGACTCCCGAGCAGTTCCGCCAGATCGTGGTCGGCAGCCGCAACAAGACCGGCTACCAGGTGCGGCTGGGCGAAATCGCGCAGGTCGAGAAGGCGGCGGTGAACACCCGCTCGTTCGTGCGGGCCAATGGCGGTCCCGGCGTGGGCATCGGCATCCTGCGGCAGTCCAAGGCCAACACCCTGGAGGTGGCCGAAGGCGCCCGGCAGGAGATGAAGCGGCTGACTTCCGTGCTGCCGCCGGGCATGAAGGTCGAGGTCAACTACGACGAATCCACCTTCATCAGCGAATCGATCTACGAGGTCTATCACGCGCTCGCCATCGCGCTGCTCCTGGTCGTCGGCGTGGTCTTCATCTTCCTGCGCAACATCCGCGCGACGCTGATCCCGACTATCGCCATCCCGGTGTCGATCATCGCATCCTTCACGGTGCTGGCGGCGATGGGCTTTTCGATCAACGTGCTGACCCTTCTGGCCCTGGTCCTGGCGATCGGCCTGGTGGTCGATGATGCGATCGTGGTGCTGGAAAACATTCATCGCCGCATGGAGCTGGGCGAACCGGCGCTGCTCGCCGCGGTGCGCGGCTCGCGCCAGATCGGATTCGCCGTGATCGCCACCACGCTCGTGCTGGTCGCCGTGTTCCTGCCGATCGCGTTCCTGGAGGGCAACATCGGCCGCCTGTTCGCCGAGTTCGCCATCTCCGTGGCCTTCGCGGTGATCTTCTCCGGCCTCGTGGCGCTGACCCTGACGCCGATGCTGTGTTCCAAAATGCTCAGGCCGCCCCACGACGAGGGGCGCCTGCACAGCATCACCGAGCCGGCCTTCGAAGCCATGAACCGCGGCTATGCCGCCATCCTGCGCTGGGCGCTGGCCAATCCGATGACCATCGTGGCGGTCGCGGTGCTCGCCTCGCTCGTTGCCGTCGCCTTGTTCGGCACGATCAAGAAGGAATTCGCCCCGCTCGAGGACCGCGGCTCCTTCACCATCCAGGTCATCGGTCCGGAGGGTGCCAGCGTCGAATATATGACCAAGCACCTGACGGAGATCGAGCGGGAGGCGATGAAGCTGCTCGACAGCAAGGAGGCCGACCGCATCTTCACGGTGCTGGCCTCGTCGTCTGGCAATGCTTTGGGCGGAGTCAACGACGGGCGCGTCTCGGTCCGGCTCAAGCTGTGGAACGAGCGCGACCGCTCGGCGCAGGCAATCATCCAGGCCATGACGCCCAAGCTGCGCGACAATCCGTGGGTCCGCGCGGTGGCGATCAATCCGCCCGGACTCGGCCGCCGCGGCTCCAACTCGCCCTTCCAGATGGTGATCAGCGGCAATACCTATGACGAACTCGCCGACCTGCGCGACATCATCTTCGATCGCGCGGCCGAAAATCCCAACCTGATCAACCTCACGTCGGACTACGACGAGACCAAGCCGCAGTTGCGCGTCGATATCAACCGCAACCGAGCCTCGGACCTCGGCGTCTCGGTGCGCGACATCGGCGAGACCTTGCAGACTCTGCTGGGCTCCCGCCGCGTCACCACCTTTACCGAGCGCGGCGAGCAATACGATGTCATCCTGCAATCGCGTTCGGAAGACCGCGTCTCGCCGCAGGATCTTGCCAATGTCTATGTGCGCTCGTCGCGTAGCGATGCGCTGGTGCCGCTGGCCAACCTCGTGACCCTGACCGACATCGCGGCGTCGGGCGAGCTCAACCGTATGAACCGCATGCGCTCGATCACCTTGCGCGCCGCCCTGGCGCCTGGCTATACGCTGGGTGAGGCGATGACGTACATGGAAAATGTTGCATCCCAGGTTGTGCCGCCTCATGTGCGCATCGGCTACAAGGGCGAATCCCGCCTGTTCAAGGAAACCAGCAATTCGCTCTACGTGACCTTCGTCATGGCGCTGCTCATCGTCTTCCTGGTGCTGGCCGCGCAGTTCGAAAGCTTCATGAACCCGTTCATCATCATGCTCTCGGTGCCCCTGGCGGTCACGGGCGCGTTGGGGGGCATGTGGCTCACCGGCGTGACGCTCAACGTTTACAGCCAGATCGGCATGGTCATGCTGGTTGGATTGGTGGCGAAGAACGGCATCCTGATCGTCGAATTCGCCAACCAGCTGCGCGTCGCTGGGCACGATATCCTGTCGGCCGTGACCGACGCCTCGATCGCCCGGCTGCGGCCCATCCTGATGACCAGCATCGCCACCGTATTCGGCGCTCTGCCGCTCGCTCTGGCGACCGGCGCGGGCGCGGAGAGCAGATCGGCGGTCGGTATCGTTATCGCCACTGGCGTGACCTTCTCGACCCTGCTGACCCTGGTCGTCGTGCCGGTGTTCTACCTGCTGCTCGCCAAGCGCACCAAGCCGGTCAGCCACGTGGCCGATTCGATCCTCGCCCTCGAGCGCGCGGAAACCGTCGTGGTTCAGCGCCAGCCGGCGGAATAACCGACCGCGACGAATTCGCCTGACGGGCTACGAGCCATGCCCGAGACAGCCGACGAAGCTGTCGGCCATGGCTATCATCATCGCGAAATACGCGTCTTTTCCCTCGGGCACGGTCGCGCCCAAGGGATCGAGCACGCCGGCGCGGGCGCGCGTGCCGCTCGCCACCGTTCCGACCAGGGCGGAGGTGAATTGCGGCTCGCTGAAAACGCAGCTCGCCTTGCGCTCGGCGATGGCGCGCCGCAATTCCGACAGCCGGCGCGGACCCGGTGTGCGATCCGGCGTGACGGTGATCGATCCGGCCGCGGTCAGGCCGTAGCGCTTCTCCAGATACTGATAGGCGTCGTGGAACACGATGAAGGGCTTGTGCGCCACGGGCGCCAGGCGCGCGCGAAGATCCGCGTCCAGGGTGTCGAGCCGGACCGCCAGAGCCTGTGCGTTCGCCCGATATCGTTCGGCGTTGGACGAATCGGCCTCGGCCAGAGTCGCGGCCATCGCCCGCGCGATGGCCTTGGCATTCGTCGGATCGAGCCACAGATGCATGTCGTGCTCGGCATCGTCGCCGTGCGTCCGGTCATGATCGTCGTCCTCGGTCCACACGCCGCCCTCGCGCGTGGACAGCAATGCGACGTCGGCGGCCTCGCTCATGGTGATGACACGGGCTTTGCGCGGCAGTCCTCGCACGGCCTTGGCCATGAAGGCCTCGTAATCGGGACCAATCCAGAACACCACGTCCGCCCGCTCGAGGGCACGGGCGTCCGATGGACGCAGCGTATAAGTATGGGGCGAAGCGGTCGCACGCATCAGCAGGCTCGGCTTGCCGACGCCCTCCATCACGGTGACGGCCAGGGAATGCAGCGGCTTGATCGATGCCACAACCTTGGGCGGCTCGGCAGCCAGCACCGGCAGGCTGAGCGGCAGGAGGGCGAGGCCGAGAACCAGCCGGCGAAGAGGTGCGATCATATGGGGCGCTCCGGGATGACCGCCGAACCTAGTGTAATATTATACGAACCGCAATGCGGCAAACGGCCCAGTAGCGGCTCTTTGCCGTTCTTCTCGACGTTATACTATATCAAGCGGGCGCCCCAGCGGTTGCACGGCGGCGTCTTGCCCTCCGGTCAATGCAGGTGAAGCACGCCGTTCAGGGCGCGGATTTCCGCCGGTTTGATGAGATCGACGCTGGCGACGCGCACCGTGTGGATCGCGCCCTCGATATTCTTGCGCCAGAACTCGAGGAAGCGGTGCAGCACCGGAAAGTCCGGCGCCATGTCGTATTGCTGCCAGACGAAGCTCTGCAGCAGATGGGGGTGATCCGGCATGTGGTAGATGATCTCCGCGGTGGCCAGCCGGTACCCCCTGAGTTGCATGACGAAGGCTTGATCCTCGGATTTCGGGCTCTCTACACGCATCTGCACACTCCTCGAAGCGTACGTGATCGCAAAAATCCTGCCTGCAAGGATAACACCGACGCAAGTGAAAGAATCGTTACGTTTCAGTGTCTTAGCAGCAGGCCGACGAGAGTGCTGACAAGCCGCAGCCAGTACCGGCTATCATTGAAGCAAGAGTCACCCCCACCCCGGCCCTCCCCCATCGAGGGGGA
>CAZOBN010000114.1:0-10311 GCA_964577835.1 uncultured Rhizobiaceae bacterium
TCGCATTCCGACACGGCTTTGGGAATCATCCGATGCGAACAGAACACTAGCTCACGCAGGAATTGCGCCTCGGCGGCACCCATGCCTTCGGCCTTCAGCGCCTCGCGCGCCTTGCCTTCCAGTTCGCGGAAGATTTCCTCGGCGTGCTCCGGCGTCAGCGCCGCGAGCGGCTGCAGCTCCGAGCGGATGTAGTCATGCACCACGTCGGTGCAGAGCAGGCCGAGCGCGGAGAAGGCGCCGGGGCGTGGCGGCACCAGGATGCGGCGCATGCCGAGTTCCTCCGCCACGGCGGCGGCATGGACCGCGCCGGCGCCGCCGAACGGCAGCAGGGTGAAGGTCGAGAGATCGACGCCACGCTTGGCGGCGAACACGCGCACCTCGTCCGCCATGCGCATGTCGACGATGCGGCGGATGCCCGCGGCGGCTTCCAGCACGCTCAGTTTCAGCGGCTTGGCGATATGGCTTTCGAGGGCGGCGTGGGAGGCTTTCGCGTCGAGCTTCTGCGCGCCGCCGAGGAAATAGTCGGGATTGAGCGCGCCGCAGACCACGTCGGCGTCGGTCACGGCCGGTCGCGTGCCGCCGCGGCCGTAGCACGCGGGCCCAGGATCGGCGCCGGCGCTCTGCGGCCCGACGGTGAGGAAGCCGCCGTTGTCGATCCAGGCGATCGAGCCGCCGCCCGCGGAGATGGTGGTCATGTCGAGCGCCGGCACGTCAAGCTGGCGCCGCGCGATGGTGCCTTCGGTCACC
Source organism: uncultured Rhizobiaceae bacterium (assembly GCA_964577835.1). Lineage (GTDB taxonomy): Bacteria > Pseudomonadota > Alphaproteobacteria > SMXQ01 > SMXQ01 > CAVVYA01. Next base: position 748 of record CAZOBN010000114.1, read on the forward strand.
TCCAGCGGCACGCCGCCCTCGATGAAGGCGATGTCGCAGCTCGTGCCGCCCATGTCGAGGGTGACCAGTCCGCTGGCCGCCTCGTCCTTGGCGAGATAGGCGCTGGCCTGGGCGCCCGCCGCCGGGCCGGAGAACAGGGTGTGCACGGTCTTGCCGCCGGCGATCGCCGCGGCGAAGGGCATGACGCCGCCGTTCGACTGCATCAGGAAGCGCTGGTGGGTGTGGATGTCCGCCTCGTCCAGCCCCTTGCTGAGATGGTCGATGTAGCGCACCAGCACCGGTTCGAGATAGGCGTTGAGGAGCGTGGTCGACAGCCGCGGCCATTCGCGGATGCGCGGCAGCACCTCGCTCGAGATCGAGACGGACACGCCGGGAAATTCCTCCAGGATGATCCGCCGCGTCTCTTCCTCATGGGCGGGATTCATGAAGGAGAAGAGATAGCAGACCGCGATGGATTCGACTCCCGCGTCCTTCAGGTCGCGCGCCGCCCGGCGCACCGCGTCGCGGTCGAGCGGCGTCAGAATCTTGCCGGCATAGTCCGAGCGCTCGGGGATTTCCTTGGTCAGGCTTTGCGGCGCGATGGGTGTCGGCTTCTCGTAGAAGTAATCGAACGGGTTGCCGTCGCGCGCCTGGTTCTGGGTTTCCTGCACCGCGCGGTAGCCCTTGGTGATGAGCAGCCCCACCTTGGCGCCGCGCATCTCCAGCAGCGCGTTGGTGGTGATGGTGGTGCCATGGGCGAAGAAGCCGATCTCGTCGGGCTTGACCCCACGGGCGATGAATTTCGCCACGCCGTCGAGCACGCCGAGCGCCGGGTTCTTCGGCGTGCTCGATACCTTTTCGACCATAAGCCGGCCGGTCTCGGCATCGAGCAGCACCAGATCGGTATGGGTGCCGCCCACATCGACGCCGAGCCGGTAACGCGGTCCGCCGACTTTCGCCATCCTATCGTTTGTCTCCGCCGCGAAGAATCACCAGCGCATCGAGCGCGATGCCGCCCTTGCCCTTCGGCAGGGCGACGAACGGATTGACGTCGATCGATTCGATGACATCGCCGAGGTCGAGCGCGATGCGCGACAGCGCGACCAGCGCCTTGACCACCGCCTTGCGGTCATAGGGGCCGGCGCCGCGGTAGCCGTCGAGCAGCCTGGCGGCCTTGGTACGGCCGATCAGCGCGTCGGCGGTCGCCTCGTCGGTCACCGGCATGGAGAAGGCGACATCCTTGTAGAGCTCGAGATTGACGCCGCCGCTGCCGACCATGACCACGGGCCCGACCTCCGGATCGCGCGCCACGCCGAGCACCAGCTCGATGCCGCCGGTGACCTGCTGGGCGATCAGCATGCCATCGACCTTGGCGCTTTTCCTGTAGCGGCGGACATTCTTCAGGATGGTGTCGTAACCCTTGCGCACGGCGACGGGCGAATCGAGGCCGAGCAGCACGGCGCCGGCATCGGATTTGTGGGTGATCTCCTCGGAGATCGCCTTCATCACCACCGGGAAACCGATCGCCTTGGCCTCGCGCGCGGCGGCAGCCGGGCTTTCGGCCACCGCTTCCTTGGGCAGCTTGATGCCGTAGGCCTTGAGCAGCGCCTTGGATTCGACTTCAGTCAGGGCGCGGGCATCGCTCGACTGGCCAGCGCCCTTGCGGATGCGCTGGGCGATGGCAGGCGGCTTGCCGGCCGTCGCGCGCGGGGCGTTCGCAGCGCCCGCCTTGCGCGCGGCATAGTCGGTGACGGTGCGGATGGTGCGGAGCGTCTTATCGGGCTCCTGGAGGAAGGGCAGGTGGGGAAGTTCGCTGTGCAATTGGCGGCTGTGATCCGACAGGCCATAGGAGATCATGCTGACGTAAGAGATCGGCTTTCCGCCGCGCGCCGCGATCTTCTCGACCTCGCGCAGGTTGCTGATCTTGCGCTCGGCGCCTTCGGGGGCACGCGGCAGTTCCTCCTGCAGCAGCACGATATCGATGCCGGGATCGGCGAGCATGGCCTCGACGCAATCGAGATAGGCCTGCTGGCTCGACAGCGCCGCGAACCCGGAATCGAGCGGATTGCCGACGATGCTTCCCACCCCGAGGATCTTGGACAGCTTGTCGCGGGTTTGCGGCGCCAGCTCGGCGAACTTGAGGCCATTGTTCGACGCCGCGTCGAGCAAGAGGCCGCGCAACCCGCCCGAGAAGGTCACGGCACCGAGCCCGGCGCCCTTGGGCAGCCTCGCATAGACGAAATATTCCACCAGCTCGACCACCTCGTCCATGTTGCGCGCGCGCACCACGCCGGCCGCGCCCGCCACCGCGTCGAACGCCTCCATGGCGCCGGCCAGCGCGCCGGTATGGGCCATGGCGGCGGCTCGTCCTTCCGCCGATGCGCCGAGCTTCATCACCACGACCGGCTTTCCGGCCTCGCGTGCGTCACGGCAGGCGGAGAGAAACGCGTCGGCGTCGTGGATCGATTCGAGATAGGACACGATGACCCTGGTCTGCGGATCGGCGGCGAAATAGCGGATGTAGTCGGCGTTGGTCAGCCCGGTCTCGTTGCCGCTGGTGATGATATAGCCGACGTCGCAGCCGCGCTCTTCCAGCGTGCGCTTGATCGCCATCAGCAAGCCCCCCGATTGGCCGATGATGGCGACGCCGCCGGGCACCACGCGCTGCGGCCGGTCGTCGGGCATGGTGACCATATGGGCCGCGGCCGAGATATTGCCGAGGCAGTTGGGCCCCGATACGGCTATGCCGGTCTCCTCGATCGCCCGGCGCAGCTCGTCGGCGATCGCCTTGCCCTTGCCGCCTTCGGCCTCCTCGAAGCCCGAGCTGATGATGGTGGCGCTGCGCGCGCCGGCCTGGGCGGCCTCGCGCAGGCTCGCCGGCACGGCGGCGGCGGGCACCAGCACGACGATATGGTCGGGCTTCTCCGGCAGCTCGCCGTAGCCACGATAGCATTTGACGTCCCACACCGTGTCGCGGCCGGGATTCATCGGGAAGATCTTTCCCGGGAAGTTGTAGCGCTGCAGGTTGCGGAACACCCGCGTGGTCCAGGAGCCCGGCTTGTCGGTGGCGCCGAGGATCACGACGTTGCGCGGGTTGAGCAGCGCCGCGACCTTGTCGTTGTTGTTTCTGGTTGCCGGCTTGTCGGTTCCCCACATGGGTGCGCTCCCTCCAGAGTGTTTCGCTCTTGTCATTGACTATAGGCGTCCGACGCGCTGCGCCGGGACAGGACATAGAACAGGCAGGCGATCGCGGTCATCAACGCCGTCCAGGACAGGCCGAGGGCGGCGAGCTCGGTGCCCTGGCCGTTGCTCCACATGTCGAACATGGCGACCGCCATGGTCTGCGAATTGGGCCCGGCGAGCAGGATCGGCAGCGACAGCACGCGGGCGGCGAGCAGGAAGATGAACAGCCAGCCGGCAAAAATAGCGGGCGCCAGCAGGGGCGCGATCACCCGCCGCAGCGTGGTCAGGGGCGTGGCGCCGGCGACGCTGGCGGCTTCCTCGAGCTCGTTATGGATCTGCAGCACGCCGGTATAGCTGTAGCGCATGCCATAGGGCAGGTAGCGCACCACGAAGGCGATGATCAGGATCCACACCGTGCCGTAGAGCTTGAACGGAAGCGCCAGGAACACCTGCATGATGGCGACGCCGAGCACGATGCCGGGGAAGATGAGCGGCGCGCTGGCGAGTTGGTCGAGCACGGCGCCGCCGGGCCGCCGTCGCGCCGCGATCCAACCGGCGAGCAAGGTGAGCGCCATGGTGATGGTGGCGGCCGCGGCGGCGACGAACACCGTGTTCCACACCAGGTCGAGGTAGAGGCCGGAGGCGAAGACGGCGCGGTAGTTCTCGAACGACAGCAGCGACAGGGCCTTGACCGAGAAGGTCTGATAGAACGGCAGTAGCGAGGCCCAGACCAGCACCAGGGTCGGCAGCGCCAGCACCAACAGGAAATTCACCAGGATGACGGCACCGGCGAGATGGCGGCCCTTGCCGAGGTCGAACGGGCGCGGGCGGAAGCCCTTGCCGGTCACCGTGTGATAGCGCTCGGCGTGCCGTGAGATGCGGCCGTAGAAATAGAGCAGCACCGCGACGACCAGGAGCAGCACGCTGGCGAAGGCACTGGCGTAGCCGAGGTCGGGCGGCACCCGGCCGCGGATCTCGAGGAAGATGTCGGTGGTGAGCACGTGCACCCGGCCGGGGATGCCGACCAGGGCCGGCACCTCGAAGGCCTCGACGGCGCGGATGAAGACGAGCATGGCGAGCGCCAGCAGGGCCGGCGTGGCCATCTTGAAGGTGATGCGGCGGAAGGTCTGCCATACGCCGGCGCCCGACATGCGCGCGGCTTCCTCCAGCTCCGGGTTGGCGGCGCGGAAGGTCGCCGAGAGCAGCAGGAAGACGAGGGGCGACCACAGGAAGCCCTCGACCAGGATCATGCCGCTCATGGAATAGACGTTGAACAGCAAGTCCGTGTTGCCGGTGAGATTGCGCCAGGTGGCGTTGAGCGGCCCCGCCTTGCCGAGCAGGAACAGCCAGGCGCTGACATAGAGCACGTAGGGCGTGCCGAGCGAGATGATGGTGGTGAGATAGGCGAGCGGCTTGAACGGCGCGTTGGTCCGCTCGACCAGCCACGCGAGCAGCCCGCCGAACAGCAGCGCCACGATCGCGCTGCCCACGGCGAAGAGACAGGAATTGACGGCGCTGCCGATCAGCCGCGCATCCTCGACCAGCCGCGCGTAATAGCGTCCGGTGAAAGGCCCGAGCGAGCCGTCGAGCTTGTTGATGAAGAAGCTGCCCTGGACCAGGAACCACAGCGGCGGCACCACGAGCAAGCCGATGACCAGGATGAGCAGCAGCGTGCCGGGTGGCGGCAGGCGAAAGCGCGCGAGCAGGCCTGGCCGCCGGGTCTGTTCGGCGGCCAGGGCGGCGGAGGAGGGAAGTGCTTGGGTCACGCGGGGTTACGCAACGCCGGACAGAGGATCAACGGAACAGCTTGTCGGAGATCTTCTTCCATTCCGGCAGTTTCTCGCCGAGCGTTTCCGGCGTGAAGACATTGACCTTGAACTTGCCGCCTTCGGGCGTCAGCTCCGGGACGCGCGGCTTCACATTGGGGTGCACCGGCAGATAGTCGGCGGCCTCGAACAGCTTCTGGCCTTCCTCGGACACCATGTAGTCGATCAGCAGCTTGCCGGCATTCGGGTGCTGGGCGTCCTTGGTGAGGGAGACGACGCTGAGCGTCGCCGTCACCGGCTCCATCGCCACCCACGCCACGGGGGCGCCCTTCTTGGCGCTGATCACCGCGTGATGGTTGAAGATCTGCAGGGCGATGGGGAATTCGCCGGCGATCGCCTGGTCGAGGAGTTGGCGCGCGCTGACGTCCATGTTGATGATCTTCTGCCCGGCGAGCTTCGTCAGGTAATCCATGCCCTTCTGCTCGCCCATGGTGGTGAGCACATTGCCGACGAAGCCGGGGCCGCCGGAGCTCGACATGGAGGCGTTCCACGCCATCTTGCCGCGCCATTTCGGATCGAGCAGATCGTCGAAGGTTTTCGGCGCGTCCTTGAGCGGCACGAGGTCCGTGTTGATGCCGGGAGTCATGTAATAGGCATGGGTGGCGACCCACTGCTGATCCTTGTCGACGAATTGCGGCGCCAGTGCCTTGGCGCCGTCGGGCACGTATTTGGCGACGAGCCCCGCTTCCTTCAGTGGCGGCGTGGCGCTGGTGCCGTCGAACAAGTCGGCCTGCACCTTGCCGGCGCGCGCCTCGTTGATGATCTTGAGCGCCGTGTCGGAGGCATTGGCGCGCACATAGCGCACCTTGACGCCGTATTTCTTTTCGAAACTGTCGGCGAGCGGGCGGACGAGTTGGTTGACGATCACCGTGGTGTACCAGACGACCTCGCCCTCCTTCTTGGCTGCGTCGATCAGCGCCTGATCGGCGGCGCCGGCAGGCAGGCTCAAGGCGAGGAGGGTGCCGAAGGCGAGGGCGGATGCGGCAAGCCGCGGGCGTGTGCAAGGCATGGCGGACTCCCTGATCTCTTTTGGGGCTTGCCGGATTCGGCTTTGCCCATTCTTGCTTTCATCGGAGTTTCGCCCGGCGCGGCGGCCCAGTCAACGCGCGCCCGGGAAAATCGCCAGACCCGGCGATCCATCGGGCTTGACCGCCGCCGGGGAATGGCGAAATCTGACCTGAGCCATCCATCAGCAGGATCGCCCAGGAGTCTTGGCATGCCCATCCCGACGCAGACCGTGCAAATCCAGTTGCGCGACTACCAGATCTCGTTCCTCGAGGAGATGATGGCGAAATACAAGATTCCCGACCAGGGCAAGGCGCTCCGCGTGCTGCTCGACTACGCGGTGCAGGACGCCGACCTCGACCTGGTGTTCGACAAGAAGAACATGCGCTGCATCGCCTGCGGCGGCGCGGTCTAACGACCGCCCCATGTCGGCTTGATGCGGACCCTTTCCCCCTCACCCCGACCCTCTCCCGCCAGGGGAGAGGGAGACCATTGGGTGTGGGGCTCGGTCCGTCAGAATCGCCGCGACAAAGGCAGCACGGCCAATGCGGTCACTCCCTCCCCCTCGATGGGGGAGGGCCGGGGTGGGGGTGTGCGGCGCCTCGCCGTAATCGCATTCCTGCTCACCCTTCTTCCGACTGCAGCCTTCGCCGCCGACCTGCAGCCACCGTTCGACACAGCCGCGCGGCGCGAATTGCGCGGCGGTCCCCTCGGCTTCGTCAGTTGCGGCTCGCCGCCCAAGCCGGTGCGCGACCTGCGCTTCGACGGCTATTACGCGGACCGCGGCTCCGGTTCCAGCGTGGTCGATCAACAGGCGCAGAAGGCCTATCGCGAGGCCACCCAGGCGATCGATCGGTTCGAGACTGGCGTGACGCGCATGTCCGACCGCTACGTGGCGGGCAAGCCGGCGGACGCGCACCCCGCTGCCTGCGTGCTCGACTGGCTCGCCGAATGGGCGGCCGCCCGCGCGATGCTGGGCGAGGCGAGCCAGCAGGGCGGCTTCGTGCGCAAGTGGGGCCTGGCGCCGGTCTCGGCGTCCTATCTCAAGATCCGCGACGAGCCTAGCCTCGATGCGGCGAAGAAGCAGGCCGTCGAGCAGTGGATCGGCCGCTGGGCGCGCATCGTGCGCGACGATTACAACCCAACGAAATTGGAAAGCCGGCGCAACAATCACGTCTATTGGGCAGCCTGGTCGGTCGGTCTCGCCGCGGTGGTGCTCGACGACAAGCCGCTGTTCGACTGGTCGATGGAAAAGGCGCGCATCGGGCTCAAGCAGGTCACGCCCGAAGGCACGCTGCCGCTCGAAATGGCGCGTAAGACGCGCGCCTATCACTATCACGCGTTTTCCGCCGCTCCCTTGGTGCTGACCGCCGAGCTCGCGGCGCGCAATGGCGTCGATCTCTATGCCGACAACGACGGCGCGCTGACGCGGCTGGTGACGCGGACGATCGCCGGTTTCACCGACGATTCGTTCTTCGCCAAGGCTACCAATGTGAAGCAGGACCGCAGCAGTTCCAGCAAGGGTTCGCACGTGGCCTGGCTCGAACCGTACTATGCGCGCACCGGCGATGCCGTTGCCGCGCCGATCATCCGCAAGTTCCGTTCCATGAGCGAGCGTCGGCTTGGCGGCGATATGACGCTGCTCTACGGCGTCGAGCTCCAGTAGCGCCCGCGCGTCTCCCGGGTTCCCGCCGGAACCGTTGATATCCCGCATCGTTGATCGGCAAAGCAGGATCCCATGCGCGTGCTGTTGCGCCGCTCCGCGCCACAGAACTGAGCCGCATCCGTTGGCACACGGTTAAGAACGTCATGGACCAGGCTCGGCCGGACTATCTCGCTCCGACGTTTTTTCTCGTCATGGCCCGACTGGATCGGGCCATCTCTCGCCACACAAGAAGATCGTCACTCCGGACGTCGTGCGTAGGCACGCGGAGCATGACATCCGGGGGCCATCGCCTTCGGCCGGCGCTTTGGCGCTCGCCATGTTCAATGGATGCCGGATCATGTCCGGCATGACGACTTCGTACGACCTCGTCGAAAGATGGCCGATCAAGTCGGCCATGACGAAAAAGAAGAGCCGACACTCGCTGAAAGGCCGAGATTGCCGGTGGGTTTGCCTCAGGATGCCACGACTTTGCTCTTTTCCGCGCTGGCCGCCGCCGCACCGACTGCCGCGCCGACCGGGCGCACCAGGCTCGCGGCGCGCTTGGCATTGGCGCGCGCGGTGTCGATGTCGGCGGCGCGGGCGAGCGCCACGCCCATGCGGCGCTTGCGGAAGCTCTCCGGCTTGCCGAACAGGCGCACGTCGGAATTCGGCACGGCCAGCGCTTCGGCGAGACCCTCGAACGCGATCGCCTTCTCGTCGAGTCCGCCATAGATCACGGCGCTCGCCGCCGGCGTGGCGAGATCGGTCGAGACGGGGAGGCCGAGGATGGCGCGCGCATGCAGCTCGAATTCGCTCTGCGCCTGGCTCGCCATGGTGACCATGCCGGTGTCGTGGGGCCGTGGACTCACTTCGCTGAACCACACCTCGTCGCCCTTGACGAACAACTCGACGCCGAAAATGCCGCGGCCGCCGAGCGCCGTGGTGACCTTCGCGGCGATATCCTTCGCCTTGGCGAGCGCTACTCTCGTCATCGGCTGGGGCTGCCAGGATTCCACATAGTCGCCGTCGACCTGGACATGCCCGATCGGTTCGCAAAACGAAGTGACGACCTTGCCTTTGGCATTCCGCGAGCGCACCGTCAGCAGCGTGATCTCGAAATCGAAATCGATGAAGCCCTCGACGATGACGCGCGCCTGGGCAACGCGGCCGGCCTTCATGGCGTAGGTCCAGGCGCCGTCGATGGCGGCTTCTGTCTTGACCACGCTCTGGCCCTTGCCCGACGAGGACATCACCGGCTTGATCAGGCAGGGCAGGCCCGTCTTTTGGATGGCGGCCCGCACGTCCTCGACCGAGCCGGCGAAGGCATAGGGCGAGGTCTTGAGTCCGAGCTCCTCGGCGGCGAGCCGGCGGATGCCCTCGCGATTCATCGTGAGTTGGGCGGCGCGCGCGGTCGGGATGACCTCGGCCAGCCCTTCGCGCTCGATCGCGACCAGCGCGTCGGTGGCGATGGCTTCGATCTCCGGCACGACGAGTTGCGGCTTTTCCCGCTCGATGAGCGCGCGCAACGCCCTGCCGTCGGTCATGTCGATCACATGGGCGCGATGCGCCACTTGATGGCCCGGCGCGTTGGCATAGCGGTCGACGGCGATGACCTCGACGCCGTAGCGCTGCAAGGCGATGATGACTTCCTTGCCGAGCTCGCCCGAACCCAGCAGCATGACGCGGGTGGCGAGGGGGCTGAGCGGCGTGCCGATACGCATGGGAACGATCTTTCTGCTTGGTGGGACGGACGTTACCCTAGAATTGCCCGGCGCGCCGCCCGACTCAACACGAATTCATGCGAGCGGCCAATCCGCCAAGTGGTACGCGGGCGGTGGGGGCCCCCCCCCCCCCCCCCCCCCCCCCCCCGGGGGGGGGGGGAAGGTTTTGTGAGGGAAGAAATAAAACAACCCCCCAGGGGGGGGG
>CAZOBN010000115.1:0-9268 GCA_964577835.1 uncultured Rhizobiaceae bacterium
AGGAGCCGATCGTCTTCCCGGCCGCCGTTCCGAACCTGCTGGCCAACGGCGCCAACGGCATCGCGGTCGGCATGGCGACCAGCATCCCGCCGCACAATGCCGACGAGCTGTGCGACGCGCTGCTGCATTTGATCAAGTTCCCCAAGGCGACGATCGGCAAGCTCGTCGAATACGTAAAGGGGCCGGACTTCCCAACCGGCGGCATCCTCGCCGAATCGCCCGAGACCATCCTGCAGGCCTACAAGGACGGGCGCGGCTCGTTCCGCGTGCGCGCAAAGTGGGAAAAAGAGCCTCTGTCCCACGGCCTGTATCAGATCGTCATCACCGAGATCCCGTTCCAGGTGCAGAAGTCGCGTCTGATCGAGCGCATCGCCGCGCTGCTCGAGCAAAAGAAGCTGACGCTGCTCGCCGACGTGCGCGACGAATCCGACGACGCGGTGCGCATCGTGCTCGAGCCGAAGAACCGCACCATCGAGCCCGAGATGCTGATGGAGAGCCTGTTCCGGCAGACCGACCTGGAAAGCCGCATCCCGCTCAACATGAACGTGCTCGATTCCAAGCAGGTGCCGCGCGTCATGGACCTGCGCGAGGTGCTGCAGGAATTCCTCGACCACCGCCATGTGGTGCTGATCCGGCGCAGCAATCATCGGCTGGGCAAGATCGACACTCGGCTCGAAGTGCTGGAAGGCTATCTCGCCGCCTATCTGAACCTGGATCTCGTGATCAAGATCATCCGCACCGAGGACGAGCCCAAGCCGGTGCTGATGAAGAAGCTCAAGATCAACGACAACCAGGCGGAAGCCATCCTCAACATGCGCCTGCGCTCCTTGCGCAAGCTGGAGGAGATGGAAATCCGCGACGAGCACAAGGAATTGTCGGCGGAGAAGAAGGAGCTGCACACGCTGCTCAAGGACGATGACAAGCGCTGGAAGGCGATTGCCGCCGAGATCGCCGAGATCAAGCAGAAGTTCGGTCAGAAGACCGAGATCGGCAAACGCCGCACCGAGATCGGCGCGGCGCCATCCGCCGTGGTCATCCCGCTCGAAGCCCATATCGAGAAGGAAGACATCACGGTCGTCTGCTCCGAGAAGGGCTGGATCCGCGCCTTCAAGGGTCACATGGAGGATACCGGCGAGATCAAATACAAGGAGGGCGACCGCGAGCGCTTCGTGCTGCGCGCCTCGACCACCGACAAGCTGCTGATCTTCGCCACCAACGGCCGCTTCTACACGATCGGCGCGGACAAGCTGCCGCCCGGCCGCGGCCATGGCGAGCCGATCCGCCTGATGATCGACCTGTCGAACGATCACGATCTGGTTTCCATCTTCATCCATGACCCGGAGCGCAAGCTGTTGGTGGCGTCGTCGGACGGTCGCGGCTTCGTGGTCGCCGAGAAGGACGTGATGGCCCAGACGCGCGCCGGCAAGCAGGTGCTGAACGTGAGCGGCGAGGTCGAGGCGCGCGCTTCGGCCTTCGTCGAGGGCGACACGGTCGCCGTGGTCGGCGAGAACCGCAAGCTTCTGCTGTTCCCGCTGTCCGAGCTGCCGGAGATGAGCCGGGGCCGCGGCGTCACCCTGCAGAAATACAAGGACGGCGAGCTGTCCGACGTGAAGACCTTCAAGCGCAAGGAAGGCCTTTCCTGGAAGCTCGGCGAGAACACGCGGACGGAGACGGCGCTCGGCGATTGGATGGGCGCGCGCGCCCAGGCAGGCCGGTTGCCGCCCAAGGGCTTCCCGAAGAACAACCGCTTCGGCGACTAGCGGCGAGGGGAGATCATCATCGTTCGGGACGCGACGCCGGCCGATATGCACGCGGTGCAGGCGATTTACGCTCACCACGTGCTTCACGGCCTCGCCACGTTCGAGACGGAGCCGCCGAGCGTGGACGAGATGCTGTCGCGCCGCGCGGCCGTCTTGCACCAGAACCTGCCGTATCTTGTGGCGGAGCTGGAGGGCGAGGTCGTCGGCTATTGTTACGCCACCGCTTATCGCACGCGGCCGGCTTACATCAACACCGTGGAAAATTCAGTCTATGTCGCCGAAGGTCGTGGCGGCCGCGGCATCGGGCGTGCGCTGCTCATGGCGCTGATCGAGCGTTGCGAAGCAGGACCCTGGCGGCAGATGATCGCGGTCATCGGCAACAGCGGCAACGAAGCCTCGATCAATCTCCACAAGAGCCTCGGGTTTTCCACGGTCGGCACGCTGAAAGCGGTCGGCTTCAAGCACGGCCGCTGGGTCGATACCGTCCTCATGCAGCGGGCGCTGGGTTCCGGCAGCAGCACATTGCCGGAACGATGAACGGGCCTGAACTCTCGTTCGTTCGGTCGCGTCACCCCATGTCGGCGACGGTGACCTCGACGTCCCGCGTCTGACCGTCGCGCCACACGGTGAGCGTGGCGGTATTGCCGATGCCGACCTGCTCCAGCGCGGCGGCGAGCTCGGCCACGCTTTTGACCGGCTTGCCGTCGACCGCGACGATGATATCGCCGGGGCGTCCGCTGGCGCGGTCGATCCCGCGCAGGCCGGCGCGCGCCGCCGGCGAATTCGGCACCACGCCGGCGATCACGACGCCGGGCATGCCGATCGGGGCGGAGGCTTCCTCGCTCAGCACCTGCACGCCGATGGCGGGCGTCGGCACGCGGCCGCGCTTGATGAGCTCGGGCACAACCTTGTTCACCACATCGACCGGCACGGCGAAGCCGATGCCAGCCGACGAGCCGGACTCCGACAGGATGGCGGTGTTGACGCCGATCAGCCGGCCGGCCGAATCGAGCAGCGGCCCGCCCGAGTTGCCCGGATTGATCGGCGCGTCGGTCTGGATCACCCCGGCGACCTCGCGGCCGCCCGCGGTCGGCAGGGTGCGATTGACGGCGCTGACCACGCCTGTGGTCAGGGTGCGCGTCAGGCCGAACGGGTTGCCGATCGCATAAACCGCCTGGCCGACCTGCAGGTCATGCGAGGTGCCGATGGGAATCGGTTGGAACGACGTGCGCGTCTCCGACAGCCGGAGCACCGCGAGATCATAATTCGGCGCGCGGCCGATGACGGTCGCCTCGATCGGATCGCCGCCATCGATGCGCACCGCCACGCGCTGCGCGCCCTCGATCACATGGTTGTTGGTCACCACATGGCCGGCCTTGTCCCAGATGAAGCCGGAGCCGGCGCCCGCCGCGATCTGCAACTGGCCCGCGAGGCCGGGACGCGCCGATTGCGTGAAGATATAGGCGACCGACGGCGCGGTCTGGCGGAAGATTTCGATATTGGTCTTTTCCCAGTCGCTCAGCGCGCCGCGCGCGGCGACGGGACGCGGCTCGTCGATCGTGAGGAAGGCGGCGCGGATGAAACGGTCGCCGAGCCAGACCGTGGCCAGGATCAGCATCCAGATCAGGGCGTAGCGCCAGAAACGGGTGTTCTGCACGGGGCAGCCTCGTGGTGTGACGGGATCAATCGGTCAGCGGACGCCAACCCTCCGGACCGAGCGCCTCGATCGGGCGGAAGCGGATCTTGTAGGACATCTTCGGCGTATCGGCGATCCAATAGCCGAGATAGACGTGCGGCAAACCGTCGCGTTGAGCGCGCGCGATCAGATCGAGGATCATGAAGCTGCCGAGGCTGCGCTCGTCGTAATCGGGCGCGAAATAGCTGTAGACAGCCGACAGTCCATCAGCCACCCGGTCGCGCAGCATGGCGGCGATCAGCGTGCCGTCGGGCAGGCGATGCTCGATGACGCTGGTGTCGATCGGGCTTTCCTCGACCATGGCGGTGTAGTCGGCCAGCGTCATGCGGTCCATGCCGCTGTCGAGCTTGTCGCTTGCGTGGCGCGCTTTCTGATAGCGCGCGAACAGGGCGAATTGCTCCTTGGTCGAGCGCCCCGGCCGTTCGTCGCTGGTGAGATCGGCGTTGAGGCGCGCGATGCGCGACAGGGTGCGGCGCGGCACGAACTCGCCGGCCACGACGCGCACCGGCACGCAGGCGTTACAGCCCGCGCAGGCCGGGCGATAGATGAAGCCATGGCTGCGGCGGAAACCGGCTTGGCAGGCGACGTCATAGGTCTTCCGCGCACTGGGCCCGTCGAGTTCGGCCGCGATGCTGCGTTCGAACCGGCCTTGCAAATAGGGGCAGGGCCGCGGCCGCGTGCTGTGGAAGAATTGCAACTGTCCGCGAAGGCTGCCGCTCATGGCCGGAGTCTGCCACGCCGGAGCGCGGGCGCAAAGCGGGTCTTAACGGGCCGGCTGACGCGAGGGCACGACCGCCGCCGCCCGGGTCGGCTGCGGCTGTTCCAGCGATCCGGTCGCCGAGCCGGCCGGCACCACCGGCGCGTCGCGCAGCAACACGATGCTGATGCGGCGGTTGCGTGGCGAATTCGGCTCGGCGGGGACCAGATGCTCCTTGTCGGCCTTGCCGATCACGCGCTCGATGCGGTCCTCCAGGAAGCCGGATTCGACGAGCGCCCGGCGGCTCGCCAGCGCGCGGTCGGTCGACAGCTCCCAATTGGTGTAGTTCGAGGATCGCGAATAGGGCGTCGCGTCCGTATGGCCGGTCACGGCGATGCGGTTGGGCAGCTTGGCGACGATCTTCGCCACCTCGGCAAGCAGCTTGCGCGTGTAATCGTACATCGCCGCCGAGCCGAGCGGGAACATGGAATATTTGTCCTGGTCGACGATCTGGATGCGCAGACCTTCCGGCGTGCGGTCGATGATCAGGCTCTCGGCCAGCTTGGCGAGTTCGGGGGCGGACTGGATCGCCTGGCGCAACTCCTCGGCCGCGGCCTCGAACCGCTCATCTTCGCGCTTCGCCAGGAGCTTGTCCTGCTCCTCGGGCGTCAGCTCGTTCGTCTGCTGCTTGCGCTCCAGCTCGGCGGCGGAGTCCTCGCCGCCGTCGCCGGCAAACTCGCCGTCCACATCGGAGTCGGGATTGTCCGTGGGCGTGGCGGGCAGGGGAATCGACAGCTGCGAGCCGTCCGAGCGCAGGACGCCGTCGCGCACGACGGTCATGCCGCCGAGCACACCACCGGCGCCGCTCGTCGTCCGCGATACGCTGGCCGGCGAGAAATAATCGGAAATGCCGCGGCGCTGTTCCTCGGTGGTGGCGTTCAACAGCCACAACAATAGGAAGAACGCCATCATGGCGGTCACGAAATCGGCGTAGGCCACCTTCCAGGCGCCGCCATGGTGCGCGTCATGGTGGCCCTTCTTTCTGCGCTTGATGATGATGATCGGCGCGTTGGTGGCGTTGGTCTTGGCCATGGCGCAGGCTCAGCTAGCCGCCGGCAGCGCCTGGACGGCTTCTTCGACTTCGTAGAAGCTCGGCCGGACGTGCGAGTACAGGGCCTTGCGCGCGAATTCGACGGAGACGGACGGCGCATAGCCGTTCATATGGGCGAGCAGCGCGACTTTGATGCACTGGAAATATTTGCCTTCGGACTCATAGACGGCCTTGAGGCCGCTCGCCATCGGGCCGACGAAGCCATAGGCGATCAGCACGCCGATGAACGTGCCGACCAGCGCGCCGCCGATCAGCTTGCCGAGCACGGCGGGCGGTTCGGTGATCGCACCCATGGTCTTGATGACGCCGAGGACCGCCGCGACGATGCCGAGCGCCGGGGTCGCATCGGCCACTGTCTGGATGGCGCCGACGATCTGCAGATGCTCGGCGTGATGGGTCTCGATCTCCTCGTCGATCAAGGTCTCCATCTCGTGGGCGTTTTCCGAGCCCAGCACCATCATGCGCAGGTAGTCGCACAGGAAGGTCACCGCGTAGGTGTCGCTGTAGAAATGCGGGAAGCGTTGGAACAATTCGCTTTCCTGCGGATTCTCCACATGCGACTCGAGCGCCAGCATGCCTTTCGACTTGGCGAGCTTGAAAAGGGTGTAGAGCAGGCTGAGGAGCTCGAGATAATGCTCCTTCGTATGACGCGGACCTTTGATGAGCAGGCCGACCGCCTTGCCGGTCTTGCCGAGAACGTTCTTGGGATTGGCGATGATGTAGCCGCCGATCGCGGCGCCGCCGATGATGACGAACTCGAAAGGCTGCCACAACACGAAGAGATGGCCGCCAAGCGCCGCGTAGCCGCCCAAGACACTCGCAAGGACGATAATGGAACCGACGAAGAAAAGCATGGCCTACCTGGTCAGGAATAAGGTGCTGTAGGGGCACTCTGACCGGCATTTGTTAATATCGTGTTATCTTTGAAATTGTTGGTTAATCGGTCGTTCCGTCGGCCGTGCCGCGGAGCAGGCGGGCGTTGTATCCGGCCTTGTTCAGCGCCTCCAGCATGCCCTTCAGATGCTCGGCATCCTGGGTTTCCACCATCACATCGATCTCGGTCATGCGGGCCGGCACGTCGGAGAACAGCCGTTGGTGGACGATCTCGATGATGTTGCCATCCGCCTCGCCGATCAGGCGGGAGACCTGGGCCAGCGTGCCCGGGGCATCGCTGAGCTCGATGCGCAGGCGGCCGATGCGGCCTTCCCGTGCCAGACCGCGCATCAGCACGTTGGCGAGCAGGCGGGAATCGATATTGCCGCCCGAGATCACCAAGCCGATGCGTCGGCAGGTCTTCGGCAGGCCGTGAGCCATGAGGGCGGCGAGCGGCACGGCGCCGGCCCCTTCGACCACCAGCTTCTCGTCGTTGACCAGCATCTGAATCGCGGCCTCGATCTGCGCCTCGCCGACCAGCCGTACCTCGTCGACCAGCCGCCGCGCGATGGCGCGAGTCAGCTTGCCGGGGGCCTTGACCGCGATGCCGTCGGCGAGCGTGGCGCCGCCGTCCGACGGCGCGCGCGTCCGGCCGCGCTCGATGGCGAGTGCCATGGCGGGATAGGCGGCGGTCTGCACGCCGACGATGCGGATCTTCGGGTTGAGCGCTTTGGCGGCGGTGGCGATGCCGGCGATCAGTCCGCCGCCGCCGACCGGCACCACGATGGCGTCGAGGTCGGGGTCGTCGGCAAGCATCTCCAGGCCGATCGTGCCCTGGCCGGCGATGATGTGGGGATCGTCGTAGGGGTGGATGAAGGCCAGCCGCTCGCGCTTGGCGACGCCGTCGGCAATGGCGCGGCACTGCGCCAGGGTCTTGCCTTCGAGGATGACGCGGGCGCCGAGTTCTTCCGTGTGCTCGACCTTGGTGAAGGGCGTCGTCTCGGGCATGACGATGGTGGCGCGGATGCCGAGCGCGCGGGCGTGATAGGCCACGCCTTGCGCGTGATTGCCGGCCGACATGGCGATGACGCCGCGCCTGGCTTCCGCCGCCGTCAGGCTGGCGAGCTTGACCAGGGCGCCGCGGGTCTTGAACGAGCCGGTGAGTTGCAGGTTCTCGACCTTGAGGACGATGTCGGCGCCCAGCCGCTTCGACAGGGATGACGCCGGCAGGCTCGGCGTGCGCATCACCTTGCCGGCGATGGTGCGCGCCGCGGCTTCGATATCCTCGAGACGAACCGTCATCGTCCGGACTCCGCGGGCGTCAGCAGCAAGCGGTGCGCGTTCGGTGTCTGCACAGGCATGGTGACATATTGCACGTCGCGCCAGCGTTGCGCCATATTGGCGTAGAGCGGCGACAGGCGATTGCCCGACTGGCCACCGGCGAGAATGAAGCGCGATTCGGCGAGATCGGCGAGTTCGTAGATCGCCCGTAGGCTGGCGCCATGGATGTGCGCGAACGGCGCGGCGCCGTTGCGGATGCTGGTCGTGCCGCGGTTCACCGTCGAGTCGTCGCCGGGCGTCGGCAGATTCACGTCGGTCCAAGGTCCGAGCAGGGGAACGCGGCTCAGCACCCGATGGGAAAAGCGCACGCGGTGAGCCTCGCCCCAGCGCCAGCGCTGCGGCACGGGACCATAGCTCGCGGTGAGGGATTCCAGCGCGGCGGTGAAGGCTGCCTGCAACTGGGTTTCGCAGGTCTCGATATTCGGCGTTTCGATGTCGTCGCACCAGCGGGGATCGTCGCTCAGCACGTGGGCTATAAAGCGCGGCCGCAGGCTCCAGGATATGCGAATGAAGCCCTCACCCAGCTCGTCGGCGTAGATGGCTCGGTTGAGCTCGCGCAGCCAGGCGTTGAAGATCAGCGGTTGCGGCAGGTCGTCGTGGACGACGGCTGTCCAGTCTTCCAGCAGCTTGATGGCCTCGCGTGCGATGGGCGTCGGCGCGGGCAGGGCTTGCGCGGCGGGCAGCATCAGCGGCAGCAGCTCGCGGGCGGATAGCGACCGCACATCGGCCTGCATGCGCGCCATGTCCGGCGGCGGATGACGGATGACTCCATCGATCATGGCCGCGATGCGGCGCGCGCGGAAGGGTTCGGCCCACTCGCGCCCCAATGGATAAGGGTAGTCCGGTCCGGCCACCCGGTTGTTGGCGTTGAACAGCCGGCCACCCGGCGGATTCAAGCTGTGCGGCAGGTCCTCGAACGGGATGAAGCCGGTCCAGTCGTGGGTGCCGGTCCACCCGGGAGCGGGCAGCGCGCCGTCGCCCGATTTGCGGATCGGCACGCGCCCGGCGACATACATGCCGATATTGCCCGCGATGTCGGCGTAGGCGATGTTCTGCTGCGGATAGTGAAAGCGCTTCAGCGCGTCGGTGAATTGCGCCCAGTCGCCCGCGCGGTTCAGCCGGTAGAGCGCCTCGGCGCTCTGATCGTCCGGCCGCAGGCCGGTTGAAGCGAAGGCCAATATGTCGCCCGCCTGCACGCCCGGTTGCGGGCCTTCGGCGAGGTCGCTGATCACCGGCCCATGGCGCGTCTCGCGCACCGTGATCACCACGTCGGCCGCGCCTTGCACCTTGACGGTTTCCCGGCGCGTGACGAACGGCAGTGGCCCACCCGGCGCGAGATAGCGCGTCGGGTCGTCCGGATCGGCCTTTTCGACGAAAAGATCCTGCACGTCCGAACCGGTATTGGTGAATCCCCAGGCGATGCGGTCGTTGTGGCCGAGTACGTGAAACGGCACGCCGGGCGCGGTGGCACCCGCCACGGTCAGTCCCGGCGCGGTGATGCGTGCCAGATACCAGGTGTTCGGGATCTCGAGCGCCAAGTGCGGGTCGTTGGCCAACAGCGGCTTGCCGTTCGTCGTGCGCTGGCCTGACAGCACCCAACTGTTGGACGCCGAATTCGGGCCGATCCAGGCGGGCAACAGGCCGGCCAACTGATCGATGACTCGCCGATCGACCGAAACCGTGGCGGGCAGGGCAGGCGACAGAGCGGCGCCCGCCGCCTTGCGCGGCGTCTGTTCGCCCGCCGCCTTGCGCGGCGTCTGTTCGCCCGCCGCCTTGCGCGGCGTCTGTTC
>CAZOBN010000115.1:9368-10265 GCA_964577835.1 uncultured Rhizobiaceae bacterium
GATCGCCGCCTTGCGCGGCGTCTGTTCGATCGTCACCGGCCCGTCGCCCGGATCGTCGAGCAATTCGGCGATCTGCGCCGGTGTCAAACGGGCGGATAGCGCAAGCCGGGTCAGTTCGTCACGCCAGTCGCCCGCGAGCCGCAATCCCATGAGCTGACCCCAGACCAGGGAATCGGCTGGGCGCCAAGGCTCCGGCCGCACGCCGACCAGGTAGAATTCCGGCGGCCGTGCGCCCCCGTGGGCCGCCAGATAGGCGTTCACGCCGTCCGCATAGGCGATGAGCGCCGCGCGCACCTCGGGTGGCGAGCGTTCGAAGATTTCCTCCGCCCGGCGGTAGAGACCGAGGCTGCGCATGAACTTGTCGGTGGCGAGGAACGGCGGCCCCGCCATTTCGGCGAGCCGCCCGGCCCCGATGCGGCGCGTGCTTTCCATCTGCCACAGACGGTCCTGGGCATGGATGAAGCCGAGCGCCAGATAAGCGTCGTGCTCCGATTGCGCCCGGATGTGGGGGATGCCGTCCTCGTCGCGGTCGATCGACACCGGCTGCTGCAACCCGGCGACGATCATGCGGCCCCGGGTCTGCGGCAGGGAGGAATGCAGCCACAGCACGCCGATCACGGCTGCGACGAGGACTGGCGTCACCACAGCCGAGACCGCGATCAACAACCAGCGGGAAAACCTGCGCAGCAAACCCATCGAGTCTCAGAACTTCGAGGCGGAGGGAGGGAAGAGAGAAGACGCCAGGCTACGGGCCGGCCTTGAGCCGCCGCGCCGCATCCACGGCGCAATAGGTGAGAATGCCGTCGGCGCCGGCACGCTTGAAGGCGAGCAGGGTCTCCATCATGGCCTTGTCGCCGTCGAGCCAGCCGTTGGCGGCGGCGGCTTTGAGCATCGCGT
>CAZOBN010000116.1:0-10228 GCA_964577835.1 uncultured Rhizobiaceae bacterium
GTGTTTTTCGCTCGGGCCGGGGCGGGTTTTTTTGCCCCCCCCCCCCCCCCCGGGTGGGGGGGTGGGTGGGGGTGGGGGGAGACACCGCCGCTCGTCAGAGGCACCTTGCGCGCAACACCCCCACCCGCGCGCTGCGCGCGCCTCCTCCCCCATCAAGGGGGAGGTGTAATCTCGGGCTGTTCTCGATACCGTAGGCGCACTGCGTGTTTGGACCCACTCACGGCACGCGTGGTTCCTGATTCAGGTACATATGCCAGACGCCCTCGTCATCCCTCCTGTCATCGGCCATCGCGGCGCGGCGGCGCATGCGCCGGAGAACACGCGGGCCGGGTTTCGTAAAGCGCGCGCGCTCGGCTGCCGCTGGGTCGAATTCGACGTGCGGCGCGCCGCCAGTGGCGGTCTCGCCGTCATCCACGATGCGACGCTCGAGCGCACCACCAACGGACACGGCCGCGTCGCCGATCACACGCTCGGCGAACTCGCCGGACTCGATCCGGGCGATGGCGCCGGCGTGCCGAGCCTGGCCGAAGTGCTGGCGCTGCTCGCGGAGCTCGGGCTCGGCGCCAATGTGGAGGTCAAGGCCGAGCCGGAGAACGCGCCCGTCACCGGCGCGCTCGCCGCGGTGGCTTGCGAACAGGCGCGCCGCAAGCATGGTCTCGAACTGCTGATCTCCAGCTTCTCGCCGGCGGCGCTCGCCGCCGCGCGCGGCGCGGCGCCCTTCCTGCCGCGCGGGTTGCTGCGCGATGCGCCGGGCCGCGACTGGCGGTCGGCTGCCGAGGCGCTCGGCTGCGTCACCCTGCATGTGCAGGCGCGCTGCGCCGACCGGGCTTTGGCCGAGGCGGTCCATGGCGCGGGCCTGCGCCTGCTCGCCTACACCGTGAACGATCCGGCCCAGGCCCGCGCGTTGCTCGCCGATGGCATCGACGGGGTGTTTTCGGATGTGCCAGACCGGATTCTCGCAGGCTTGGCGCCCTCCCGGCCCGCCGGTTGACGAGAAAATCCTTTGTCCCCACGCAAGCTTAGGGTATCAGGGCGGGCCGTCGATTCGCCTTTTTGGATGAGCGTTCATATATAGAAAGGGTTGGCGTCGTCGCGGGCGGACCAAGGGTCTGGCCCGGGCAGCGCTTTGCCATGTTCGTAGCTTCTGTCGGGCTGCGCGGGACCGGGGACGATTGGATGATGGGAGCGCAGGCGTGAAGCCGCTTAAGCCGTTGGTGATTTCAGGTCGCGAAACGTTGCCGCTGGTGGAAGGTGGCAAGGGTATTTCCGTGTCGAATGGCGAGTCGTCGGGCGCCTGGGCGCGCGCCGGCGGCATCGGCACCTTCTCCGGCGTCAATGCCGATTCCTACGACGAGGACGGCAATCTCATTCCCGTCGTCTATCACGGCCGCACCCGGCGCGAGCGCCATGAGGAGCTGATCGCCTATGCCGTGCAGGGTGGCATCACCCAGGCGCGCATCGCCCACGAGACCGCCGGCGGCGAAGGCCGCATCCACATGAACATCCTGTGGGAGATGGGCGGTTCCGAGCGTGTGCTGAAGGGCGTGCTCGAAGGCGCCAAGGGGCTGATCCACGGCGTCACCTGCGGCGCGGGCATGCCTTACAAGATGGCGGAGATCTGCGACAGCTTCGGCGTCTACTACTATCCCATCGTCTCGTCCGCCCGCGCCTTCCGCGCCCTGTGGAAGCGTGCCTACCATAAGTTCGCCGACCGGCTTGGCGGCGTGGTCTACGAAGACCCGTGGCTCGCCGGGGGCCATAACGGCCTGTCCAACAGCGAAGATCCCGCTCAGCCTCAGGATCCCCATCCGCGCGTGGTCGAACTGCGCGCGCTGATGCGCGAAGTGGGCCTCGCCGAGACACCGATCGTGATGGCGGGCGGCGTCTGGTACCTGCGCGATTGGGACGATTGGCTCGACAATCCGGAATTGGGCCCGATCGCATTCCAGTTCGGCACGCGGCCGCTGCTCACCCAGGAAAGCCCGATCTCGGACGATTGGAAGAAGAAGCTGCTGACCCTGTCCGAGGGCGACATTTTCCTCAACAAGTTCAGCCCGACCGGGTTCTACTCCTCGGCCGTGAAGAACCGTTTCCTCAACGATCTGCACGACCGCAGCGAGCGCCAAGTCGCCTATTCCCACGACCCTGTCGGCGAGCACGACACCGGGTTCCCGGTCGGTGCGCGCGGTCGCATGGTCTACCTCACGGCGCACGACGCGGAGCGCGCGCGGGGCTGGATGAGCGCGGGCTATACCGAGGCCATGCGCACGCCGGATTCGACGCTCGTCTTCGTCACGCCGGAGAACGCGCGGCAAATCCGCACCGACCAGATCGAATGCATGGGCTGCCTGTCGGCTTGCGGCTTCTCCAACTGGGCGCAGAACGAGAAGGGCTCGACGGGCAAAAATCCCGATCCGCGCTCCTACTGCATCCAGAAGACCCTGCAGGCCATCAGCCATGGCGGCCGGGTCGAGGACCAGCTCATGTTCGCCGGCCACAACGCCTTCAAATTCCGCGACGATCCGTTCTACGCCAACGGTTTCGTGCCGACTGTTCGGGAGCTCGTGGAGCGGCTCAGGACCGGCGACTGATTGGTCCGCGCCGCCCATCTGCGACTTTTAGCAGTTCCAGAACGGGCGGAAATACTCTGTTTTTTCTACTTTAATTTGATGGCCACAGGGCCTATATAAGACTGTGCTAGGGTTCCAACCCAGGCAGGAGTTTTTTATGGATCGGCCATTCAGCCGGGTGATTGACCGCTTGAAGGAAGCTGGGCTGCGCCCGACCCGTCAACGCTTGGCCCTCGCCAAATTGTTGGCCGAGGCCGGCGATTGTCATCTCACGGCCGAGCAGCTCCACAGTCAGGCGCAGACCGCGGGCATCCGCGTCTCGCTCGCCACCGTCTACAACACGCTGCATCAATTCACCGAAGCGGGCCTCCTCAAGGAGATCGTCGTCGATGCCGGCCGCTCGTATTTCGACACCAATGTCAGCGAGCACCACCACTTTTTCTTCGAAGACAGCAATCACCTGCAGGACATCGAGGGCAAGGCGGTGACCATCGCCAGCCTGCCCGAGGCGCCGGCCGGCACCTCGGTGCATCGGATCGACGTGGTCATCCGCGTCAAGGACAACACCGGCCACGCCTGATCGGCCTGCCGCCCCGGCTACGCCCACGCCCACGCCCATTCCGCTTCCTCTCGCTAAGCAGTTTAGACTAATTCTAATTTATTGACGAGATCGCGATACTGGATCATAAATTGTTCGTAGCGGGGCCCCAACCCGCTGGGCGCTGAGGGCCGACCGGTCCCGGCCATCAACGCACGATCCTCCAAGACGACCGTACACATCAGGAGAGAGAGCCATGGCATCGCTGAAAGGCAGCAAGACAGAGCAGCATCTGAAAGAGGCGTTCGCCGGCGAATCGCAGGCCAACCGCCGTTACCTCTATTTCGCGCAAAAGGCCGACGTCGAGGGCTACAACGACGTGTCCGCCGTGTTCCGCTCGACCGCTGAGGGCGAGACCGGCCACGCGCACGGCCACCTCGAGTTCCTCGAGGCCGTCGGCGACCCGGCCACCGGTATGCCGATCGGCGACACCAAGAAGAACCTCGCCGCCTCGATCGCCGGTGAGACCCACGAATACACCGACATGTATCCGGGCATGGCGCGCGCCGCGCGCGAAGAGGGCTTCGACGAGATCGCCGACTGGTTCGAGACTCTCGCCAAGGCCGAGAAGTCGCACGCCGGTCGCTTCCAGAAGGCGCTCGCTTCCGTCTGATCGCCACGGTCAGGCCATGGAAAACGAGATCGGGGCCCGTCTCGATTTGGGTCGAGACCGGTTCCGGTCCCGTGGCATCGCGTCTGAGGCCGCGCCATAACCCCCGGCTCCGGGGGTGGGCGCGGCGCAGGCCCGCGCGGTTTCCTCGCACAATCGGAACAGAGTAAGAGCATGACAGAAGGCAGCCTTGGGGCGCCGGTGCGCCATCCGCTGGATTGGAACGATCCGGATTTCTATGACGAGGCGAAGCTCGAAGCCGAGGAGCGCCGCGTCTTCGACATCTGCCACGGTTGCCGTCGCTGCTTCAATCTGTGCGACAGCTTCCCGCGCTTGTTCGACATGATCGACGCCACCAGCACGGGCGAGCTCGACGAGGTGCCGAGCAGCGAATTCGGCAAGGTCGAGGAAGCCTGCACGCTGTGCGACATGTGCTTCATGACGAAGTGTCCCTACGTGCCGCCGCACCCGTTCAATCTCGATTTTCCCCATCTCATGCTGCGCCGCCGGGCGATCCAGCAGAAGAAGGGCAAGGTGCCGTTCACGGTGACCCAGCTCACCGAGACCGATCGCAACGGCAAGCTCGCCGGCGCCGTCGCGTCGCTCGCCAACTGGGCCTCCGATAACAAGAACGCGCTCACCCGCCCGATCCTCGAAGCCACCGCCGGCGTGCATCGCGAGGCGGAGCTGCCGAAATTCCACGGCAAGACCTTCACCGCGCGCGCCAAGAGCGAGAAGCCCGCGCGCGACACGGCCGCACCGGCGCACGCGCGCAAAGCAGCGGTGTTCGCCACCTGTTTCGTCAATTACAACAATCCGTCGATCGGCGAGGCGGCGCTCGGCGTGCTCGCCAAGAACGGCGTCGAAACCGAGGTGGTCTATCCCGGCTGCTGCGGCATGCCGCAGCTCGAGAACGGCGATCTTGCCCGGGTGGCGGAAACCGCGAAGCGTATTTCCGCGGCCTTCAAGCCTTATATCGAGAAGGGTTACGACGTGCTGGCGCTGACGCCGTCCTGCGCCCTCATGATGAAGTTCGAATGGCCGCTGCTGCTGCCCGACGACGAAGACGTCAAGCTGCTGGCCAAATCGACCTGGGATATCAGCGAATATGTCGTCGATATCGCCAAGAATGAGGGCTTGGCGCCCGGCATCGCGCCGGTCGACGGCGGCGTCACGCTGCACTTCGCCTGCCATTCGCGCGCCCAGAACATGGGCAACAAGGCGGCCGAGATGCTGCGCCTGATCCCCGAAGCCGACGTCAACGTGATCGAGCGCTGCTCGGGCCACGGCGGCTCGTGGGGCATCCGCAAGGAGAACTTCGATATCGCGCTCAAGGTCGGCAAGCCGGTGGCGCGCGCCGCCGCCGAGCAGGGCAAGGCCTATATCGCCTCGGAATGCCCACTCGCCGGCAAGCATGTGGTGCAGGGCGCCAGGAAGCTCGCCGGCGATTTGCTCAAGGTCGATCATTCGAGCCATCCGATCGAGATTTTCGCCAAGGCTTATGGATTGAAATAGGCGGCCGTTGGGGGACGGAACCGCGTTCGCTAAGGAGACCGCGATGGATAAAACGACGATGGCCAACCGCCACTTGATCACCCGCGACGACATCATGCCGATGGCGGACTACGCCAAGCTGCGGCGCGACCGGCGCGCCCAGATGGCGGAGATCAAGAAGAACCGGCGGGTCGAGGTCGGCCCTTTCGCTTGCTTCTATTTCGAGAGCTTCGACACCATGCTCCACCAGGTGCACGAGATGCTCTTCATCGAGCGCGGCGGCGAAGAGCAGATCGCCGACGAGCTCGCGGCCTACAATTCCCTGGTGCCCAACGGCGGCGAGCTGGTCGCCACCCTGATGTTCGAGATCGACGACAAGGACCGCCGCGCCCGCGAGCTCGCCCGCCTCGGCCACGCCGAGGAGACCATCAGCCTCAGCATCGACGGCGAGGAGATCAAGGCCGACCTCGAAGCCGATCAGGAGCGCACCACCGAAGAGGGCAAGACCTCGGCCGTGCACTTCCTGCACTTCCCGCTGACGCCGAAGCAGGCCGCCGCCTTCAAGAAGCCGGGCGCTAAGGCGGTCCTCTCCATCGCCCACCAGAACTACGCCCACATGGCGCTGATTCCCGAAACCGTGCGCGCCGCGCTGGCGACGGATTTGGATTAGAGCGAGCCGCCACACTCCACTTCACCTCCCCCCCTCGATGGGGGAGGACGGGTGGGGGTGAGCAGTGCCTCGCTTTTCGGAATCCCCCACCCTCACCCTCCCCCACAACGGGGGGAGGGAATTCGCTCATGCGCTGGTGGGCGAAGCATTGGACAACGCGGCACGGCACCGCCATCCTGCTCGCCCATGCTCCAGCATATCCTCCCGCTCTTCGGTTTCGCTATCGCCGCCTCCATGACGCCGGGGCCGAACAACCTGCTGCTCGCCGCGTCGGGCATCCGCTTCGGCTTCTGCGCCACCATCCCGCAGATGGTGGGCGTGCATATGGGCTATTCGGCGCTGCTGATCATGGTGGGCTTGGGCCTGGGCGCGGTGTTCGAGGCCTATCCCATGCTGCAGGATGCGTTGCGCATCGCCGGCACGGTCTATGTGCTCTATCTCGCCTGGCGCATCTTCCGCGGCTGGGCGGTCCCCGCGTCCAATGACTCGGGTGCGCCGGACCGCACCGGCAAAGATCGGCCGATTCGCTTCATAGAAGCGTTCCTGTTCCAGTTCGTCAATCCGAAGGGCGTCATCATGGCGATCACCGTGTTCGCCGCCTATTCGATTCCCGGCGCCGGCATGGCGACGAATATCGCGCTGATCGTCGGCGTCGCCGCCGTGGTGAACGTGCTGAGCGTCACCACCTGGGCCGGCTTCGGCGCGGCCGTGCAGGGCATCGCCGCGCGCGAGCCCGCCGCCAGTATCATCCGCTGGACGCTGGCCCTGATGACCGTCGCCTCGGTGGCGACGCTTTATCTGTGATCACTTGATCCGTTCGCCGGGCTTGGTGCCCCAGGTGCCGGCGCGCGGCAGCCAGCCGCGGAAGCCCGAGGCCTCGACGCGGCACCACTCCCCGTTGCATTCCATCACCTGCGCGACGACGCCAGGGCCCAGGCGCGCCACCGCCGGCGCGCCGGTGTCGGCCTGGCGGCGCAGCACCAGCTCCTTTGCGGTGACGACGAGGCTGCGCTTGCCCGACAGCATCTGGCGGTGGACCCAGCCCTCGGTGCCCTGGTCGTCGCGGATCTTGCGCCAGTTCTCGAATTCGGCGGTGATCTCGACCGGCATGTTGCGGCGCTGAAACACCCAATCGATCGGATAGCGCACGCCCGGCCCGGTCCGCACGTTGACCTGGGAGGCGCGCAGGCTCGCGAAGCGCGGCAACGGCAGATTGGTGCGGCCGGAGAAGCCGCCGCGGTCGTCGCTTTCGATGCCCGCCTCGTCGGCGCGCTTGCCCGATTCCGGATCGATCTCGGACGGCACGCTCTGGGCCTGGGCCGCGTGGCTTCCGACCAGCGGCAGGGGCGCCGCGACCAGGAGGAGCAGCGTGGCGAGCGCGGCGAGGATCGGGGAACGCGCGGGAGATCGAGCGGGGACTGTCATGCGGCGGTATTAAGGGAAGTCCAGGCGGGTGGCGTCAAGTGCGACGAGCGCGTATGTCGGTCATGGCGAAACCGGATCGTCGAATTGCACGAGAAACTCCGCCAGATCGTCCCAGCCATAGGCGACTTCCTGCAGCTTCACCCCGCCCATGGATTCGGTTTTCTCGCCGACCTCCATGCCGCCCAGGCGTTCGTAGAACTGCCGTGCCACAATGTTGTCGCGCAGCACCCAGAGGCAGAGCGATTGGCCGCCCTCGGCCTGGAGCTGGCGCGCCACGCCGGCTATCAGCGCGCGGCCGAGGCCCTGGCGCTGGGCCGAGCCGAGAACGTAGATGGCATAGATCTCGCTGTCCTGGGTCAGCCGCTTGCCGCGCCGCGGGCCGCCCGCCGCGAAGCCGACGAGCGTGCCGTTCGCCGCCTCGGCGACCACCATGGCGACCGGCGGCTCGCGGGCGAGCACGCGGCGCCAGGTCGTCGCCTGCTCGACAGTCGACAGCGTATCGAGCACCGAATCGGGCACCAGCCCGCGATAGGTTTCGAGCCAGGCCTTGACCTGCAGGGCGCCGACCTTGTCGCAATCGTTCAGGGTCGCGGTGCGGATGGTGATCATGCGCGCGGCTCACACGAAGATGGTCGCGCCGGTGGCGGACGCATCGGCCAGGAAGGTGACGATGCCGCCCTCGCGATAGGGCACGTCCTCGCGCAAATCCGCCAGGGTCAGGTCCACGGCGCGCAGCCCCATCTCGCAGACCATGACGGTCACCTTGAAGATGACGCAGGCGGCGAGCAGTTCCTCGAACGAGGCCAGGCCCTTTTCCACCATCGCCGCGTCCTGGCCGGCGCCGGTGCCGTGGCCGGTATCGTCGGTCACCGGCAGGGAGCCCCAGCCGCCCTTGGCCGGCTTGGTCAGCGCGCGAATCGCGCCCATGGTGAAGAACAGGGTCACCGGCCGGTTGATCGCCGCCGCCGCGCTCGCCATGGCCAGCGCATAATGCACGCGGCCGTAATCGCCGGAATAGACGACGATGCTGAGCTTGTCGGGCGGGTGGCTGGCGCCGTTGGCCTTGCCCGACGCTGGCTGGTCAGCCGACACAGAGCGGTCCCTGGCTATCGGCATGGGCGGAGAGATCGCGGATGGTGGCTGCATCGCCGCACAGGGCGCAAGCCGGGTCGCGCTTGACCCGCACCTTGCGGAACGTCGTGGAGAGCGCGTCATAGATCAGCAGCCAGCCGGACAGGCTGTCGCCGATCCCAGCCAGCTCCTTGATCACCTCGGTCGCCTGCAGCGAGCCGATGGCGCCGGCCACCGCGCCGAGCACGCCGCCCTCGGCGCAGGTCGGGATCAGGCCGGCTGGCGGCGCCTCGGGGAAGATGCAGCGGTAGCACGGCGCATCCTGGGCGCCCGGCACGCCGCTCTTGTCCCGCACTCCACTTTTAAATGTGGAGAGTTGCCCTTCGAAGCGCAGGATGGCGCCCGACACCAGCGGCTTCTTCGCCAGATGGCAGGCGTCGTTGACCAGGAAGCGGGTGGCGAAATTGTCGCTGCCGTCGGCCACCAGATCATACTGGGCGATGAGCGCCAGGGCATTGGCGGCGGTGAAGCGTACCCGATGCGGCTCCAGCTTCACCTCGGGGTTGACGCGCGCAAGGGCGTCGCGCGCGCTCTCGACCTTGGGATCGCCGACGCGCGCCGTGTCGTGCATCACCTGGCGCTGCAGGTTGGACAGATCGACCACGTCATCGTCGACCACGCCGATGCGCCCGACGCCGGCCGCCGCGAGATAGAGCAGCAAGGGCGAGCCGAGGCCGCCCGCGCCGATCACCAGCACGCTGGCGTCCATCAGCTTGGCCTGACCGACGCCGCCGAGCTCGGGCAGCACGATATGTCGCGCATAGCGCGACAGTTGCTCGTCGGTGAAATCCCTGTGGCTCATGGGGCCAGTCTAGCACCGGGGCGCGGCGGTGTTTACCCCAGGCTTGCGCGCACCCCCACCCTGACCCTCCTCCGTCGAGGGGGAGGGGGATCATTTGCAGTGGCAGGCGCACGCCGCTCGCAACACATGCCAGAGCACTCCCTCCCCCCTTTGTGGGGGAGGGGCGGGGTGGGGGGATGCCACCCATCTTGACGGAAGACCTTCTACAAATTGTCGAACAGCGCGGTCGACAGGTAGCGTTCGGCGAAGGATGGGATGATGACGACGATGCGCTTGCCCGCCATTTCGGGGCGGGCACCGACTTCGAGGGCCGCGGCGAGCGCCGCACCGGACGAGATGCCGACCGGCACGCCTTCGAGCCGGGCGACGCGGCGCGCCATGGCGAAGGCGGTCTCGTTGCCGATGCGCACCACTTCATCGATCAGCGCGGTGTTGAGGTTCTTCGGCACGAAGCCGGCGCCGATACCCTGAATGCGGTGCGGGCCGGGCAGGCCGCCCGACAGCACGGGGCTGTCTTCCGGCTCGACGGCGATCATGCGCACGGTCGGCTTACGCGCCTTGAGCAGTTCGCCCACTCCGGTCAACGTACCGCCGGTGCCCACGCCGCTCACCACCGCGTCGACGGTGCCGGCGGTGTCGCGCCAGATCTCTTCCGCCGTGGTGCGGCGGTGGATGTCCGGATTGGCCGCGTTGTCGAACTGCTGCAGGATGATGGAATCGGGCAGCGTGCGCTTGAGTTCGTCGGCGCGGTCGAGCGCGCCGCGCATGCCCTTGGCCGCCGGCGTCAGCTCGATGGCGGCGCCGAGCAGCATCAGCATCTTGCGGCGTTCGAGCGACATGCTTTCCGGCATGCAGAGAATCAGCTTGTAGCCCTTGGCGGCGCAGACGAAGGCGAGCGCGATGCCGGTGTTGCCCGAGGTCGGCTCGA
>CAZOBN010000117.1:0-10219 GCA_964577835.1 uncultured Rhizobiaceae bacterium
CCGGGATGGGGGAGGGCCGGGGTGGGGGTGACTCTTGCTTCAATGATAGCCAGTAATAGGGCCGCCTGCGCGGCCGCTCAGTGCAATCCGAGCAGGGTGTGCTTGAAATCATCGTCCCAGGCGTGGGACGCGATGGTGGCCTGCGCCGAAAGGCTCTGGGCCGCGGCTTCGGCCAGCGGTCCGGCGGATTTGGGATCGAGGAAAGCCTGCGCCGCAATGGCCTGGG
The DNA here is from genome assembly GCA_964577835.1 of uncultured Rhizobiaceae bacterium. Classification (GTDB taxonomy): domain Bacteria; phylum Pseudomonadota; class Alphaproteobacteria; order SMXQ01; family SMXQ01; genus CAVVYA01. Next base: position 227 of record CAZOBN010000117.1, read on the forward strand.
CCTTGGTCGGATGGGCGATCGACAGAAAATGAAAGAGCACCGCCTGCGTGCCCGGCGGCAGAGGCGCGGCGTGCGCGGCGAACTCGGCCGCGAAATTGGCGAAGGCCTCTTTCTCCATGATGCGCGACAACAGGCCGATCGCCATATGGCGCAGGGTATCGTCCCATTCCGTATCGACGAACCGGGTGAGCTGAGTCGCCAAGCCGTCGCCGCGCAGGCCCGCGACCGAATAGCCCATCAGCGCGCCCAAGCGATTCCACGGGTTGCCATGTTCGAGGTTGTATTTCAACAGCGCCATGCCGGCAGCCCGGCGCGTCGGCACCATGCGCACAATCGTGCCGGCGATCTGCAACGCGAAGGCGCGGATCTTGCCGTTGCGGTCGGTCGCCGCGCTGCGCACCAGTTCCCACGCGCGATCGGCATCGCTGCCGTAGCAGGCGAGAATGCATTCCTGGCGGAATCCATTGTCGGTGCTGGTGGTAAAGGCGCGCGCCCAGAAATCGAAGTCGGGATCGCGCTTGCGCAGGGTCTCGATCACGGTCAAGTAGCGCAGCGTGCGCAGGCAGATGAGCTGGTAGGGAGCCGGATTCTTCTCGTCTTCCCATTGGCTGAAGGCGAAGGCCATGGCCTCCTTCAGCTTCGGCCCGGTGAACGTGAACAGCGCGGGAAAGCGGAATTCGCGCGCCAATTCCGGCGTGATCGATTTGAGCTGGCCGAGATAATGCTGGACGTCGAGCTCAATCATTCGCCCATTCCTGCCATTTGCTTTCCAGCAAGATCCAGGCGTCCGAACCGCGCGCGAACCAATTGTCGCACAGCTCGCTTTCGATTTCGTTGAGCTCGCCGATCAGCGCGACGCGCCGGATGGCGAAGAGTTCGGTGACGATGTCGAGCAGCAGTTGATAGTCCGACAGGCACGACGCGGGGATGATCTTCGGTCCGGAGGGATTCTGCGGGTCCGTCCTTTCGAGGCGCTGGCGCATGTGACGGATAGTTTCCGTGAGATTGTCCTCCAGCACCTTGAGCTGGGCATGGACCTCCTCGAGCGAACGGCAGCCCTCGAAGCCGTTCCACGCTTCCCACAGCTTGGCGAGCACCGTGCTCGACCCCGAACCCTGCACGAGGCGGCTGTAACGGCTGGCGAGCTTTTCCAGACGGCGTGCAAAACTTGCGAGATGGTCGAGCGCATGGTGGCCGTTGGGCGGGCGAATTCTACCGAGATCGACGCCGGGCGGGAGCAGGCGGTCCAACTGGTCCTGCAAATCCTTGAGAACCCGCTGCTCGGTGTGCTCTGCCAGGGCACGCGCCGCGCTCGGCGGACGGCCGAGATCCGATGGATCGAACCCCGACTTGCCGGTCACGGCCCCCTGCCCGTTAACCAAGCCCATTCAAAAATCCCTGTAAGGGCAAGTAGATCAACCTGTTAATTAACGATAACGGAGTCCGGGCGCAAGCGGTTCCTCACAACCGGCTGTAGGTTGGCCTGGGAAATCCCCTTTCCGTGGACAGGTCGCAGGGCGCCTGTCATTTTATTACGCAGTTTGATGGAGAATGCGTACCGGCGAATTTCGGGGAAGCCCGCCGCCGAATGCGGAGTGAACATGGCCATCGGACCGCGACCGAGCGACACGACCGCCCCAGGGGCGACGGGGCCATTGTCCGGGTCCGGCAGCGCCAGCGGTTCGTCCGCGGGCTTGCTCATGCACAACCGGCTGGAGGTCGGCGATCCTGCCGCACCGTTCATTCTGCCCGATTCGTCCGGCACCCAATGGAGCCCGCTGGACAACGACATGGCCGGCAAGCCCCTCCTGCTCCTCTTCCATGCCATGTTCCATGCCATGCGCCCGGTCGGGCAGAGCGCCGCCGCCTTTACGAGCGACCTGCAGCCGTTCATCGCCGCCCATGACGAATTCCAGCGCCTCGACTGCAACCTGTTCGGGCTGACCCGAACCGAGACCGCCGGCGACATTCGGACGACGCCTAGCCCGGCCGATAGCAAGCCCGTCTTCCCGCTGCTCACCGATGACACGGGCGACGTCTTTCGCGCCTATGGCATGGAGGGGATGACCGGCACGGTGGCCGTTCTGCTCAATGCCAATATGAAGATCGCCTATATCGGCGGCGGACAGGCGCCACCCGAGCCGGGACGCATTTTGGAGCTGCTGCGGCAGATCCAGCGCAGCCGGCCGCCCATTCCGCTGAGCGCCCATCCGCCGGTGCTGCTGGTGCCAGGCGCCCTGAGCGGCGCCGATTGCGGCGCCCTGGTGCAGCTTTGGCACCAGATGGACCAGCAGCACGGGGCCGTCGGCCATTCCGACGTGGATCCAAAATGCGTCAACTTTCTTCAAGAGTACGGCCGGGTGAAGCAGTATCTGATCGAAGACCCCCGGCTGCAGCAGGCGCTCGACGCCAAGCTCGCGCGCCGGCTCATGCCCGAGATCAGCAAGGCGTTCGATACGCGCGCCCCGCAGCGGGAGACCTATGCTCTGTCGTGCTACGATGCGTCGGACGGCGGCATGCTGCGGCCGCACCGCGACTGTGCCTCGCACGAAACCCGGCACCGACGCTTTACGGTGTCGGTCGCGCTCAACGACACCTTCCAGGGCGGCGCCCTGCGGTTCCGCGAATATGGCGAGCAGACCTACAACCTGCCGGTCGGCGGCGCGATCATCTTCTCCGCCGCCATCCTGCACGAAGTGCTGCCGATCACCACCGGCCGCCGCTTCGCGCTGGTGACGCATCTGTACGGGAAGTGAGCCTCAGCCAAGAGAGCGTCATGGCCGACTTGATCGGATCATCTTTCGGTAGCAGGTTGCCTGTCTCGCGACCGCAGCAGGACCACGAGACTGCGCGGCATGAGATGGCCCGATCAAGTCGGGCACATGACGAATGATAAATCGCGCGCCCTCAGCCCGCGGCTGTGGCCGCGGCCTTCGCCATCTCGCCCGGCACCGCCGCACGGGCGAGTGCCGAGGCCGCAGGCAGCCCTTCCACCTTCCAGCACAGATCGATCAGCCGGTCGGTTTCCGCCTTCGACAGCACGCCCTCGGCGAGACCGCGAAACTTGGCTTCGAGGTCCTGGTCGCTCATCGGCCGCTCCAGGCTACCGATCGCGTGCTTCACATGTTTGTCAATTTTCTTGTTGTTCTTCAATGTGATGGACACCTTCGCCTCGGACTCGTGGAGCGTCGTGTCGGCAATTGCCTCGACCCGGTCGCGCAGGGCCACGACCTTGGGATCGCGCACCGCCGCGTCGCTGTATTCGGTCTCGCCTGCCGCGCCATGGATGAGAGCGACCGCCGCCGAGTGATAGACGCTGAACTTTCCTTCGAGCCCGACTTGCGGCATCTTCTTGCCGGTCAGTTCAAGCACCAGCGGATGGACGCGCACGGTGACGCGCTCGATGTCTTCGGCCTTCAGCTTGTGCTCGTTGCGCAACTGGATGCAGCCGTCGATCACCGGATGAATCACAATGCCGCAGGCGAACGGTTTGTAGGTGTTGAGCGCCACTTCGAACGTCTTGCCGAGATCACGGGTGATCTCGTCGTAGTCCTGCTTTGTGGACATAACATTGGCGAAGCCGCGCTTGGCCTCGAGCACCTGGTTGGAGCTGGTAAAATCGCTCTGCGCCAGGAAGGCCGACGCCAGCCCGTTCTGCGCCGCGCGGCCGGGATGGAAGCTCTTGCACATGGTACCGAACATCTCGCGGAAGCCCGACGACTGGGTGCCGGCGATGCCGAGCGCCCAGGTCATGCGCTGCTCGTTCAATCCGAGCAGCTTGCCGGCGGCCGCCGCCGCGCCGAAGACGCCCGCCGTGCCGGTGATATGCCAGCCGACGTCGTAGTGGGCCGGATAGACCGCGTTGCCGATGCGGCATTCGACCTCGACACCGAGGATGAAGGCATGCAGCAGGTCGGCGCCGCTGACCGGCCGATATTCGGCGAGCGCGAGGATCGCCGAGGCGACAGGCCCCGCCGGATGGATGATGGTCTTCAGATGCGTGTCGTCGAAATCGAACACATGGCTCGAGATGCCGTTGAGCAGCGCCGCGTGCATCACATCGATGCGCTCGCGGCGGCCGAGCACGGTAGCCTGCTCCGCGCCGGCAAAGGGCCGCAGCGCGGCCAGCGCGCGATTGACGGTTTCATGCCGCGAGCCGCCGACGGCGCAGCCCATCCAATTGAGGATCGAGCGGGTCGCTTCGCGCCGCACCGTGGCCGGGATATCGGCCGGTTTCGCTCCAACCACATAACGGGCCAATATCCGGGTGATTTCAGTCATCGATACGCTCCTCACGAAGGGAAGTCCGGGCGACGCTAGGCGAAGAACAGGCCGCCGTTGGCATGAATGGTCTGGCCGGTGATATAGCGCGCGCTCGGGCCGCTCAAATAGCGCACCAGGGCGGCGATCTCCTCGGATGTGCCTTTGCGTCCCACGAGCGGCATATGGCCAGCGTGGTGGGCCGGCACGCCGCCGGTGGAACTGGCCTGGCGTGCCGTGTCGATCAGGCCGGGCGCCACGCAATTCACCGTGATGTTGTGCGGCGCCAGATCGTGGGCCAGCGCGCGGGTCAACCCGACAACCCCAGCTTTGGCGGCAATCACATGGGCGCGCCTGGCGGAGCCGGTATGGGCCGAAAGCCCACCCAGATTGACGATCACGCCCTGGCCCGATGTCATCAGATGGGGGAACGCCTCATGGGCGCAGAGATAGGCTGCGTCAAGGATGATGCCGGTGATCTGCTTCCATTCGGCATAGCCGAGATCGGCGAAGGCGGTTTCCTTGCGCACGCCGGCGTTGTTGACCAGGATATCGAGCCGGCCGAACGAATCGATGGCGGTCGCGACCAGCCCCTTCACCGCAATGGGATCAGTGACGTCGGCAAGCTTGACGGTGGCCTTGCCACCCGCCGTGCGGATCTCCGCGACGACGCTCTCCGCCTCCGCCGTCGAACCGCGCGCATTGACCACCACTGCGGCCCCCGCGCGGGCGAGATCGATAGCGATGGCGCGTCCAATGTTGCGCGCGCTGCCGGTGACGATGGCAACGCGGCCATCCAGCTCCCTGCTGTCACTCATTTGCGGAACTCCGTCAAAGCGTCGAGACGCGGCTGGGCGAAGATATTGCGCGACAGTTGCGCGAAGCGCTCCGCCGTAGGCCGGTCCCAGCCGCCATACAGCGCATTGTCGAGGAATTTCGTTTCGAATTCGGCCATGCTCATGGGCGCGTGCGCCCCGCCGCGCATGTGCGGCTGGCGGAATTCACGCGTGCTGCCGTCGTTCAGCGTGGCGCGCAGATGGCCGGTGAAGTTGCGCGGATATTCGTCGTTGGGATTGACGATGTAGCGGATCTTGCCGGCGAGGGCGAGGACGGCGGCATCGCGGATTCGCTCCTCGGTAAACTGCGCGAAGCCGGCCCGGCGATCGAAGAAACCGACCGCCATGCAGAACGGCGTGCTGAACTTCGCCGCATAGGGCGTCTGTGGGTGATGCTTGACGGCGAGCGGCTCCCACAGCCGGTGCACCGTGCCCTCGCCCACCTCGCACAGGATGTCGGTAATGTCCTCCGCCCGCACGCCGCTTTCGGCCAGCTTGATGGTACAGTCGATAAACGGCTGTGTCATGGTGCCGCAGGCGTAAGGCTTGAAAGCCACGGTCTCGATCACCCAGCGCTTGCCGAGCCCGTCGAGCAGTTGCGAAAAGTCGGGCGGCACCGAGGGGGCGAAGGCATGGTAGAAGCCGTGCACCCCATCGAGCACGGTGCGAGGGCCGACGAAGCCACCGCGTGCCATCAGGGCCGCGCGGATGCCCGCCTGGGCTGCCCAGCCGGCGTGCATGCGCTTGGTCCAGGTACCTTCCGCCAGATATTCGATGATGCCCGAGGCCATGCTGCCGGCGATGCCGAGCGCCCAGGCAGCCTGCCGCGCGCCCAGGCCCCGGGCCGCGCTCACGCCGCCGGCGGCGGCCAGGGCGCCGAACACCGCCGTCGGATGGAAGCCGGCCTTATGCGTCGCCTGGGGCGCCACCAGGCTCAGCCGGCACATCAGTTCGACACCGATGGCGATGCCGACCAGTAGCCGGTCGCCACCGAGCCCCTCGCGCTCGCAAGCCGCCATGACCGCGGGCACGATCACGGCGCCGGAATGAACCGGGCCGCCCTCGAACGTGTCGTCGAAATCCTCGCCATGCGCCGCGGTGCCGTTGATCAGGGCGGCGCCGAATCCATCGAAGCTGCCGCGATGCCCAAGCGCCGTCGCGGCACCGCCGCGGTCCACCGCCGCCAGGGTGGCGGCGATATAATCCTCATGGCGCGCGGCGATGCACAGCCCGGCGACGTCGAGGAACAGCTTGCGCACCATCTCGACGGTGTCCGGCGGCAGGGACTCGGGTTGTGTGGCGGCGAGCCATCCGGCGATCTGTTCGGCCACCGCCGGCTTGTTCGAACTGTCAGCAATTGTCATGCGGCGAATCCCTGGCGTTCCTGTTTTCTGAAATCGAGATAGTGGCGCACCAGGGAACCGGCGATGAACACCGCAGATGCAAGCAATAGCCCGAGCGAGATCGGGTCCTGGAGAAAGGTCGTATGATCGCCACCGGAAAGCACCAACGAACGCCGGTAGTTCGATTCCACCATGAAGCCGAGCACCACACCCAGCACCATGGGCAGGAACGGCACGCGGAAATAACGCATGGTATAGCCGGCAACGCCGAAGGCGAGCGCGATGCCGATCTGGAACAGGCTGTGGCTGATGGAATAGAGGCCCGACAGCACCAGCGCATAGATGAAGGCCATGAGATAGGGCTTCGGCCTGTTCACCAGCCAGATGCAGGGCAGCATGATCAGATAGCCCAGAATAATCATGGCGATATTGGCGACGAACAGGCCGGTGTAGAGTTCTTCGACCAGCTCACCATGCTTGACGAACAGCATCGGCCCCGGGATCAGGTTGTGGATGAGGAATCCGCCGAGCAGGATGGCGGCGGAATTGGACCCTGGAATGCCCAGGCTCAGCATCGGGATCAGCGCCGTGGCCGAGACGGTGTTGTTGGCGGTCTCCGGCGCCGCGACACCTTCGGGTGAGCCGTGGCCAAATTCCTCCTTGCGGCGCGACCAGCGCCGCGCCTCGTTATAGGCGAGGAAGGCCGAGATCGAGCCACCGCCGCCGGGCGTAAGCCCTTCAAAGATGCCCATGACGGTGCCGATGAATTGCGGCAGTGCGAGGCGCTTCCACATGGCCGGGCTTGGGAACCGAATGCGCGCGTCGGCCTGACTCGCCTTCTGCCAGCCGGGCTCGCCGCTCTGCACGAAGAGCTCGCTGATGGCGAACAGGCCGACCATGCACAGGATCGGTGGGATGCCCGACAGCAGCTCGGGACTGTCGAAGGTGAAGCGGTTCATGCCGGCGACCGGATCGGTGCCGATGGCGGCGATCATCAGGCCGACCAGGCCCGCCATCAGGCCCTTGACGAGCGAATCGCCGGACAGCGAGGCGATCACCGAAAGGCCGAGAACGCCGAGCGCGAAGTAGGAGGTGGGCCTGAAGGCGAGCGCCACGTTCGACAGCGGCTCGGTCATCAGCACCAGGCAGATCACGCCGATCAATCCGCCGATGAAGCCGGAATAGAGCGAGATGCCGAGCGCCTCGCCGGCCTTGCCCTGCTGCTTCATCATGTAGCCGTCGATCACCGTCGCCGCGGCCGAGTTGGTGCCGGGCGTGCGGATCAGGATGGCGGGCACCGATCCGCCATATTCGGCGCCGACATAAGTTGAAGCCAACATGACCAGCGCCGTCGCCGGCTCCATGCCGTAGGTGAACGGCAGCAGCAGCGCCATGGTGATCGAGGCCGAGATGCCCGGAAGCGCGCCGCCGAGAATGCCCCAGGCCACGCCGGCGAACGCGGCCGGAACGAGCGGCGTGGTGAAAAGATGGGTGAGAACCGAATCCATGATGCGCCGCTCAGAACAGGGCCGACCAGAGCCCGGGCGGCTGCGGAATGCGCAGCACGTAGACGAAGAGGAGCCAGTAGAACAGCGCGCCGCCGACCGCGACGATCCCCACCTGCCGTGTCAGTTGGCCGCCCTGGTAGTAAGTCGTGCCGGCGATCAGCAGGGCAATTGAGGGGATGTAGCCCAGGTAGGGCACGACAAAGAGGTAAAACGCGCCGATGCCGAGCATGCCGGCGGCGCGGGTGAGCTGCAGTCGCGTCGGGTTGATGTCACCATTGCCGTCGCCCGCCTTGCGGAGCGCAGCGCGGCGCTGATGCAGCACCGATTGCACCATCAGGATGAGCGACAGCCCGCCGAGCAGGACCGCGTAAATCCTCGGCAAGCCGCCCGGCCCCACCGCATCGCTCAAGAGGCTCGTCGGAATGGCATCGGCGATCAGATAGTAACCGACGGCGAGCGCCATCATCGCGCTACCCAAGACAAAGTCCCTGTCCATGTCTTCCCCATGACGGCCGCAGTGACACGGCCTCGGTTCGCGGGCCGCCGCGGTCGCGGCGGCCCTGGAGATGGCTCCAGCGGCGTTATTTGATGACGCCGGCTTCCTTTAGGAAGGCTTCGGTTTCCTTGCCGAACTGGTCGATGAACTTGACGTAATCGGCGTGGGGGATAAAACCCGGCTGCAGGTTGTTGTCGGTATAGAGCTTCTTATATTTCGGATCTTCGAGCAGCTTGGGGATGGCGGCCTCCCAGGCCGCGATGACCTCCTTCGGCGTGCCCTTCGGACCGGCCAGCCCGCGGAACTTGCGCACCGACAGATCGATGCCCTGTTCCTTCAGCGTGCGCAGTTCGGGAAATTGGGTCAGCCGCTGGTCCGCGACCACAGCGAGCAGACGCACCTTGCCGGCCTCGAGCTGCGAGCGGATCTCCTGCACCTCGCCGACACCCATATCCAGCGTCTTGTTGAGCACGTTGATGAGCATGTCTCCGCCGCCCTCGAAGGTGGCGATGGCTGGCTTGGTGTCGGTCAGCGTCTTGAGCCGTTCGAGCACCTGGCGCTCGAGGGAGGCCGGGTTGGCAGCGCCCCATTTGCCGCCGCCCTTGCGCGCATGCTCGATGACGTCCTGCACCGATTTGAATTGCGAATCCGCGGCGGTGTAGAGCACCTCCGGGTCATAGAACACGTTGACCAGCGGCTCCATGTCGCGATAGGTCGCGGCCGGCTTGCTGAGCAGCGAGGTATAGATGAAGGTCGGCGTCGTCGCATAGAACAGCCCGCCATTGGGCTTGGCCTTGGCGATCTCCGCCATGGCCTTGGCGCCGCTGCCGCCCTGGATATTGTCGACCACCACCGTGACGCCGAGCGCCTTGGTCAGGTAGGGCGCGATCTCGCGCAGGAAGATGTCGCTGCCGCCGCCCGGACTCGAATGGGTGGCGAGCGTCACCAGGTCCTTGGGATATTTCTGTTGCGCATCGGCCGGACCGGCCGCGCCGATCGCGGTCGCGGCGGTGATGACGAATGCAAGGCCCAGCGCGGCCCGAGGCACGCCTTTCCATCCCATTGTCCAGTTCATCGAACCCTCCTGTGTATGACGCCGCTCGGCGTCTTTGTTTTGCGCATCGGCGGTCGTTGCGTGCCGCCAATTGGCGCTTGTCGAGAACCGGCGGATCGCATCCGCCCGTTCGATTCCATCTTTGTCGTCAGCCCTCCAAAACAGCCAGCATGCGGCTCTTGCCGCTTTCCACGTGACGGTATGCGGCCTCGAATGCGCCGAGCGGATCGCGCGCGCGCAAGGCTGCGACGATGTCGCGGTGCTCGGCATTCGAGACGGCGAGGCCGCCACCCTGCACCAGGCCACGGGCGCGAAACAGGTGCAATTCCTTGACCAACTGGCGATAGGCGGTGATCAGCCGCTCGTTGCCGGTGAATTCGATAATGAGATCGTGCAGCCGTAGATTGAGCGGGTAGTAGTCGTCGAGCGCCTGGGCCGCTGCGTCCATGCGGTCGAGCAGCGCTTCCATTTCGGCAAGCTGCTCTTCCGTGACGAC
>CAZOBN010000118.1:0-10083 GCA_964577835.1 uncultured Rhizobiaceae bacterium
AGAATCGCATTCCGACACGGCTTTGGGAATCATCCGATGCGAACAGAACACTAGGACCGGCGGGTCCCCTGCTCCTTGTCTTTGTCCTCGTCCTCGTCCTCATCGTCGTCGCTGTCGTCATCTAGATCGTCCTCGTCGTCCTCGTCCTCTTCATCCTCCTCGTTCTCCTTTTCATCGTCGTCATCGTCGTCCGCTTCGCCTTCCTTGTCGTCCCCATCCTCCGACGAATCGTCCTCGACTGCGGAGTCCGCGTTATCCGCGGCAGAAGCTTCCGAGCCTTCGCCTTCCGTCACGGCGGACGCGGTTTCGCCATCGATGCTCGCCAGGAAGGCGGCGTCCTCGGCGAGTTTCTCCTGCTCCTCGGGCGTCAGCGGCTCTTCCTCGACCGGCAGGGCCGCGTCCGTGATCTGGATCGCGGGCCGCTTGTCGAGCAGGCCGGCGGCCTTCAACTCATCCATGCCCGGCAAGCTATCGATGCTCTCGATGCCGAAGTCGGCGAGAAACTTGTCGGTGCTGCCCCAGGTCACCGGCTTGCCCGGCGTCTGGCGGCGGCCGCGCGGCGTGATCCAGCCCTGCTCGAACAGCATGTCGATGGTGCCCTTGCTCAGGCCGACGCCGCGGATCTCTTCCATTTCGGCGCGGGTGACGGGCTGGTGATAGGCGACGATGGCGAGCGTCTCGATGGCGGCGCGCGACAGCTTGCGTTGCGGATTGGCATAGACGCGCATCGCCGGCGCCAGATCCTCGGCGCTGCGAAACAGCCATTGGCCGCCCGCCTTCACCAGATTGACGCCACGGTTGGCATAAGTCTCGGCGAGCGTGGCGAGGAGCGCCGGCACGTCGGCGCCTTCAGGCAGGCGTGTCGCGATCGTGGCTTCGTCCATCGGCTCGGCTGAGGCGAACAGCACGGCCTCGAGCAGACGCAGCACCTGCGGATCGAGTTCCTGCCGCTGCGTTTCGCCGTCGGCCATCTGGGCCTCGCGTTCGTCCATTTGCGATTCGGTTTCGGCGGCCTGCTGATCGGTATCGGTCATTCTGATGGTCTCTCAGGTGCGTTTCGCACGAAGATTTGCGCGTAGGGGCCGGATTGCCGCAGCATGAGCTTGCCTTCGCGCACGAGTTCGAGGGTGGCGACGAACGTGGAGGCGATCGCCGAGCGCATGACCAAGCTGTCTTTCAACCCTGGCGGCAGAAACGTGGCGAGCGACAGCCAATCGGGCATGCGGCCGAGTTGTTCGCGCAGCCGTTCCAGCGCATTTTCGACCGAATAGAGTTCCGGCGCGGAGATCTGCAGCGCCTGGTGTCCCTCGATGCGGACCTTGATCGAGCCGTAGGCGGCGAGCAGATCGTAGAGCTTGGTTTCGAACGTGGCGTGAGTGATGACCTCGGTCCGCTCCGGCGCGCCGCGCGCGAACACGTCGCGGCCGAGCAGCGAACGCGCCATCAGGCGGGCGCCGGCCTCCTGCATCGCTTCGAGGCGGCGCAGTTGAAACGCCAGCGCGGCCGCCATCTCCTGACCGGTCGGCTGCTCGTCCTGGCTCTCCGGCTCGGGCAACAGCAGGCGCGACTTGAGATAGGCGAGCCACGCCGCCATGACGAGATAGTCGGCGGCCAGCTCGAGCCGGACGCTGCGGGCCCGCGCCACGAAGGCGAGATACTGGTCGGCGAGCTGCAGGATGGAGATCTTGGTGAGATCGACCTTCTGGTCGCGCGCCAAGGTCAGCAGAACGTCGATCGGCCCCTCGAAACCGTCGAGATCGACCAGCAACTGGCTCTCGGTGACCAAGGGCGCCGGCCCGTTGTCGTCGCCGTGCGGTCCGCCGCCCGCCGCCAAGGCCGGTGCGCCGCCGTCATCCTGGTTCTCGGTGCTCTGGCCGTTCACGCTGGCATCCTCGGTGGGGGGGGCCCCTGTCGCGGCTACGGGATCCGAAGGGGTCGGCTGTTCGCCGGAGGGGTCGATCATTCGTGTGTACGCGTCCCTAGGTCAGATCAGGCCGGTCAGATTGAGGATCAGGCCGATGAGATAGTCCACCGGAACGCCCACCAGCCAGGAAAAAATATTGAGATCGACCCCGAGCTGGCCGCCGATCAGCGGCAGGATGAACAGGCCGCCCAGGATAATGAACATGCCCCAGCGTTCAAGCCGCGCGAGCGGAAAGGCGAGCGCGTTGGGCAACAGGCCGACGGCGACCCTGCCGCCATCGAGCGGCGGTATGGGCAGCATGTTAAAGACGGCCAACACCACGTTGATTTGAATAGAATTACTCAAATTTTCCATCGTCCAGGTTGCGGCCACATCCGGGAGCAGAGGAACGATGTGGACCAACAGCGCCGAAACGAAAGCCAGCGCCAGGTTGATGCCCGGCCCGGCGGCCGCGACCCATACCATGTCGCGCCGCGGATTGCGCAGGTGTCCGAAATTGACCGGGACCGGCTTGGCGTAGCCGAACAGAAAGGGCGAGCGCATCAGCAGCAGGAGCCCGGGCAGGATGATCGTGCCGAACGGATCGACATGCTTGAACGGGTTGAAGGTCACCCGGCCGGCGCGCAACGCGGTGTCATCGCCGAAACGCAGCGCGACAAAGCCATGCGACGCCTCGTGGAAGGTGATGGCGATCAGGGCCGGCAGCAACCAGACGGAAATGCCGTGAAGGATAGAGTTGATATCCATCACGACCGGGCGGCGACGGTCGCGGCGGAGAGCAGGCTTTCTAGCCGTCGGCGCAGCGCATCCTGATCCGCCGCGGGATATCGCGGCAGACCGGCGGAAGCTTTGGCGAGGCGCGCGTCGGCGGCGTCGGACAGCGCGGGACAGGCCGCGGCGATCTCGCGCATTTCATCCATCTTGCCGTTGCAATGAAGCACGAGATCGCAGCCGGCGGCGAGCGATGCCTCGGTCCGCTCGCGCATGCCGCCGCTCAGCGCCTTCATGGAGAGATCGTCGGAGATCAGCGGCCCGTCGAAGCCGATCTCGCCGCGGATGATGGTTTCGATCACAGCCGGCGAGACGGTGGCCGGCCGTTGGGCATCGAGCGCCTTGTAGACCACGTGGGCGCTCATCGCCCAGCATTGCGCGCCGCCGTTCAGCCGTTCGCTCACCGCGCGAAACGGCGCGAAATCCCAACTGCGCAGTTCGGACAGCGGCGCGTCGACCACCGGCAATTCGAGATGGCTGTCGCTGCGCGCGCGGCCGTGGCCGGGGATATGCTTGATGATCGGCATGACGCCGCCATGACGTAGCGCCCGGCACACCGCCGCGCCGAGCCGCGCCACCACGCTCGCGTCCTCGGCAAAGGCGCGGTCGCCGATGATGTCGTGAGCGCCGCGCACCGGCACATCGAGCACCGGCAGGCAATCGACATTGATGCCGACCTCGCGCAGTTCGGCGGCGATCAGACGCGCGTTGATCTCGGTCGCCTCTTCCCCTGCCCGCTCGTCCGCCGCGAACAGGGCGCCGAAGCGGCGGGCGGGTGGGATGGCGCGCCAGTGCGGCGGGCCCAGGCGTTGCACGCGGCCGCCTTCCTGATCGATCAGCACCGGCGCATCGCGGTGCTCGACCGTGGCGCGCAGATCGGCCACCAGAGCGCGGACCTGCGCCGGCGTCTCGATGTTGCGGGCGAACAGGATGAAGCCGAAAGGCCGCGTGGTGGCGAAAAACGCGCGCTCCTCGTCGGACAGTCGCGAGCCGGCGCAGCCGAAGATGGCGGCGCGCGGCCGCATGCCAGCGCCAGGTCCGCTACTGTTTGACAATGATGCAGCTCACGTTGCGCGCCTTGAGCTTGGCACAGAGATCGCTCGCCGCCGCCTGATCGCCGACCGGTCCCGCCTGAATGCGGTAGAACGTGCCGCGATCGCCGAGATTGGCCTGCGACACGGTGAGTCCCAACTTGCCGAGCAGGTCGCCATTGGCTTTCTGAATCCGCGCCCATTCCTTCTGCGCCGCGTCCCGCGAGCGCACGGCGCCGAGCTGAACGCGGAAGCTGCTTGCGGCGCCCGCTGCCTTCGGCGGCAGGGAGGCGACCGCGGAGGGCGCGCTGGGTGCGGCGGCGGGCGGTGGCGCGGCCTGCTGCGCCGGCGGTGTGGCGGGTGCGGCTGGCGCCGCCTGCCGCGGCGCGATCGAGGGCGGCTCGAGATTGGTCGATTGCTGCACCGGCGCGCGCGGCGCCGGAGTCGCTTCGGGCAGCAAGGATTCGGTCGTCTGCGGCGCTGGCGGCGTCGGTTCCGGGCGCGCGACGGGCGCCTCCGGCGGCGGCAGCAGGCGCTCGACGGTGTTGGGCGGGTTCTGGCCGGGCGTCAGCCGGTCGTAGATCAGCTTGTCCTGGTTCGGCACGTCCATGCCGCCCGGCTGATCGGGCCGCACCTTGGTCGGCGCGTTGTCGGCCTGGATCAGCGGCACGACGCCGTCGCCGTTCGATTGCTGGCCCTGGTTGTAGGCGTTCCACACGATGCCGGCAAAGGCGCCGACGACGAGCAGGACCACCGCCAGCGTGATCAGCCGGCGGCGACCCGAACGGCGGCGGCCGCTCTCGTAGGCGATCGAACTCGATCCGACGCCGCCCGAGGGCCGGCTCAGCCGGCCGTCGTCATCGTCGTCGTTCCATCCGCCCCGGTTCCGGTAATCAGCCATCAGCGCATCTCCTCAACTGGGGTGACGCCGAGCACGGCAAGGCCCGATGCGATCACCGTGGCAACGGCCCGGAGCAGCGCGAGCCGGGCACGGGTCAGTTCGGCATCGCCCTTGACGATGAAGCGGGCACTCGCATCGGTGTTACCCTTGTTCCAAAGCCCATGAAACGCCGCCGCCAGCTCGCCGAGATAGAAGGCGATGCGGTGCGGCTCGTGCGCTTCCGCCGCCGACTCGACCATGCGCGGCCAGGTCGCCATCAGCTTGATCAAAGCAAGCTCGTCCTTGTCGGTCAAGCGCTCGAGCTTGGCGTCGCGCAGCGTGCCTGCATCGGTTGCCAGGCCGGGAAACTCCTCGACGGCGTTGCGGAACACAGAATGCGCCCGGGCGTGGGCATATTGCACGTAAAAAACCGGATTGTCCTTCGACTGCTCGAGCGCCTTGGCGAGGTCGAAGTCGAGCGCGGCGTCGTTCTTGCGCGTCAGCATGATGAAGCGCACGACGTCCTTGCCGACGCGGTCGACCACCTCGCGCAGCGTGACGAAGGTGCCGGCGCGCTTCGACATCTTCACCGGCTGGCCGTTCTCGGTCAGGTTGACGAGCTGGCAGATCTTGACGTCGAGGCTCGCCCGCTTGTCGGTGATCGCGGTGACCGCCGCCTGCATGCGCTTGATGTAGCCGCCATGGTCGGCGCCCCACACGTCGATCATGCTGCCGAAGCCGCGCTTGAACTTGTCGTAGTGATAGGCGATGTCGCTCGCGAAATAGGTCCACGAGCCGGCCGATTTCTTGAGCGGCCGGTCGACGTCGTCGCCGAACTGAGTGGCCTTGAAGAGGGTCTGCTCGCGGGGCTCCCAATCGTCGGGCAGCTTGCCCTTGGGCGGCTCTAACTTCCCTTCGTATATAAGATCCTTGCCCTTTAAATCCTCGAAGGCTAATTCAATTCGACTTTTTTCGGACAAATCGGGATCGGCAAAGTATTTGTCAGGATTGCTGCCGATCGCGAGGAAATACTCTCTCAACAGAGCGCCAGACTTAGCATTGTGGTGGAGAAGACGTTCAGAAAAAAACTCGTCATGTTTGATGCCTAGAATTTCGAGATCCTGCCGAATTAGCGTCATCATCTCAATACAGCCGAAATTGGCGCAAACTTCACGCCATTCGGATGCAGGAACATCGAGTAAGGATTCTCCCCTTATATCCGCGAGCTTTTCGCCAACTGGAATAAGATAATCTCCGGGATATGCGCCTTCGGTGATCCAGGCGAGCGTTCCCGGTATCACATCGGATTGAATGCCACGTCTTTTGAGCGCCTCCAGGTACCGCCAATATACGGAGTGAGCGAGCATATTGATCTGGGTGCCGGCATCGTTGATGTAATACTCGCGGGTCACGTCGAAGCCCGCCTTCTCGAGCAGCCGGGCGAGCGCGTCGCCGAACACGGCGCCGCGGCCATGGCCGACATGCATCGGGCCGGTCGGGTTGGCCGAGACATATTCGACGTTCACCTTCTCGCCCTTGCCGGCCTGGGAATCGCCATAGGCGGTGCCGGCTGTGAGAACCCCGCGCAACTGCTCGCGCCAGACATCGTCCTTGAGCCGCAGGTTGACGAAGCCGGGACCGGCCACCGTCGCTTCCGTCACGTCCGGCAGCTTGGCCAGCCCCTCGGCGAGATGCTGGGCGAAATCGCGCGGCTTGAGCCCGGCGTCCTTCGACAGCACCAGGGCGGCATTGGTGGAGAGGTCGCCGTGGGACGGGTCGCGCGGCGGTTCGACCCCCCACTTAGAAGAATCCGGCGCGCGCGCCGGATCGAGGCCGCCCGGCACCGTGCCGGCGGCCGCCATGTCCCGCAGCACCTTGGCAATTTCAGTCTTGAAGTCGTTGTAGAGATTCATGGTCCGAATACTGGGTGACGCTCAGCCGAGCGCCTGGAACAGGCGAGCATGCTCGCGTAAGGCATAACCGTCGGTCATGCCGGCGATATAGTCCGCCACCACCCGCGCGGTGCGCGGCGTGCCGGCACCCTCGGCGCGCCCGCGCCATTCATCGGGCAGACAATCCGGGTCGTCGAAGAACTGGTCGAACAGGTCGCGCACCACACGCTTGGCCTTGGCGGTCATGCGGTTGACCTTGTAATGGCGATACATCCGCTTGAACAGAAAAGATTTCAATGCCTTGTCGTTCGCCGCCATGGCATCGGAGAAGGCCGCCACGGGGTGATCCAGAGCGCGGATGTCGTCGGCCGATTGCGGATTCGCCGCGGCCAACCGGCGCCGCGTTTCGCTCAGCAGATCGGCGACCATGAGGTCGATCAGGCGGCGCACCGATTCGTGGATCAGGCGCGCCCGCTCCAGGCCCGGGTAGCGCTGCGCCACCTCGGCGAAGACCGGCCCGACCAAGGGCACCTCGGCGAGATCTTCGGGCGCGAACAGCCCGGCGCGCAGACCGTCGTCGATATCGTGGTTGTTGTAGGCAATATCGTCAGACAGGGAAGCCACTTGCGCCTCGGCGCTCGCGTAGCTGTCGAGCCGCAGGTCGAACTCCTCATTGAACTCTTTAATCGGCAGCGGCAACAGGCTGCTCGGAAAGAGTTTTTTGTCGCTGCGCAGGAGCGGCCCGTTGTGCTTGACCACCCCTTCCAAGGTCTCCCACGTCAGGTTGAGCCCGTCGAATTCGGCGTAGCGCTGCTCGAGCTTGGTCAGGATGCGCAGAGTCTGGGCATTGTGGTCGAACCCGGCGAAACCCTTCATGCAGTCGTGCAGCGCCTCCTCGCCGGCATGGCCGAACGGCGTGTGGCCGAGATCGTGGGCGAGCGCCAGGGCCTCGGCGAGATCCTCGTTGAGGCCGAGCGCGCGGCCGATGGTGCGCGCGATCTGCGACACCTCGATGCTGTGGGTCAGCCGGGTGCGGTAATGGTCGCCCTCGTGATAGACGAACACCTGGGTCTTGTGCTTGAGGCGGCGGAAGGCGGTGGAATGGATGATGCGGTCGCGGTCGCGCTGGAACGGCGAGCGCACCGGACTTTCCGCCTCGCGGTGCTGCCGCCCGCGGCTGCGCTCGGCCTGGCAGGCGTAGACGGCGAGACCTGGAACCATCGGCGGGCTGCTCGAAGGCGCCCCGCCCCGCGCCGTGCGAGAGGGCTGCGTCATGGCGCGGACCCTACAGGGCCCAGGCGAGCCCGTCAAAGGCTGGCACGTACGGGTTACTGCGACGTGGCTTGGCAGAAGGCCTCACTGTGATTACATAGGGGCCATGACCGACATGACCACGACCGAAGCTGTCCCCCTCGCCCTCACCGAGCGCGCCGCCAAGCGTATTCTCGAGTTGGCCGCCGCAGAGGTGCAGCCCGGCCTGATGCTGCGCGTCGCGGTGTCCGGCGGCGGCTGCTCCGGCTTCCAATACGGCTTCACCCTGGACGACGCGGTAAACCCGGACGACAAGGTGGTCGAGAAGGCCGGCGCCAAGCTGGTGATCGACGAGACCTCGCTCGGCCTGCTCGCGGGCTCGGAGATCGACTTCGTCGAGGAGCTGGTCGGCTCCTCCTTCGCCATCCGCAATCCCAACGCCACGTCTTCCTGCGGCTGCGGCAACAGCTTCGCGGTCTGAAGCAGACCGCGCGCCGCGGTCCAACTCTCCATCATTCTTAGTGCGTCATGGCCCGATTCAATCGGGCCATCTCATCCAACATGCAAAATCGTCACCCTGGGCTTGACCCGAGGGCCCATGAGTCACAGCACGCGCTTGAGCGCTTGTCATGTTCAATGGATGCCCGGATCAAGTCCACTGCTGTCCGGTTAAGGCATCTCAGGCCAAAGGTACACCGGGCAACAAAACAAATCGTCACCCTCGGGCTTGACCCGAGGGCCCATTGAACAATGCAAGCGCTCGCGTGTCTGCCATCGACAAATGGACCCTCGGGTCAAGCCCGAGGGTGACGATATTAGGGTTGGTCGTGGCCGATCTTGTCTCGATGGCTTGCCGATTCGCGGCGACGCCGGCACGAGATGGCCCGATTGAATCGGGCCATGACGGATCAGAAGGGCATGCCCTCCGGTGTTCCTCTTCCTAACGTGCCGTTCGCGCCTCCGGCGGCGGAAGCACATCCGGCTTCGGTTCGCCGACCACCACGCTCAGCATGCTGAGCGAGCCCAGGTCGATGCCGTCGATGGGAATCCAGGCGGGGTCGTCCTCGTCCTGCGTGCCGACCACGTGCAGGAGCGGCAGGTAGTGCTCCGGGCTCGGCACCGCCAGCTTGGCGGCGGGACCGGCGGATTCGTAGTCGATCAGGGCTTCGTGTTTCCGCCGTTCGACCGCGTGCCGCACATAAGTCTCGAACGACACGGCCCAGTCCTGGGGCGCCGCGTTCCCCGCGCGCTGCATCGTGCGCAGATTGTGCACCACGTTGCCGAGGCCGAGGATCAGCACGCCCTCGTCGCGCAGCGGCTTCAGGCTCTGGCCCACCGCATAGTGGAATTCGTTGGGTTCGCCGTGGTCGATCGAAAGTTGCACCACCGGCACGTCGGCCTCGGGATACATATGGGCGAGCACCGACCAGGTGCCGTGATCGAGGCCCCAGTCCTGCCGGTCGAGGGCCACCGGCACCGGCGCCAGCAGATCGCGCACCCGCGCCGCCAGCTTCGGATCGCCGGGCGCCGGGTAGCGGAATTTCTGCAGCGCTTCGGGAAAACCGAAGAAATCGTGGATCGTCGTCGGTTCCTCCATGGCGGTGACAGCCGTGTGGTCGATGTACCAATGGGCGGAGATGGCGAGGATGGCGCGCGGCTTCGGAACTGTGCTCCCGAGCTTACGCCACGCCTCCGTATAGCGGTTGCGCTCCAGGGTGTTCATCGGGCTGCCATGGCCGACGAAGGCGGCCGGCATGCGTTGCGCCATAGTCGCCTCGCGTCGGGATGGTTCGGTCGCCGCAATCTAGCGCGGGGTGGCGTGACCGGCACGTGAGAAACGTGCTAACTAGACCGAAACCATGGATGAAATTCGTGAGGTCTCGCTTGGTCAAGGTCGCCAGCTGGAACGTCAATTCGATCAAGGCGCGTCTGCCGAACGTGCTCGCCTGGCTGCGCGACGCCCAGCCCGACATCGTTCTGCTGCAGGAAACCAAATGCGTCGATGACGCCTTCCCGCGCATGGAGATCGAGGAGCTCGGCTACAATCTCGCGCTCCACGGCCAGAAGACCTACAACGGCGTCGCCATCCTGTCGAAGGCGCCGCTCGAGGATATCTCCTCGGGCCTGCCGGAGGGCGACGGCGACGACCACGCGCGCTATATCGAGGCCACCGCCGCGTTCGGCGATCTGATGCTGCGCGTCGCGTCGATCTACCTGCCCAACGGCAATCCGGTCGGCACGCCGAAGTTCGACTATAAGCTCGCCTGGATGGACCGGCTGCGCCGCCATGCCCAGAATCTGCTCAAGCTCGAGGAGCCGACCGTGCTCGGCGGC
>CAZOBN010000119.1:0-9845 GCA_964577835.1 uncultured Rhizobiaceae bacterium
GCTCGCATCTGTTCCGCGGCATCACCTTCGGCACCATGCTGCGCGACGAAGCCTACAATTTCCTGCGGCTCGGCACCTTCGTCGAGCGCGCCGACGACGTGGCCCGCATCCTGGACGTGAAATACCATGTGCTGCTGCCCTCCGACACCGAAGTCGGCGGCGCCGTGGATCACTTTCAATGGGGCGCGTTGCTGCGCTCTGTCAGCGGGTTCCGCGCCTATCACCGGGTTTATCACGACATCATCACGCCGTGGCGCGTGACCGAATTGCTCACCCTGAATGCCTCCATGCCACGGTCGCTGCACGCCTGCCTCGATGCGTCGGTCGGCATACTCAATGCGATCAGCGGCGACCGCCCGACCGAGGCCAACCGCCTAGCGGGCGAGATCCACGCCTCGCTGCACTTCGGCAAGATCGACGATATCTACCGCAACGGCCTGCACGAATTCCTGACGACTTTTCTGCGGCGCAATAACGCCCTGTCGCAGGAAATCCAAGACAGCTTCCATCTGGCGGCTTGATCATGAAGCTCGCCATTCAGCACGGCACGACCTACCGCTACGACGCGCCGGCCAACTACACCATCCAATATCTCCGTCTCACCCCGCGCCCGGCGACCTGCCAGAACGTGCTGCGCTGGCGCATCGAAACGCCCGGGCAGGCCCGGGAGATGACCGATCCCTACGGCAACATCATGCATGTGCTGGTGGTGGACACGCCGCACCAGGAAATCGCCATCCGGGTGCTCGGCGAAGCGGAAACGGTCGATACCGCCGGCGTCGTGTCGGGCGAGGGCGAGCCGCTGCCGGTCGGCATCTATCTGCGCAATACGATGCTGACCGCCGCCGATGACGCGCTGCGCGATCTGGCCGAGCCGTTGCGCGCCGCCTTCGCGAAAAATCGCCTCGATGGATTGCATGAGCTCAGCCGGGGGGTCGCCAAGGCGGTAACATACCGCCAGGGCGAAACGCGGGCCGACAGCACCGCCGCCCAGGCTTTGGCCCAGGGCTCCGGCGTGTGCCAGGACCAGACCCACGTCTTCATCGCCGCGGCGCGCGCGCTCGGCGTTCCCGCGCGCTATGTCTCGGGATACGTCCATGCCGGCAGCACGGCGAGCGGCGAGGATGCGTCCCACGCCTGGGGCGAGGCCTGGGTCGAATCGCTGGGCTGGGTCGGGTTCGACGTGGCAAATCAGCTCTGCCCTACCGAAGCCCACCTCCGCCTGGCGGTCGGCCTCGACTACCTCGCCTGCGCGCCGGTGCGCGGCATTCGCCGCGGCGGCGGCGGCGAGGACATGGCGGTGACCGTGTCCGTCGACCAAGGTCGGCTCAAACCGCCGCCCGCCACCTGGCCGCGACAAGAGGGCCAGCAATGAATTCTTAAGGCCGCGCCTGCCAAAATTCAGGGTGGTGACGCGCGGGTCGCTCCGATATGCTGCCGCGCCCGTCGCGTATACAACCCCCTGATAAGAATGACATACGCAGTCGCCTTTTATCTCGAGTCCGGTCTGGTCTTCGCCGCCGATTCGCGCACCAACGCCGGGGTCGACGACGTCTCGACCTATCGCAAGCTCACCGTGTTCGAAAAGCCGGGGGAGCGGCTGATGACGCTGCTCGCTTCGGGCAATCTCGCCGTCACCCAGGCCATCACCGAACTGCTGCGCCAAGGAACCAAAAAGAAAAAAGGCGCGCCCAACCTGATGACCGCCAAGGACATGTTTTCCGCCGCCGAAGTGGTCGGCGACGCGGTGCGCGAAATTTACCGCAGGGACAACGAGGCGCTGCGCGAGCACAACGAGGAGTTCCGTATCGGCCTGATCTTCGGCGGCCAGATCAAGGGCGAGCCGCCACGGCTGTTCTTCATCTACGCGGCCGGTAATTTCATCGAGGCCTCGCCCGACAGTCCGTATTTCCAGATCGGCGAGAACAAATACGGCAAGCCGATCATCGATCGCACCATCACCCACGAATCGAGCATGACCGAAGCGGTCAAAGCTTGCCTGCTGTCGTTCGATTCGACCATGCGAAGCAATATCTCGGTCGGGCTGCCGATCGACCTGCTGTGCTACCGCAAGGATACATTCAAGCGGGGCCTGACCTTGCGGGTGGACGAGAAGGACGACTATTTCCAGAGCGTGCGCGGCTATTGGGGCGACGCGCTGCGCTTCGCCTTCCAGGAGATGCCCGACCCCGACTGGAAAATCTGATCGTGCTGCGCCGGGCTTACGACTGGACCTTGCGGCTCGCCGCACACAAGAGCGCCGAATGGGCGCTCGCCGCGGTATCCTTCATCGAAAGCTCGGTCTTTCCGATTCCGCCCGACGTGCTGCTGGCGCCCATGGTGCTGGCCGACCGCCGGCGGGCCTGGCGGCTGGCCACCATCGCCACCATCTCCTCGGTGATCGGCGGTTTCCTCGGCTACGCCATCGGCTATTTCCTGTTCGAGGCGGTCGGTAAGCCGATCCTCGAATTCTACCACGTGATGGACAAATACGACGCGCTCAAGCTTTCCTTCGACGAATGGGGCGCCTGGATCATCATCGCCAAGGGCATGACGCCGATTCCGTTCAAGTTCCTCACCATCACCAGCGGCGCATTGCACTTCGACCTGTTCACCTTCACCGTCGCCTCGATGCTGTCGCGCGGCGTGCGCTTCTTCCTGGTGGCCGGGCTGCTGTGGGCTTTCGGCCCGCCCATCCGCAAGTTCGTCGAGGAGCGCCTGGCGCTCGTCACCACGCTCTGTCTCGTGCTGCTGATCGGCGGCTTCGTCGCGATCAAATACCTGTTCTAGACGTCTTCAGACCGCACTGTTTGGCTTGCGGCGCGGCGGCGACGGTCTGCTAAAATAGGCGCTCTCACCGAGCACGAGGTCTCATGCGCGCCGACATTGCCCATCATCAGGACTTCGAAGCCCGCCTCGTCTTCCTCGCGGTCCTGGCGGCGAGCGTGTTCATCCTCGCCAGCGCCTTCGCGTTCCAGCTCGTCGGCGGCTTGCAGCCGTGCGAGCTGTGCATCTGGCAGCGCTATCCCTATGCGGTCACCATCGGACTCGCCGGCGTCGGCATCGGATTGGCCCGCGCCGGCGTGGACCGGCGCCTGCTCGCGATCCTTCTCGCCCTGTGCGGCCTGACCTTCCTGATCGGCGCCGGCATCGCCGTCTTCCATGTCGGCGTCGAACAGAAGTGGTGGGAAGGCACGAGCGCCTGTGTCGGCAACCTGACCGGTGCGACGAGCGCCGAGGATCTGCGGCAACGGCTGCTGGGGGCTCCCGTGGTGCGCTGCGACGAGCCGGCCTGGACCCTGTTCGGCATTTCCATGGCGGGCTATAATGCCATGCTTTCCTTGGCGCTCGGCGTCGCCAGCTTCGCCTTCGCCCGCAAGCTCATTGCGACGCCTGCCGCGCCACAGTCGAACCGGAGGCAGCAGCCATGACCAGCCCCTTCGTGCGTTCCGCGCGCCGCCGACTGCCCGGCGATCTGCCGCGCGACAAGCTGGTCGAGCGCATGATCCGCATCGACCATGCGGGCGAATACGGCGCGGTGCGCATCTACGACGGTCAGCTCGCGATGCTGCGGCGCAGCCCGGCGACGCGCGCCATCCGCGCCATGGCGGCCAAGGAAAAGGACCATCTCGCCGCGTTCGACAAGCTGGCGATCGAGCGCCGCGTGCGGCCCACGGCCCTGTCGCCCCTATGGCATGTGGCGGGCTTCGCGCTCGGCGCCGCCTCCGCCCTGCTCGGCCCGCGCGCCGCGATGGCCTGCACCGTGGCGGTCGAGGAAGTGATCGACGAGCATTACCGCGCCCAGGCCGAGGCGCTCGCCGCCGACGACCCGCAGCTCGCCGCCCAGATCGAGGAATTCCGCCACGACGAGGTCGAGCACGGCGCCACCGCCAAGGCGCACGGCGCGCTCGATGCGCCGTTCTACGAGGGCATTTCCGCCGTCGTCAAAGCCGGCTCGCGGCTGGCGATCTGGCTCTCGACTCGGATCTAGCCGACGCGTGTTTGATGGAGGCGGCCGTCGACGCCGCCGCCCCGCGGATCACACAGGATCCAGCTCGCTGTCCCAATAGAGAAAGTCGCGCCAGCTTTCGTGCAGATAGTTGGGCGGATAGGCGCGCCCGTTCTCCTGCAGCTCGTGGGTGGTGGGCTGGCGCGGGCGGGAGCGCGGGAACATGTGCGCCTCGGTGGGCATCATGCCGCCCTTGCGCAGGTTGCACGGTTCGCACGCGGCCACCACGTTCGACCAAGTGGTCTTGCCGCCGCGCGACTTCGGAATGACGTGGTCGAAGGTGAGGCCCTCGGCGCCGCTGCGCAGGCTGCAGTACTGACAGGTGAAGCGGTCGCGCAGGAAGACGTTGAACCGGGTGAAGGCCGGGCGGCGCGCGGTCGGGATATATTCCTTGAGCGAGACCACCGACGGCAGCCGCATGGTCAGGGTCGGCGAATGCACCTGACGGTCATATTCGGACACGATGTTGACGCGCCCGAGGAAGACCGCCTTGACGGCTTCCTGCCACGGCCAGATCGACAGCGGGAAATACGACAGCGGCCGAAAATCGGCGTTCAGCACTAAAGCGGGACAACTCTCCGGTGAGGCAAGCACCACTCACTCCCTAAGGGAATCCCTGGAAACGCGGCGATATCAAACAACAGGCCTGTTACCGTTTCAAGACCCGAAAGCGCTTACCCCCAACCCCTGGTATCCGGCGGCGGACACCACGCAAAGTGAATACTATGCTTGCCCTAGGCGGCGAGGCCGAAAATCCGCCGCAGGAAGTCGATGCCCAGCGTCAGCCCTTCCCCGTCGATGCTGTGGCCGAGGCCGGGACGCGCATGGGCCTCGATGGGGATATCATGCGCTTCGAGGGCGGCCGCGGTCAGGCCGTGCAGGGCGAACGGCACCACCGGGTCCTCCTCGCCATGGATGAGCATGATCGGCGGGCGCACCCGCAGATCGCTGGCCAGGGTCTCGGCGGCGACGATCACACCGGAATAGCCGAGAATGCCGGCCGGCGGCGAGACCCGGCGCAGGCCGGCATGGAGCGCCATCATGGTGCCCTGGGAAAACCCGACCAAGGCCAGTTGCGCGTCGGTCAGGCCTTGCTTCTCGAGCTCGAGATCGAGGAAGCGGTCGAGGATCGGCGACGCCACCCGGCATCCCTCCAGCATGTGGGCGGGCGAGCGGTCCATCAGGCTGAACCACTGGCGGCCGTAGGGCGCCATGTCATAGGGGAACGGCGCGTGGGGCGCCACGAACGCGGCATGCGGCAGCGCGCTGGCGACGTAGGGCACCAGCCCGATCAAATCGTCGCCGTCGGCGCCGACGCCATGCAGCAGCACCACCAACTGGCGCGCCGGGCCGCCCGCCGCCGGCGCCATCCGGGGCCCGTCGAGCATGGGAAAGCTGGTCGAGCCGGCGCCGCTCATTGGCGCAGCCCCTTGACGACCTCGATGTAGTCCGGCTGGTCCGGCGTGATGAACCCATGCCGCACCAGGTAATCGACGATCACCAGATTGCAGTTGAATTTGAAATCGAACGTGTCGCGCACGATTTCGATCACCTCGTCGATCGGCCGCAGGCTGAAGCTTTCGATCTCGTCGTCGCCGGGCGACGGCACGAAATCGGGCGGCAGTTCCAGGTCATAGACCAACAGGATGTCGGGCCGCAGCCCGCCGTCACGCTCGCAGCAATAGGTGATGGCCCCGGTCGGCACGGCGCGCCCGGCCACCGCTTTGGGAATGCTGGCCTCCTCGCCGGCTTCCTTGATCAGCGTCTCGCGCACGCCATGGCCGTAGATGACGCCGCCGGCGCACAGATTGTCGAGCAATCCGGGATAGGTCGCCTTGTTCGGGCTGCGCCGGCCGATCCACATCTTGAGTCCGGCCCGCCCGCGCACGATGCCATTGACGTGGACGCCGAGCACAGCGACGCCGAATAGCGGCGCCGCCGAGCGTTCGAGCTTGAACAAGGGCGCGGCGCCGAACCGCGGCGCCACGGCCACGTCTTCATTGTGCCATCCCGGCACCAGCTTGCGCTCATGCAGGGTGCGCGCCACCTTGGCCATGGCCTGCGTCCGCGCGTCGAAATCCGCCAGGCGCGGATTGAGCGAAACATCCAGCGGGGACACCACCAGCACATCGGCGAATTCCCGCAGGGTTTCGGCGAAGCGCCGTTCGATCCAGCCGACCCGCTGTCCCGCCGTATGAAACGGCAGGAATTTGGACAGATCACGCTCGTTGCACACGCGGATATGATCGAGAAAGCTCACAATCGGGGTTCCTTGGGGGTTCCTCGGGTCATTGGGTGTCCCAAGGGCGGGGTCGGGGCGATTTTGGTCGGAACGGGAAACCATCGCATACCCCGGCGGCTTGCCTTGACGCAAGTGCGCCGCGGCGGCAGATTGCCAGCCTTACGCCGTTCCTCGCCATGTCAATCGCACCGTCTGGGCCGCAGTTTGCGCCACCCGGCTCGCATCAGGTACCCCGTTCGCATCATGACGGCCACGCTCTCGTCCTCTGAAAAGCAGCCGCCGGGCGCGGCTTCGTCCCTCGTTTTACCGGGTCTGCTGGGCCAGTGCCGCGACTCGCTCGATGCCGCGCGCGCCTATGAGGACGCCGCGCGGCAGTCGGTTGCCGCCCTGGTCGCCAACGGCGGCCGGCTCGACCCGGCGGCCCTCGAACGCCATCAGGTGGCTGCCCACGGCCTGGCCTGGACCGCGACCTATGTGGAAGCCCTGGCGCAGATGCTGGCCTGGGCCGAGCGGCTCGACCGCGCCGCCAAGCTCGCCGAGCTCGAAGCGCTGATTCTGCAGGCGGCGTTCGGCGAATATCTCGCCCAGCTCGCCGGCGGCATCGCCATGAGCCAGAGCGAAATCGTCCGCCATGGCGATCTCGGCCTGCCCCACGATGCGCTTCGCCTGCTGTTCGTGCCGGCGACGCGCGAGCTCGTGGCTCAGGGATCGCGCGCGGCGGTGCGCTGCCGCATCGCGGCGCTGATCGGCGACGGCCGCTTCGGCGATGCCGGCCTGGACGACGAGACCCTCAGCCTGGTGCAAGCCGAGTTCCGCCGCTTCACCGAGGAGAAGATCGTTCCCGATGCCCATGAGTGGCACCTCGCCAACGACCTTATTCCGATCGCGGTGGTGAACGAGCTCGCCGAGCTCGGCGTGTTCGGCCTCACCGTGCCGGAGGAATTCGGCGGCCTCGCCATGAACCGCATCGCGCTCTGCGTGGTGACCGAGGAGCTGTCGCGCGGCTTTCTCGGCGTCGGTTCGCTCGGCACCCGCTCCGAAATCGCCGCCGAACTGATCCGCGCCGGCGGCACGGACGCGCAGAAGCAGAGCTTCCTGCCGCGCATCGCATCGGGCGGGATTCTGCCCACCGCCGTCTTCACCGAGCCCAACACGGGCTCCGACCTCGGCAGCCTGCGCACCCGCGCGGTGCGCGCGCAACGCGATGGCCGCGACGTCTATCTGATCTCCGGCAGCAAGACCTGGATCACCCATGGCGCGCGCTCCGATTTGATGACGCTCATGGCGCGCACCGACCCCGACGAAACAGGGTGGCGCGGCCTCAGCATGTTCCTGGCGGAGAAGCCGCGCGGCAGCGACGCCGATCCCTTCCCGGCGCCCGGCATGAGCGGCAGCGAGATCGAGGTCCTCGGCTATCGTGGCATGAAGGAATATGAGATCGCCTTCGACGATTTCGTGGTACCGGCCGAGAACCTGCTCGGCGGCGTCGCGGGCGAAGGCTTCAAGCAATTGATGCAGACTTTCGAATCCGCCCGCATCCAGACCGCGGCACGCGCCGTCGGCGTCGCCCAGAACGCACTTGAGCTGGCGCTGAGCTATGCCAAGGACCGCAAGCAATTCGGCAAATCCATCCTCGAATTCCCTCGCGTCGGCGGCAAGATCGGATGGATGGCGGTGGAAACCATGGTGGCGCGCCAATTGAGCTACTTCGCCGCCCGCGAGAAGGACTCGGGCCGGCGCTGCGACCGCGAGGCCGGCATGGCCAAACTGCTCGCCGCGCGCATCGCCTGGGCCAATGCCGACAACGCGGTTCAGGTCCATGGCGGCAACGGCTACGCGCTCGAATACCCGATCAGCCGCGTGCTATGCGACGCGCGCATCCTCAACATCTTCGAAGGCGCCGCGGAGATCCAGGCCCAAGTCATCGCCCGCGGCATCCTGGAGGGACGGAACTAGCCATGAGCACGGCACTGACCATCCTGATCGTCCTGGCCATCGGCGCCACGCTCGTCGTGCTCCTCATGGGCGTGTTCAACCTGATGAAAAAAGGCCACGATCCGGTCAAGTCCAACAAGCTGATGCGCTGGCGCATCATCCTGCAGGCGGCGGCCGTGGCCTTGATCTTCATCGTTCTGTGGCTCACAAAGCACTGATGGCGCGCCGGCCGGAGCGCCGTCCCTTGATGGCTGGACGCTGATGGTCAAACTCACGCGCATCTACACCCGCGGCGGCGACAAGGGCGAAACCTCGCTCGGCAGCGGCACCCGCGTGCCCAAGCACGACCTGCGCGTCGCCGCTTACGGCACCGTGGAGGAAGCGAACTCGGCGATCGGGGTCGCGCGCATCTATACCGCCGTCGATCCGGTCGAAGAGGATGCCGATGCCATGCTGCGCCGGATCCAGGACGATCTGTTCGATCTCGGCGCCGATCTTTGCGTGCCAGAAGGCGGACAAGGAGGGGGCGGCAAGCGCAAGGCTGGCGCCTTGCGCATCGTGCAGAGCCAGGTCGACCGGCTCGAACGCGAAATCGACGGCATGAATGCGCGGCTCACGCCGCTCGAATCCTTCATCCTGCCGGGCGGCCGTCCGGCCGCCGCCCATCTCCACTTGGCGCGCACCGTGACCCGGCGCGCCGAACGCCTGATGACCGAACTCGCCCAGCAGGAAACGGTCAACCCGATGGCCATCGCTTACATCAACCGGCTGTCGGACCATCTGTTCGTCCTGGCCCGTGTGCTGAACGACAATGGCAAGGCCGACGTGCTGTGGCGTCCCGGCGCCAACCGCTAGACAAAACACGTTATATATCAGTCTGTTGCGGCGATTGACGGCGCCCCATAAGAGGCTTATGCTGCGCTGCAACATAGCTCGCTCGGCGGTGCGGGCGCACCAAGCGGACCTGCCAATCACCTGATCTGAAAAGTCGCGTTAACAAGCATGCCCGCAGCAGCCGGGCGGCGAACCCAAGGGGCGGTAATGATCGAGAAAATCGGTGTCATCGGCGCCGGGCAGATGGGCGGCGGTATCGCCCAGGTCTTCGCCCAGCACGAGTTCCGCGTGAAGCTCGCGGACGTCAGCCAGAAGCAGCTCGAAAAGGCGCTGGCCGAGATCAAGCGCGGCATGGAGCGACTGGTCGCCAAAGGGACGATCAAAGCCGAGGATGTCAAGGCGACGCTTGGCCGCATCGACACAACCGACGATTTCACCACGCTGGGCGAATGTGATCTGATCATCGAGGCGGCAACCGAGAACGAGAAGGTCAAGACCGAAATCCTGCGCGCGCTGGTGCCCCATCTCAAGGCCAACGCGATTCTCGCCACCAATACCTCGTCGATCTCGATCACCCGGCTCGCCTCGGTCACCGACCGGCCCGAGAAATTCATCGGCATGCACTTCATGAAGCCAGTGCCGGTGATGAAGCTGGTCGAGGTGATTCCGGGCATCGCCACGGCGAAGGACACCATCGCCACGATCCGAGGGCTGGCCGAGAAACTCGGCAAGATTCCGGTCAATGCCGAGGATTCGCCGGCCTTCATCGTCAACCGCGTGCTGATCCCGATGATCAACGAGGGAATCTACGCGCTCTACGAGGGC
>CAZOBN010000120.1:0-9641 GCA_964577835.1 uncultured Rhizobiaceae bacterium
CACGCATTTCTTAGCTCTTCTCTTTCTCCTGTACGACCGGAACGTTGAACATTTAGTAGACAGATCGCGGCTGTCAGGCGGAATGCCTGGCGCAATTCCTCCCGCAAGTGTCGACAGATACTTAACGTCTAAACTCGTTCCGGGCCTAACTGCATAACTCGGTCTTTATCTTCCTGGGAGCAATCCGCTCATGTTCTCGTTCTTTGGCCGTCGGTCTAAAAGTCGCAAGACACCCAACCAACGTATTTGGCACTCACACACGATCGAACGTTTGGAAGGTCGGGCGCTGTTGACAACCTTCTCGGTCGTGAATCTGGGAGATCAGGGCGCCGGTTCATTCCGTCAGGCCATCCTGGATGCGAACAGCACGGCTGGTGCCGACGTGATTTCCTTCGCTGTGTCCGGCACAATTGAACTCGCCAGCTCGTTGCCTGGCATTACCGGCGAGGTGAACATCGACGGGACGTCCGCCCCCGGTTTCGCCGGCGCGCCGCTGATTGAGATCGATTACCACGGATTTGGGGGCTTGCGCTTCAATGCCGGTTCATCCTCTTCGGCCGTGCGTTCGCTGGCGCTTGTCCATGGCTCGGGCAATGGTATTACGATTGACGGCGCCGGTTCCACGTTGATCGTTGGCAATTACATTGGCCTCGACCTCGACGGGGTTACGGCGGAACCCCATCGCGGCAGCGGCATCGAGATCATCGATTCAACCGGCAACTTCATCGGCGGACAGACCAGCGCGGAGCGCAATGTCATTTCCGCCAATCTCAAGGATGGTATTCGTCTCATTGGTTCCTCCCATAACCAGATTTCCGGCAACTATGTCGGTACCGATGCCACCGGGACGCTTGCGCGGGGAAACCAACTGGAGGGCATTAGCCTCATTCAGTCGGACGACAATCTGATCGGTCATTCGGATCCGGTGACTGGCGTGTCCTTCTACGATACGTCCGATGTCAGCCTGCCGGTCAGCGGCTGGCAAGGCCTTCGGGGTGGTGATAACGAGGGCGAGTACATCATCGTGGGGACATCGCAAACGAGCGGCCTGTTGTTCGAAGGCACCATCGAAGGCGTGGGGACGAGTTACACAGTGGACTATCCCAACGCGTTCAACACGAGTGTTTACGGACCGAACAATCTGGGTAGCGGCAACCTGCAGCTTGTCGGTGTTTACAAGAACCCCGATTTCGCGACTGCCGACGTCGAGGTCAATGGATTCCTCTTCCAAGGAACCGTCGATGATCTGGACGATCCAACTGCATATAGAACAATTAACTATCCGGGTGCCAAGTTTAATTACGTCCACAGTACGATGGGTGGCCTGGCTGTCGGTAACTACGACAGCGCTGCCGAGCACGGGACTCACAATCTGCCGTTGGGTCCGGGCCACGCCTATATCTACAACATCGCTGATGACGAGTTTCTGACGGATATCGTCTATCCCGGCTCGCACAGCAACACCGCGTACGGCATCTGGCAGAACGGTGACACCCGCTACACGATCTGCGGTGGCTACAGTCTGGACTTCACCCACACTCTGGATGACCAGGACCAACCGATCGGTCAGGCCTATCTGGTTGACTACGACTCGTTGACGGGCGAGTTTTCCAACTGGACCACATTTACCTATCCCCACGGGCTGAACTTCGTGACGCACTTCGAAGGCATCAGCAGCGTGGAAAAGGGCATCTACACGCTGAATGCCGACTCGGTGCAGGCCGGCACGGATGATCCGGCGCAAGGCTCGTTCGTGACTGTGCGTCGCAACGTAGATGGCACGTTTGGCGATGCCGAGTGGGTGGACCTCAACTACACCGGAGTCGATCCCACGACCAATGTCACGAGCTCGAACTCCGTCTTCGGAAATCAAGTCGTCGGCATCGTGATCGGCGACGCGGGTCCCATCTCGTACCAGGCCACGGTCAATTCCGCGTTCCAGTTGTCGAATGTGATTAGCGCGAACGGCGGAAACGGAATTGGTCTCGTCGGTGCGAATACGAATCGAATCTCCATGAACTTCATCGGCACCGACGTCAACGGCGCGAACGACCTCGGAAACAGTCAGAACGGGATCCTGGTGACATCGGGATCGGTCGGCAATCTGATCGGTGGCGAGGCCGTCGCCGGCAATGACCCGACGCACGACGTCTTTGTCCGGCCGCCGCAAGGCAACCTGATCTCTGGCAACGCCGCCAGCGGCGTCTTGATCAACGGGAAGTCCGAGTTCAATCAGTTAAGCGGCAACTTCATCGGGACCGCTGCATCCGGGAACTCCGCCATCGGCAACGATTTTGACGGAGTGGCCATTATCGGCGCGAACAACAATTCGCTGATCGGTTGCACGCAGGTGCAGGACCCGTTCATTTACTACAACGTGCTCAGTGGTAACGGCGGCAATGGTCTGCGAGTCCACGACTCGAATAACACCACGATCCAGGCCAACTTCTTCGGCATGGGCGCCAACAACAATACCGCCGTGGGCAACGGTCTCAACGGAGTCATCATCGAAGGCAAGTCCACTCACACGACCATGGGCGGTCCCATTCCGCTGGGTAATGTGGTGGCCGCGAACGAGCTGAATGGCATTGTCGTCGCCGACAAGGCGAGCGACTTCATTTCCTTCAACTCGTTCGTCGGTTTGGCCGCCTTCAGCGATGTCACCACTTTCGGCAATGGTCAGGATGGGATGCTGATTACGACGAAGGGTGGCGACATCAATATCCGGACCAATGTCATCAGCAGCAACGGCGACGATGGCGTCGAGGTATCCGGTAAAGCGAGAGGTGTCCAAGTCTTCCAGAATATCATCGGCTTGAATACTGCCGGTGCGTTGGCGATGGGCAATGCTGACAATGGCGTCGAGGTCGGCGGCAAGGCCAGGGAGATCGTCATCGGCGGTCGGACAGATTCGTTCAGCATCATTCCGCAAAACGCGATCTCGGCCAACGGTGGAAATGGCGTGGCGCTGATCGGCAAATCCCGCAATATCGAAGTCAACGGCGGCTTCATCGGAACCAATCTGCAGGGCGAAGCTGCGTTTGGCAACCTGCTGGCGGGCGTGCTCATCGGCGAGGATAGCCAGGACAATCGAATTGGTACGGTTGATCCCGATCTCACGACGGTCATCAGCTCGAATGGTGGCAGCGGGATTGAGCTGGTGAGTACGACGGGAAACAGGATCATCGGGCGCCTCGATCACCTACGACCTGACGCTCGACCGTAACAAGCACGGCGCCATCAGCGACACCGCCGCCGTTCTCAACCTTTCGCCCAATCCGTCCAACGCCTGAAGGAGCCTGCCATGTTCGCACCCCGAAAGCCCTTGCATCGCCGTCCGCGCGCGCGGACCGATGAGAAGCGCTTCCACCATCCCGACTTCGACAAGATGCAGGCGCGCGGCTGGAAGGCGGCGATGGCGGAGAAGGACATTCCGAGCGCGCGCTGGAAGGCCGAGCTCGAGCGCAACCTCAAATTCGGCCTGACCGCCGCGGACTCCATCGGGGATCGCACGATTTCCACCTTCGCGCGCGGCGAACTGCCGCACTTCGCCGGCATCAACACCTTCCTCAAGGCGCCCTACGCCGAGGATGTGAAGACCGTGGGCAATTACGACGCGGCGATCATGGGCGTGCCGTTCGACGGCGGCACCACCTACCGGCCCGGCACGCGGTTCGGACCCCAGGGCATGCGGCGCATCTCGGCGCTCTACACGCCTTACAACTACGAGCTCGGTGTCGATCTGCGCGAGCAGATGACCCTGTGCGACGCGGGCGACGTCTTCACCATTCCGGCCAACCTGGAGAAGAGCTTCGACCAGATCAGCCGCGGCGTCGCCCACGTGTTTTCGTCGGGTGCCATGCCGGTGATCCTCGGCGGCGATCACTCGATCGGCTTCCCGACCGTGCGCGGTGTCGCGCAATGTACCAGCAAGCGCATCGGCATCGTCCACTTCGACCGCCATGCCGACATCCAGGAGAAGGATCTCGACGAGCGCATGCACACCACGCCGTGGTTCCACGCCACCAACATGCCGAACGTGCCGGCCACCAACCTGGTGCAGATCGGCATCGGCGGCTGGCAGGTGCCGCGCGAGGCGGTCGAGCAGATACGGGCGCGCAACACCAACGTGCTGACCATGAGCGACGTGGAGGAGCTCGGCATCGACAAGACCGCCGAGATCGCGCTGGAGCTCGCCTGGAAGGATGCCGACGCGGTCTATATGAGCTTCGACATCGACTGCGTCGATTGCGGCTTCGTGCCGGGCACCGGCTGGCCCGAGCCGGGCGGTTTCCTGCCGCGCGAAATCCTCTCGCTCGTCGGCAAGGTGGCGAAGGAAGGCCTGTGCGGCCTGGAAGTCGTCGAGGTCTCGCCGCCCTACGACACCTCCGACATCACCTCGCTGTTCGGCGTGCGCGTCATCGTCGACGTGCTCGGGGCATTGGTCGCCCACGGCAAGATGGGCGCGCACAAGCACATCATCGACAAGCCGGTGGCGTTCTAGGGGAGGGTTCGATGACGAAGATTCTGCAGGGCTACGGCCATCCGCACGGCCATGACCATTCCCATGATCATGGCGACGGACACGCGCACCATCATCACGAGGCGAGCGCCGCGGATCAGGAGGAATTGAAGGCCGTCGAGACGGCCTTCGTCGCCGGTTTCCGCGATGCGCCCGACAAGCAGGCCTTCCTGCGCCTGTCGGGCATCCCGCTCAGCCTGGAGCGGCCGAGTCAGACCGCGCTCAAGCTGATCGAGGTCAAGCTGGCGGATACGTTCAGAGTGGGCTCGGCCTCGCCGGGCTTCGCCACCCGCGAACTGTCCTACCAGCCGCTGCCGGCCGCGCTGGTCGGCCAGAGCACGGCGCTCGCCTTCGTCTATGTGTCGGCCGATGCGGTCGTGGAGAAGACGCTCGCGGAGATTTGGATAGCGGAACGGCACGCGGAATAGGTATCAGCGCACGCTAGAATGTTTGTCGACATATGTCCGTTTGCCTGGCTGGGGGTACAGATTGAAAATTGTCCTAATAGGCCCCACCGCGTGGCGTACGCCCCAACGCATCGGGATATTTTCCAACCACAAGACTATTTTCGTCCCTGCACAATTCGGCGAAGTTCCATACATACAAGTGGCCGCAGGGTCGAGCGTGGGCCTTCAGATAGCTTAGAAAGTCCTGATGGTCGTCGAAAATCAATCGATCTGGGGCTCTGCTGCCGCGGTAAAATCGGTGCTCTAAAATCACAGGCCCTTGTTGCTCAAGAATCAATTCGATCTTAGCGAGAGCATCGGGAGACTCAATATTTCGGCCCGTCTCTGACCAGTCATCTTCCTCATGTATCACGCCGCTCCTCCCTGTCGAGTTCTCCAATCCTTCAGTAAGTTCACTATGTCGGCCCATTTTCCATCCAGCATTTTGGGTGGTTTCGCCATTGACTATACGGCACTGCCGTATATACTGTTTCGATGTCGGAAGGCAGACAAATCACCTTCGTAAGTTTGAAGGGTTTTGACAAACGCCTTTCCAGGCTCGTCGATGCCGGCGCCAGGGATGCCCTGGAGATGACTTTGGCCGAGCATCCAACGGCTGGAGACCTGATTTCGGGCACTGGCGGCGCCCGGAAGCTACGCTGGGCGCGCCCTGGCAAGGGCAAGCGCGGCGGCGTTCGGGTGATTTACTACTTCCACGATGACAAGGGCATGATCTGGTTTCTGGCCGTCTAAGCGAAGAACGATAAGGAGAACCTGACCGGCGCCGAGCTCCATGAGATGAAGGATTTGATCAAGGATTTGAAGGAGACATAGATGGCCCGCCGAAAGGAAAGCGACCTGCTCAAGCAACTGCGCGAGGCTCACGAGGATATCAAGGCCTACAAGGCCGGCGACAAAAGCCGCGTGCGCGTCTATACGGTGACGGTGCCTGGCGATATCGATGTCAAGAAGGTCCGCGCCAAGCTCAAGATGTCGCAGGGCGAGTTCAGCCTGCATTACGGCTTCAAGCCCGCGACCATTCGCGATTGGGAGCAGGGCCGGCGTAAGCCGGACCGCGCGGCCCGGATTCTGCTCACCGTGATCGACAAGGAACCCGACGTCATCGAGCGGGTCCTCGCCAAGGTCTGACCGGCGACCAGCGGACTTCGCGCGCTCAGCCCGCGAGGTCCGGTTGCCGGAGGTTCGGATGGTCGACTCGGGCTAGACCTGCTCGGCCAATTGCCCCATCTTGCCGCTCTGATAGTCGGCGACCGCCTGGCGGATTTCCGCCTCGCCGTTCATGACGAACGGCCCGTAGCCGACCACCGGCTCGTCGATCGGCGTGCCGGCGAGCAGCAGCACGGTCGCATCCTCGACCGCGTCGATCGCGATCGACTCGCCCTTGCGCTCGTAGAGCGCCAGCTCGCCTTCGCCGACCGGCTGGCCGTCGTCGGTGCGTACCACGCCCTTGAGCACGAACAGCGCCGTAGTGTCCCCGTCGGGCAAGGCGAAGGTGGCGCGCTTGCCGGACTGGAGCCGCACATCCCACACGTTCATCGGGCTGAAGGTGCGGGCGGGGCCCGCGACGCCGCCGTAGCTGCCGGCGATGACGCGCACGCGGCCGGCGCCGTCCGGCAGATCGATGGACGGGATCTGCGCGTCGGTGATACCCTGATAGCCCGGCTTGGTCATCTTGTCTTTGGCGGCGAGATTGACCCAGAGTTGGATCATCTCGAACGGTCCGCCGGTGCGGCGATAGTCGGGGCCGTGGAATTCCTCGTGCACGATGCCGCCACCCGCCGTCATCCACTGCACATCGCCGACGCCGATGATGCCGCCGCCGCCCGAGGAATCGCGGTGCTCGACCTGGCCGTCATAGACGATGGTCACGGTCTCGAAGCCGCGGTGCGGGTGCTCGCCGACGCCGAGCCGCTTGTTGGTCGGCGGAAATTGCGCCGGTCCGGCGTAATCCATCAGCAGGAACGGCGACATTTCCTCGGCCAGGTTGTTGTAGGAGAAGATGCTGCGCACCGGAAAGCCGTCGCCCACCCAGTGGCGGTCGGTGCCGCGCTTGATCAGGGATAGCTTCTTGGCCATGACTGCTCCTCTGGCGCATGGTCGCGCCGGCGATTGTCTTGCCCAAAGATAGGCACGAAGCGCGCGCCGCGACAGAGGTGTCCCGCCGGTAACCGCGAGGGCGAACCCACGCCTTAGCGCCGCGTCAGTCGCGGCGCGATTTTTCCGTGATGGCCGCCTGCCGTGCCTGGATCTCGGGCGGCCAGGCGCTCTTGATGTAGGCCAGCACGTCGCGGATATCCTGGTCCGTCAGCGTGCCGCCGAAGGCTGGCATGTCGCTCCGGTAGCCCGGCGGGGCGAACGGGGCGAGGCCGTGCTTGGTCAACGCGAACAGGTCGGCGTCCGCATGATGCCAGGTGTGGCCGGAGGCATCGTGCGGCGGCGCCGGCAGCCGGCCGTTGGGCAGCCGGTTGCGCCAGTCGGGCTGGCCTTGCAGGTTCGCGCCGTGGCAGGCGGCGCACTGGGCGTCGTAGGTCGCCTTGCCGCTGGCGAGGCGGGCCGCGGGCGTCGTGGTTGATGGATGAGGAGAGAACTGCCACCAGGCGAGGCCGCCGAGCACAACGGCAGCGGCAGGAATGGCGAGTCGAATCGGGGTGGGACGCACGAACGAGCCTCACGGATTAATGGAGTTGCAGGGGCAAGCTGCCGCGGTCAACGGTTGAATTGAATATCGCCGACCATCCCGCTTCGTAATGGCTGGGCAGGTTGCGGGCGAATTCCAGAACCGCGTCCCGGGGAAATTTCCAGATCAGCTCTTTGCGCTCGCCCGGCTTGACCAGCACGCTGTTCGGGTGGTCATGCACCATCACCGGCGCCGAGCCCGGCGCGCCATGATCCATCATGGCGTGCGTCATCGCCGTCTCGTCGATGCCGGTCGGCGTCAGCAGGCGTTGCCGTGCCATCGCCAGCATCTCCTTCTGGTGCTCGGCATGCATCTCCGGCGTGCCCAGGGTGAATTCGTGCAGCAGTTCGTCCTCATTGGTCAGGACGAACCGCACCGTCTGGCCCGGCCGCACGCGAATCGAGGTCGGCGTGAAGAAGGCATCGCCCAGCTTGATCTGCAGGGTGAGCATCGCTGCTTCGGGCTTGCCCGGCTCGCCGATCGCGGCGCCATGGGTGTGGTCGCCGGGTTGCATTCCCTGCTGAGCGGCAGCGGGGGCGGCCATCGCCAACGCGATGGCCCGAGAAGGGCGAGCTTGGCTGCATGAAAGGTCATGGTTGTCCTCCTCTCTGCGGACGCTGCGCGGCGAGTATAGCAACAACCGCGCAAGTCACGTCAGCGGCTTCCGCCGGCGGTACTGTGGCGCACGGCTCGCGCGGCCAGTGCCGCGCCGCGCCGTGCGCTCGAGCGGCAGATGCCGGTCGGACAGATCGTCGAGAATCGGGCAGTCCGGCCGATGGTCGCCGTGGCAGTGCTCGACCAGATGTTCGAGGGCCTGGACCATGCCCTGCAACTCGGCAATTCGGCCCTTGAGCGTCTCGACATGGCCGCGCGCCAGCCGTTTCACCCCGGCGCTCGTCCGCCCCTTGTCGCGCCACAGCGCGAGGAGTTCGGCGACCTGCTCCAGAGAAAATCCGAGACCGCGGGCACGCTTGATGAAGCGCAAGGTGTGGATGTCCGAGGGGGCATAGACCCGGTAGCCCGATTCGGCGCGCGCCGCCGAGGGGACGAGCGCGATGGTCTCGTAGTAGCGAATCATCTTGGCCGAGACACCGGCCGCCTTGGCCGCTTCTCCGATGTTCATGATGCGCAAACCTCCGCACTCACTGTCCCGGTTCTCCGGGGTCCGTCATCGATGATCGATAAAGGCTGCCACAGTGGGAAGGTCAAGCCCTCAAACCTCGTGAGCGGAGCGCGGCTCGATTGGCGAATAAATAGGCAACATAAATGTATTGCCTATTTAGTAGCCGAAAGAATGCGGGTTTGTTACACGGCGTAGGCCATTCAGCGCTCCGGCCCCTCCCATCAAAGCCTTGGATTGCGGCGCCTTCCCGGGACCGTGCCGCGTTGCCGGAAAATTGTCCGTGCCGCACAGCGGTGGCCCGCTTCTTGCGGAAGAGCAAGTGGGGGAGACCCGTAAGCGGCCGGAAGGGCCCTTGCGACCACGACCTCAGCAGCGCCACCTCAGCGAGGAGAGGATTCCATGAAACGATTGATCCGTACTGCGGCAATGGCCGGTGCCATTGCCGCCGTGACGGCCCTGACACCGCAACTGGCGAAGGCGCAGGAGACCATCAAGGTCGGCATCCTGCATTCGCTGTCCGGCACCATGGCGATCAGCGAGACCACGCTGAAGGACGCCATGCTGATGCTGATCGACGAGCAGAACAAGAAAGGCGGCTTGCTCGGCAAGAAGCTCGAAGCCGTGGTCGTCGACCCGGCCTCGAACTGGCCGCTGTTCGCCGAAAAGGCGCGCGAGCTGCTGGAAAAGGACAAGGTGGCGGCCACCTTCGGCTGCTGGACCTCGGTGTCCCGCAAGTCGGTGCTGCCGGTGTTCGAGGAACTGAACGGGCTCCTCTTCTATCCGGTGCAGTACGAAGGCGAGGAAAGCTCGCGCAACGTGTTCTACACCGGCGCCGCGCCGAACCAGCAGGCG
>CAZOBN010000121.1:0-9494 GCA_964577835.1 uncultured Rhizobiaceae bacterium
TCGGCATCAACCTGCTGCGCGAAGGCCTCGACATCCCGGAATGCGCGCTGGTCGCCATTCTCGACGCCGACAAGGAAGGCTTCCTGCGCTCGCGCACCTCGCTGGTGCAGACCATCGGCCGCGCCGCGCGCAATCTGGACGGTCGTGTCATCCTCTACGCCGACGTCATGACGGAGTCGCTGAAATACGCCCTGGAGGAGACCAACCGCCGGCGCGCCAAGCAGGAAGCCTACAACGCCGCCAACGGCATCACGCCGGAGAGCGTCAAGAGCTCCATCGGGGAGAGCCTGCAGTCGGTCTACGAGCAGGATTACGTGACGGTGAAGACCGGCGACGACGCGGTCACCCACCTGACCGGCCAGAATCTGCGCGCCTATCTCGACGATCTCGAAAAGCGCATGCGCCAGGCCGCCGCCGATCTCGAATTCGAAGAGGCGGCGCGGTTGCGCGACGAGCTGCGTCGTCTGGAAGCCGCCGAACTCGGCCTCGGCACATCGCCCGACGAACGGCGCGCCCCGGGCTCGCCTGGTCGCGAGGGCCTCGGGGGCGGCCAGGGGCTCCGCGAGCCACAGAAGTCTTACGGGCCGCAGAAAACCACGCGGCGAGCCGGCAAGGCCGGCAGCGGCAAGACCGGCCGGCCGGCCAAGGCCGGGCC
This sequence comes from uncultured Rhizobiaceae bacterium, assembly GCA_964577835.1. Classification (GTDB taxonomy): domain Bacteria; phylum Pseudomonadota; class Alphaproteobacteria; order SMXQ01; family SMXQ01; genus CAVVYA01. Next base: position 656 of record CAZOBN010000121.1, read on the forward strand.
CGGCGGTCGCCGCCTGGTCTGACCAGTCCTAAAAGCCGCGCGTCGCGTCGAACACGTGGCGCTCCTCGCCGATATGGCGCACCGAGCCCATGCCGCACAGGATCACCGCCGAGAACAGGCGCGCCTTGTAGGCATAGGAAATACCTATCTCGTCCTTGAAGCGCGTGTAGTCGCCCAGCGCCTTGTAATCAGCCAGCCGGCGCAGGCCGGGATTGAAGCTGAAGCCGTACCAGGTATTGCCGTTGTTCCGGTAACCGTAGGCGAGACGGCGGAATTCAATCGTCTCGGCGCCGTTGCTGGCGGCATACTCGTCGGGCTCGAGCGGATGGCCGTTGGTATCGAACTCCGCGCGCAGCCAGACTTGCATGACACCCGGGCAATTCTCGAGAATGACGCGGGACTTTTCGATGAAGCCCGTGTCGTAGAACTCCCAATCGTCCTCGCAGTGAAAAATGTATTCGGTTTCGACGCGCGAATAGGCGTCGTCGATGCAGGCGAGCTGGCCGCGCCGCCGAGGTTCCTCGATCCACAAGATCGGCAAGGCCGCGTATTTCGCCTTGAGCTTGTCGTTGATGCCCGCCACGCCGCTGTCCTCGGTGATGATGAAGCGCGCGATCGGGTAAGTATTGAAGCGGAGGAATGAATCGAGGGTCCGTTCCAGCAGATCCGGCCGCCCGCACGCGGTGACGACGACGGTCACGTCGGAAGTCACGGCACTCGCCATATTCAATCCCATGTTCGAAGGGGCGCCCGCCCCTAGATGCGCCACACCGTCGGAGGCTTTCGCCATATTCGCTCACGACACACCCGTCAAGGGTGTCGTGCGCCGCGGTGGGCTTTGCCGGTCGCCTTGACGCCGCCGGGCGGAATGATTTCGCTCAGAGCCTCGTAGTTGTTGTCGCGAAACTTCGTCACGGCCAGGGCCGCGTCGCTGTCTCCGATCCCCAGCGCGCGCAGCACCGCGGCACCGAGATGGAGGCCGGATTCCATCGCCTCCAGCACGGTCGCCGTGGCGCCGGCCTCCTGCAGGGCGACGCATCCGGCGCGGTCGCGGCCGCGCGCCAGGATAGGCAACTCGGGATAGCGCTGCCGCAGCATCGACACCGCGCGCATGGCGCTATCGTGATTGTCGATGGTGACAATGGCGGCGCGAGCCCGGTCCGCCCCCGCCGCGCGCAGCACATTCTGATTGCTGGCGTCGCCATAGAAAGCCGGCAGCCCCTTGGCACGGGCGGCCTTGACCAACCCGCTATCGAGATCGACCGCCACGTAGGGCAGCTCGTGGCTATGAAGGAACTGGCCGACGATCTGGCCGATGCGGCCGTAGGCGGCGATGACGATATGATCGCTCAAGTCGGCGGTTTCCCTCCGCAGCCGTTCGTCATCGCTACCGCGGGTCCGTTCAAGCCGCCGCGCAACCAGACGACCGAGCGCGGCCGACAGAGGGGTTGCCGCAATGGTCAATCCGGTGACCAGCACGAGCACCTCGCCCACATCGCGCTTCAAGCCGCCGACGGTCATGGCCAAAGCGAAGAGCACGAAGGCGAACTCGCCTGCTTGAGCGAGCAGCAGGCCCTGGTTCAGGGAAAACCCCAGGCTGAAGCCGAACACGCGGCAGATGGCCGCGATGGCGATCGCCTTGACCACCATGACGCCGACCACGAGCCCCAGGACGAGCGGCCAGTCCGACAGCAGCAACCCCAGGTTCATCGACATGCCGACCGTCATGAAAAACAGGCCGAGCAGGATGCCGCGGAACGGCTGGATGTCGGCCTCCACCTGGTGGCGGAATTCGGTCTCGGCCAGCAGCAGGCCGGCGAGGAAGGCGCCGAGCGCGAGCGACAGACCGACACTTTCCGTCGCCCAACTCGCCCCGAGCACCACCAGCAACGTAAGCCCGATCATCAGATCTGCATTCTTCTGCGCCGCGATCACGCGGAACAGCGGGGCAAGCACCACACGGCCGAGCAAGACGATGGCGACCAGGGCGAGAGCGCCCTTGGCGAAGGCGCTGGCGAGCGCCACGAGCGTCGCTTCCCCATCGCCGCCGAGCCGCGGCACCACCACCAGAAGCGGCACCACCAGGAGGTCCTGAAGCAGCAGGATGGCGAGGGCGATGCGCCCGGTCTGGCTGGTCATCTCGCCGCGCTCGCGCAGCAGCGCCACGACCATGGCGGTCGAAGACAGGGACAGGGCGACACCAACGATGAAGGCCTCTTCCCAGGCCAGCCCGAACCAGAACGCCGCGCCGCCGATCAGGAGGCTGCAAGTGAGGACCTGCAAGCCGCCCAGCCCGAACACATGCCAGCGCATGGCGCCCAGACGCGCGAGCGACAGGTCGAGGCCGATGGCGAACAGCAGGAAGACGACGCCGAGATCGGCCAGATCCTGGACCGAGGTCACATCGATGATCAGGCCGATGCCGGCCGGACCGACCAGGCCACCGGCCACCAGATAGCCCACCACCGGGCTGATGCGCAGGCGCCGCACCAAGCTGACGACCACGACCGCCGTCGCCAGGAAAATGACGATATGCTGCAGGAACTGGGTTTCAGGCACGGCGTCCACCTATGCATCGCGGATCCGACCATCATAACGGATTTGCGCGCCGGCGCGGTTGGTTAAGCAAGCTCGCTTTTGCGCGAACACCCCTCTCTCATTCGACGCCGACGTGTCCGGTCCGGGCGTCTTGCGCCACGCAACAGATTTCGCCATTGTCCCGCCATGTCGACGCATCCTCCCCCGCCCGTCTCGCCCCGCGCCGCCCTGGTCACCGGCGCCGCGCGGCGCGTCGGCCGCGCCATCGCACTCGGCTTGGCTGCCGACGGCCTTGCGGTGGCTGTTCACCACAACAATTCCGCCGAGGACGCGAGCGGCCTAGTCGCCGAGATCAACAGGGCCGGCGGCCGCGCGATCGCCGTGGCGGCCGATCTCGCCGACGAGGCGCAGACCTCGGCGCTGATCCCCAGGGTGACCGCGGAGCTAGGGCCGCTGGGCCTGCTGGTCAACAATGCCTCCCTGTTCGAACGCGACGAGGCACTCGATGCGAGCCGGGCGAGTTGGGATGCCCATATGGCCGTCAATCTGCGGGCGCCGTTCGTGCTGACGCAGGGTTTTGCCCGCCAGTTGCCGGACGATCAGCACGGCAATGTGGTGAATCTGGTCGACGAGCGGGTGCTCAACCTCACCCCGCATTTCGTGTCCTACACGGTCAGCAAGGCCGGATTGTGGACCCTGACCCAGACCATGGCCCTGGCCCTGGCGCCGCGCATCCGGGTCAATGGCATCGGCCCGGGGCCGGTGTTGCCGAGCGCCCGCCAGAGCGAACAACAATTTGCCCGCCAGTACAGGGGGCTGCCGTTGCAGCGACCGGCCTCGCCCGACGAGATCGTCGCCGCGGTGCGCTTTATCCTTGCCGCGTCCTCTATGACAGGCCACATCATCCTTCTCGACGGCGGCCAGCATTTAGGCTGGAGTCAGCCCCGGGCCCCCACGCCCGAGGAATAACCGAGCTATACACGACACCGACACACCCGCCTCAAAAGGATCGCCCCGCAATGGCCGAATCAAAATTGCATGCTCTGCCCGGCGGCTTGTTCAAATCGGTCAGCGAGCCCGACGCCGCCGCCAGCGCCGGCGGCTTACGGCAGGTCTTCATTCGCGACCTGGTCTTGCCCTGCAAGATCGGGGTGCACCGTCATGAGAAGGAGGGATTGCAGCGGGTCCGCATCAATCTCGATCTGTCGGTGCGTGAGGGCGACACGCCGATCAACGACGCGCTCGACAACGTGGTCTGTTATGAAGATATCGCCACGGGCGTGCGATCCATCGTGAGCGCCGGGCACATCAACCTGGTCGAAACCCTGGCGGAGCGGCTCGCATCGTTCTGTCTGCAGGACAACAGGGTCGCGGCGGCCCGGGTTCGGGTGGAAAAACTCGACGTCTTTCCCGACGCTGCCAGCGCCGGAATCGAAATCCTCCGCACCCGTGGCTTATGACCGGAATGCGGCCGTCACATGACGGAAATGTGGCGGAAATCCGCCATTCCCAGGCGAACCAGAACAGCCAAGTTGTGCACAGGTAAGGGGGCCACCCCCCTCTGACCCTCACCACCCACGTAGGGTTGCCTTCTCCCGGTCTGAATCCGCCTTGACTTTGTTTTTAACATTATAAAACAATGACTTAATAAAACTGCCTATTTTTTGTGCGATTACGTGAACAGCTTAGAGCCGTATAGCCCCGCAGGTTTTCGCGCCGCTGGAGTCCACAGAGTTATCCACATTTTCCGTGGATATTTTTCAGTTCGATGACAGAAAGCGGCAGAAATCTTCCTTCACTTGGCCCTCACGATTTCCAGCATGGCCAATTGACATCGCCACCTGCATCTCAAGATTTTGTTGGATGAGTACGCGAACACCACAAAACACTGGCACGCCCGGCTCCACCCCGGCGACGGAGGACAGCCCGAACACCGGCCCCACGACGCGCGGCGTGCCGCAGGATGCGGCCGATCACACCCCGCCGCCCGATCGATCCGTGGCCGGCGATCCGGCGGGCCGCCCGTCCGGTGTCGCGGAGGGGCCAGCTCCCTTCCTCGGCCCTGACGACCTCGGCGTGATATCACCCGCCGGCCAGGCGCTCGGCGCCGAAGCGATCAAAGCCTTCCTGCGCACGCTCGACGGTTCACCCGGCGTCTACCGGATGATGGCGGCCAATGGCGACGTGTTGTACGTGGGCAAGGCCAAGAACCTGAAGAAGCGGGTGGCGAGCTACACCCGCCCCGAGCGGCTATCGATCCGCATGGCCCGCGTCGTCGCCGCCACGGCGGCCATGGAGGTGGTCACCACCCACACCGAGGCCGAGGCGCTGCTGCTCGAGAGCAACCTGATCAAGAAGCTCAAACCGCGTTACAACGTGCTGCTGCGCGACGACAAGTCATTCCCCTACATCCTGATCACCGGCGACACCGAATGGCCGCGCATCACCAAATACCGCGGCGCGCAGAATCAGCCCGGCGAATATTTCGGCCCCTTCGCCTCGGCCGGCGCGGTCAACCAGACGCTCGCCGCGCTGGAACGCGCGTTTCCGCTGCGCTCTTGCTCCGACACGGTGTTCGCCACCCGCACCCGTCCCTGCCTGCAGTATCAGATCAAGCGCTGCAGCGCGCCCTGCGTGTTGCGCATCGAAAAGGAAAACTACGAGGCGATCGTCGACGAGGCGCGCGATTTTCTGTCCGGCCGCAGCCAGGATGTCCAGCGCCGCCTGTCCGATCAGATGCAGCAGGCGAGCGAGGCACTCGATTACGAGCTGGCGGCGATGCTGCGCGACCGTATCCGCGCCCTGACGCAGATCCAGGCCCGCCAGGATATCAACCTGCCGGGGCTCGGCGAGGCGGACGTGCTGGCGATGCACATGGACGGCGGCCATGTCGGCATTCAGGCGTTTTTCTTCCGTGCCGGCCAGAACCTCGGCAACCGCTCCTACTTCCCGAGCCAGACCGCCAACATGTCTCCGGAAGAAATCCTCGAAGGATTCGTCGGACAATTCTACGCGACCCACCCGCCGCCACCCCTGGTGCTGGTCAGCCACGCCATTCCGAACGTGGACGTCATGGAGGAGGCCCTGTGCCTGCGCGCCGGGCGCAAGGTGACGATCGAGAATCCGCAGCGCGGCGCCAAGCGCAAGCTGATCGACCATGCCCTGAAGAACGCGACAGCGGCGCTCGGACGGCGCCTAGCGGAAAGCGCCTCCCAGCGCCGGCTGCTCGAGGGCGTCGCCGAGACCTTCCATCTGGAAGCCACACTGGAACGCATCGAGGTCTATGACAACAGCCATATCTCGGGCACCAACGCGGTCGGCGCGATGATCGTCGCCGGGCCCGAGGGGCTGATCAAGAACGCCTATCGCAAGTTCAACATCCGCACCCGGATGCCGGCCGGCGAAGCGGCGTCCGCGATTGCCCCGGATTCCGCCGGAATTGCGCCGGCGGATGCCGCTGCGGGTTCGCCCGCGACGCCGCCTGCGATGCCCATGCCGCTTAGCCCGCGCGGTGGCGACGACTACGCGATGCTGCGCGAGGTGCTCAACCGCCGCTTCGCCCGCGCCCTCAAGGAAGATCCGGAACGGGCGCGCGGCCAATGGCCGGACCTGGTTCTGATCGATGGCGGCGCTGGACAGCTCAGCACGGCTTGCGAGGTCTTCGCCGATCTCGGCATTCAGGATGTCGCGCTCGCCGCGATCGCCAAAGGGCCCGACCGCAACGCCGGCCGGGAACGGTTCTTCCTGCCGGGCAAGGAGCCGTTCAGCCTGGACCCGCAGCATCCGGTGCTGTATTTCCTCCAGCGCCTGCGCGACGAGGCCCACCGCTTCGCGATCGGCAGCCATCGCACGAAGCGGGCCCAGGCCATCGGCCGCTCGCTGCTCGACGAGATCCCGGGGATCGGCGCGCTGCGCAAAAAGGCCTTGCTGCACCATTTCGGGTCCGCCCGGGCGGTCGCCGAGGCGGGATTGGCCGATCTCGAGGTGGTGCGCGGCATCAGCCGGCAGGTCGCCCGGAAAATCTATGATCACTTTCACGGTGGTCGGTAGGCCATGGGCACTTTCATCGTGGCCGGTAGGCCGCGGGCACTTTCATCGTGGCCGGTAGGCCACGGGCACTTTCATCGTGGCCGGTCGGCCGCGGACATTTTCACCCTGGCCGGGAGGCCGCGGACACTTTCATGGTGGCAAGTGGACAGGCCTGACCGCTAAAATGGCGGACGGCGCGTTGCTCGCCCGCCCTCTCCTTGATGGACTGCGTACATGCTGACGAGCCTGCCCAATCTTCTCACTCTGTCGCGGATCGCCGTACTTCCGCTGCTGGTGGCCGCCTTCTATCTCGATGCGCCGTGGAGCAACGTCGTCGCCTGCGCGGTGTTCGCCGGCGCTTCGCTGACCGATTACCTCGATGGCTGGCTCGCGCGCACCTATCAGCAGACCTCGAGCCTCGGACGCTTCCTCGATCCGGTGGCCGACAAGATCATGGTGGCCGTGGCCCTGATGATGCTGGTTGCCGATGCGCGCATCACCGGCCTGATGGTGCTGCCCGCGCTCGTCATCCTGTGCCGCGAAATTCTGGTCTCGGGCCTGCGCGAATTCCTCGCCGAACTGCAGGTCGGCCTGCCGGTCAGCCGGCTCGCCAAATGGAAAACCGCGATCCAGATGATCGCGATCTCCTTCCTGCTGCTCGGCGACGCCGGGCCGTCATGGCTGCCGGTGCTGCGCATCGGCGAAATTTCCCTATGGCTCGCCGCCGGCCTCACCCTGATCACCGGCTATGACTATCTGCGCGCCGGCTTGCGCCATATGCGCGAGATCGATGTGGAAACCGCCGCACGGCGCGCCGCCGAACGCTATGCCGAGAGCGAATTGCGCGCCCAGATCGAGCCGGCCGCAGATCTGCTCGCCGATGGCAACGGTCCGGCTCCGCCGCCGCGCATACGCGCGGGACAGGCCGAATAGGCCGGCCGAACAGGCATGAAGGTTCTCTATTTCGCCTGGCTACGCTCGCGCACCGGCATGGCGGAGGAAGAAGTCGCACCGCCGGCCGAGATCCGCACCGTGGGCGACCTTCTTGCCTGGCTGCGCCAGCGCAGCCCTGGCCATGCCGAGGCGCTCAAGGACCTCGCCGTGGTGCGCGTCGCGGTCAACCAGGAATTCGCCCGCGCCGACCATCCGGTGCGGGCCGGCGACGAGATCGCGCTGTTCCCGCCGGTGACCGGCGGCTGAGCCGGCGGAACACACCAGCGCGCGTGTGAGTAGCCCCCTCATCCTACTGACCGCGGCGCTGCCGTCATTTCGGTACGGCGATATGCGATTTCCCCAATAGATCGTCATCCTCGGGTAATAGATCGTCACGCTCGGGCTTGACCCACTACTGTCCGGTAGAGATTTTTCTGAGTCGCGGCAATGCGTTAGTTTGCTTCACGAATTGCACGATTCCTGGCACTCGAGACATGAGACTGACATTTTGAATCAAATGAATCACTTAGGTGCGCCTACCGGACAGTAGTGGGCTTGACCCGAGGGTCCATTTCGGCGCGGAATCAGCGCTCGATTGTTCGGTACAGGCGACGCGTGCCTGCGCTCGATGCCGGCCATGACGGAAAGAGACGAAGGCCTATTCATGATCCGCGTGCAGCAGGAAGACTTCGACATCGGCGCCGAAACGGATCGGCTGACCGAGGGCAACACCGCCATCGGTGGCCTCGCCGTGTTCGTCGGGCTGGTGCGCGATTTCGTCGGCAAGGCGCGCGCGGCGGGCGAGCCGATCGCCGCCATGACGCTCGAACACTATCCCGGCATGACCGAGCGCAAGCTCGCCGAGATCGAGGGCGAGGCCAATCGGCGCTGGCCGCTCGCCGCCTCGCTCATCATTCATCGTTACGGCAAGCTGATGCCGGGCGACCGCATCGTCATGGTGGCCTGCGCGGCCGCCCATCGCGAGGATGCCTTCGCCGCCTGCCAGTTCCTCATCGACTGGCTCAAGACCCAGGCGCCGTTCTGGAAGCTGGAAGACACCGCGTCAGGCCCGCGCTGGGTCAATGCCGACGCGCGCGACGACGCGCTCGCCGCGCGCTGGGCGAAGACGGAATAGCGGAAGAGACGCATAGCGCACGCCCTTTGTTTTTTCGTCATGCCCCGGCTTGTCCCACTACTGTCCGGTAGGCGCACCTAAGTGATTCATTTGATTCAAAATGTCAGTCTCATGTCTCGAGTGCCAGGAATCGTGCAATTCGTGAAGCAAACTAGGGTCCAGACTCATAAGATCCACCAGACGATTGCGGCGACGAGGCAGATG
>CAZOBN010000122.1:0-9356 GCA_964577835.1 uncultured Rhizobiaceae bacterium
CTTGGGGCGGAATCTTCCGCAACAACTCGATGAGTAGAGGGTCAAGATTAAGACCCCCGCCATCACCTCCGCCACCGCCTTCATTAAGTCTCTTAAATTCAGCTTCGTCCTCTACGGGTCGTCCTGCCGGCACAGTTGCGGGCTTGATAAAACGGCCGCTCAATGGGTCGATGAAGCCAGCGTATTGGGCCGACTTAACGAAAGTTTGTCGCGCTCTTTCCTTTTGCTTGGGGGGGACGCCGAGACTTTCGAAATGGCGCTCAATTGCCGCTGGTGGAGGGAGCGCGTGGGTTTGGAACTGCTGATACATAGCCGCGTGAAGAGGCACCCTCAAGAACGCCTCAGTCAGCGCATGCGCGCGCGTATGTTCATTTAGGGCATTTAGGCCGAGCGGCGTGAGCGTGACGTTCCCCTGCTGCGTTTCCACCAAGCCGAACGACCGCGCCGCCCCAAGAAAAGAGCGAAACGTGCCACCCTCCGCGCTCTGATTCATCCAAGTCGCTAGCTGCTTAGTCTCGCAGGTCATGCCGGTGCGAGACTGGATTGTGCGGGCCAGGTCCACCGCGCTCTCAAGATCGCTATAAACGAACACAATCTTAGACCGCCCTCGCTTGGAGGGGTCGTTTTGGTCGGCGGCATCCTTATCAAGGGCCGCAGTCCCGTTTCCTGTGGTGTCCATTTTTAGGCACTCCTTGCCCGTTAGAAGTCAGGTCGCGGATTGGGTTATCGCACCTTCTACGGGACTTGTCAACTCGCCAAGAATATACTTGTCATATTTTCTAGACAGACGGGGAAAAAGTTGTTATATTTTCCTTGTAACAAGGGGGAAGCCCATGAACCGCGTGCCTCTCGCCCGTCGCACCCAAATCATCAACTGTCTTGTGGAGGGCAATTCGATCCGTTCGACCGAGCGCATGACCGAAACGCACCGCGACACGATCTGCCGCTTGCTGGTCGAGGTTGGCGAGGGCTGCCAGAAGATCATGAATGAGAAAATGCGCGAGCTTCCCTGCAAGCGCATCCAGGTCGATGAAATCTGGAGCTTCGTGCAGAAGAAGCAGCGGCAGGTTACGCCCCAGGATGACCGCAGCCGCGTGGGCGATCAGTGGACGTTCGTCGCCATCGATCCGGACACCAAGCTGGTCCCGACCTACCGCGTCGGCAAGCGCACCCGCCCCCATGCCGTCGCGTTCATGCAGGACCTGTCGGAGCGGTTGGCGAACCGAGTGCAGATTTCGTCCGACGCACTCAACACTTACGTTGATGCGGTCGAACGCGCGTTCGGTGCCGATGTCGATTACGGGCAGGCTGTAAAATTTTACGAGGCAGAGCCGATTGGCCCGGGGCGCTACAGCCCGCCCCGCGTCGTGAGCCAGGAGCGGAACGCCATCGCCGGCCGTCCTGATGCGCGGCATATCTCGACAAGCATTATCGAGCGGCAGAACCTCAATATGCGGATGAGTATGCGGAGGCCAACCCGGTTGACCAACGGCTTTTCCAAGAAGGTTGAGAACTTACAGGCGGCAGTCGCCGTCCACTTCGCCTATTACAATTTCGTGCGGGTCCACCGGAGCTTGCGCGTAACCCCGGCGATGGCGGCAGGGGTGGAAAATCGTCTTTGGACCCTGGGCGAGTTGGTCGAGCAGACTTCAAATTAGGGACACTACCAATCCGCTTCCCTCTATGGGCGTGATCACGCGTTGCGCTTAACGGGGCGCTGATATGTTCCTTCAATTACTCCCCGCAGCGCAAAGGATGGACCGAGTCGTTTACCTGCGACTGCGAACCAACACTTTTCAAAAGTAGCCTGCGATTGAAAGTTGGGGTCCTTTTTCCATCCGCGAATTATCTTCTCATCTACGCCAGCAGCCTTCGCGATTTTTGTGTTGGGAATGTCAGCTAATGCCAGCGGGCTTCGAGCGACAAACTCCAAGGCCTTCAATTTTCTATCAGGGTCCAAACTTCTATTGAGAAGAACTTTCTCCAAAAGCTTAAAAAAATCTGACGTGATTGGCTGCTCAAGCTTTTGATGCGCCGACGCAATGCAAAGCACCGTTTCCTTCAAAAGCGTTTCACCCTGCCACCCATGTCGGGTTCCAGGCTCGATCACCCGACGGTCAAAAAGTCCCATAACAATTTGAGCCGCTGAAATCAGCTCTCCATCATCGACAGCATCTAGTGCTTTTTTACATTCCGCCAAAACGGCCTTTTCGTCCTTCTCACGTTGTTTACTCGATGGCTTTTTCTTTTGCGAAACCGTCATGCGGCGCCATCCCGCTTCCGAAGCTGGATGACCCGCGCAGAGCGTTTACCCTTGCCAAGCTTCTCGACCATCGTTCCGAAACTATCGGTCGCCTTCCTCAATGGATCATCCGCAAGATGCGCATACCGCTGGGTTGTCGAAGCTTGCGTGTGGCCCAACAGACGGCCGATCAGTGGTAAGGACAAACCGCTAGAGGCCAGGTGCGAAGCATAAGTGTGCCGCAAGTCGTGCATCCGGGCATTCTCAATGCCGGCGAATTTGCAGATGGATGCCCAGGCCTTCTTGATGTGCTGGACGGGCTTACCCTCTGCGTCGCCAGGAAAGAGATAGGGGATTTCCTTTAGCGCTTCTTCGGAGCCAAGCGACTTAATAGCGTCCGTTTTCATTTTGGACACCAGGGCCAATGCCGGGGCACTAAGCGGAACATGCTCTTCCCGCTTTTGCTTGGTGTGGCTGCTTGGCTTGGTCCAGACGCGGCGCTTTAAGTCGAATTGGCCCCAGGTGGCGCTCAGAACTTCGCCGCGACGGGCTCCGGTTAGCAAGAGCAACCGTATGGCATTGGCCGCACGCTGGTTGGGATGCTTCTCCAGAGCCCTGGCGAGCTTGGCAATCTCGTCCGTGCTGAGCCATCGGTGCCGCTTCTGTTCCTGAAAGCGCTCGATTCCTTGGGCCGGATTGTCGGTCCGCCAACCCCAGGAAACCGCTAGAGAGAACATCTTGGACAGCAAAGCTAGGAGCCGGTTGGCTTGGTAGGGGGTATCTTTCAAGCCCTGGTGCAGCTCGTCTATCTCTCGGCGCGTGACGAACGCGACCTTCTTCGTGCCCAGTTCCGGCTTGATGTGCCGGTCAATCATGCTGGTATCGTTGCTGATCGACGTGGGCCGCTTCTTGGGCTTCGCGTGCCTCTCCAGGTAGTCCTGGCATAGGTCTGCCACCGTGGGGGCCTCTCGTGCCTCAACGCGGGCCACAAGAGGGTCAAAGCCGTCCGTAATCGCCCCGCGCATGATGATGGCTTTCTCGCGCGCCGCCGAAGGGGTCAAATCAGGGTGCTTCCCTATTGTGATGCGCCTTTCCTGTCCCTGGAAGACGTAGCGGAGCACATAGGCTATCGAGCCGGCGGCTGTGATCCGAACCCCGAAACCGGTCACTTCACTATCCCAGGTCACCCGGTTGCCCTTGGGGGGCCTGGAGAGCGCCACTAGGAGCTGCTTCGTGATCCTGACGGTCGGTGGTGAGCGCCCCTCGGCCTCGACCGGCTGTGACCCCTGAATTTCGCTGTCCATAGTCTAGGGCTCCCGCCGCAGGCCGGTGAACACTAGAAAAAGGCCGGCGCCGAGCCCGTAGACGATGCCAGGCCCCAGCACGGCAGGGATGGCAAAGTCGCGGAGGAAGCTAACATTTGATTGAAATACGCTCCCACTCCTACTCTCGTGTTTGTTGACGTAGTTATTACCGACGACGCCAATCCAAAGCACTGAAGCGATCAGCCATACCCCCTGCACCACTACCAACCAGTTGCGTCCGCGACCTACCATTTTGCCCCCCCCGTGTCCGTTCTGTGTCCGCCTATGTCCGTGAACCCGCGTGATCCCCGCTGATCCATAATCAGAGGCACAGTCATAAAATGCAAGAAAAACCGTGCTTTCTGTAACGGACACGAAACGGACAGGACTGCCAATGATCGGAAGAAACTGATTTGTAATCAGGGGGTCGCGGGTTCGAATCCTGCAGCCGGCACCATTCAATCAATTGTTTAGTGCAAAATCTGAGGGGACTTTATCGCGTAAGGTAGCCCTGGGACAGCACCAGGGCAGCAGATTTGAAGGGGGAAAATGGATATTTTCTGGCCAACGCTGGCTGGCGCCGCCGTCGGCGTCGCCGCCGGCGCGGTTATTCAATTCCTGGCGCAAAAGATCCTGGACGCGTCGAACAGACGCGCTCGACGTCGCAGCTTTGTTCGCGAACTCCGATTCAATCTCATCGTGTTGTCGAATCTTCTGCAGGAGACGAATCGCCTGCGGAGCGCAGTGCACGGACAAAATTTTTCGTCGTACAACGGCTATATCAGAGCCTCACTCGGTCTCTTTCTGGTCACCAATCAGATCGCCAGTTCTGGTGAAGTTTACGATCTGCTCAATGACGCTGACCTATCCCGGATGCAACAGATCGTCGCCTTGCTGAGCCTTCCGAATGAGAAGTGGATCAACGATCAGATCCACCAATACAAGGCTGGACCAGCGACCGTCGCATCTTCGCAGGGGATCGGGTTCGTCGATTACATCGAAAAGCAGTTCACCGAGTGCCGCGATTCGATTGGCGAGATCATCGAGAAAATAGAACGTCGATAAAAGGGCCCCGTCAGTTTACCAGCCGCATTACGGTGTTTTGAGCACCGTTTGGAACTATGCTCCTCGCGGTTCATGCGTCAATGGGAGGTGAGCATGGAAGCGGGGGAATGGGCCCTCATTGTCAGCGGTTTCTCACTAGCCACTGCTATCAGCGGATTCATTTGGAATATCTGGTCAAAATTCATCTTTGTGCGCCCCGACGTGAGCGTGACCTTCAATATCATAACGGTCTTCCGAGGCGGTAAATTTGGAAAGACCCTATGTTCACTCAACGTCACAAACATGGGGCCTGGTCCCCTTATCGTTCACATGTGCGTTGTGAAGAGTCGTGGAGAGCACCCATGGAAACCAAAACTGGGGTTCATCAACCCGATCCATGGGGATCCGACAGTGCCCTCGCCTCAGTCTATCGGACCGTTTAGCGATGGGTTACCGCTGAAATTGGACGTCGGCGAGAACAAGAGCTTCTATTTTCCATTCGGCAAAGCGTGCATCCTGGAAGAGCAGGATTTACTCGCCATTGGTGTAAACGACACGTTCAATCGAAACACCTGGTGCCGCAGACGCGATGTGAAGCGCGCACAGCAGCGTTATGCGAAGGAGTTGGATGGAGCACCGCGCGGCCCCGATTTAGCGCCGTAACTAGAGCGTTTTCCGCCGTGATTGAATCATTTTGGGGATTCCCGAGAGGGTTAGGATGTGATTCAAACTGCTGGCTGGGGTTGGAGGCCGGCAAGCATGGTGAAAGCGTATTCGGAGGACTTGCGCGAGCGGGTGATTGAAGCGGTGGAAGCCGGCGCATCGCGTCGTGAAGCGGCGGAGCGGTACTCGGTCAGCGCCAGTTCGGCGATCAAGTGGATGCAGCGCTGGTGCGGCACGGGAAGCATCGCGGCCCGGCCGAGCGGCGGCAGCCGATCGCCGCTCGACCAGCATGGGGAGATGCTGCTGGGACCGATTGCGGCAAAATCGGACCTGACGCTGGATGAGGTTCGCGGGCTGCTGGCGGATCGGGGCATTCGCGCAAGCCGCACCGCGATCTGGCGGTTCTTCGACCGGCACGGGATCAGCTTCAAAAAAACTCTGCACGCCAGCGAACAGGATCGGCCTGACGTCGCCCGGCGGCGTGTCCGCTGGAAGACCCATCAGGGCAAACTCGATGGCAGACATCCGGTCTTCATCGATGAGACCTGGGTTAAGACCAACATGACGCCGCGCTATGGTCGCTGCGCGCGCGGCCGGCGCCTGATCGCCAAGGCGCCGCATGGCCACTGGCGGACGCTCACCTTCCTGGCTGCCCTGCGCGCCGATCGGATCGAGGCACCCTGTGTGCTCGATGGCCCCATCAATGGCCGCAGCTTCTTGGCTTATGTCGAACAGATCCTCGTGCCGACCCTCGCCCCTGGCGACATCGTCGTCATGGACAATCTCGGCTCCCACAAAGGCCGCGCCATACGACGCGCCATACGGACAGCCGGAGCCAAGCTCTTCTTCCTGCCGCCCTACAGTCCCGATCTCAATCCGATCGAGCAGGTCTTCGCCAAGCTTAAGACCCTGTTGCGCAAAGCCGCCGAACGATCCCTCGAAGAAACCTGGCGGCGAATTGGAAACCTGCTCGATGCCTTCACACCGGCCGAGTGCGCCAATTACCTGAGAAACGCAGGATACGCTGCAACATGATCGGAATCCGCTCTAACGTGCACGCTGCGCGCGACAATCAGAATCCGCTCAGCTCGACCATCCCCACGTATTCCACCTTTCGGGCCGACCACCAGTAGGCCAGGCCGGCAGCCGTGATGTAGTCATCATGAGTGGCAGGTGCCGCGTTGAACGTGAAGCGTCCGTCCGGCTGACTTTGCGCCTCGGAGTTTCGCCGTCCGATGTGACCCGACGCCGCATCACGTGCTCGTCCGGGTCTCCGGCACGTAGCGGATGAGCAGGAAGGCGACCGCCGCGGCCGATGCCGCGGTGAACAGGAACGACGAGCCATAGTTCAGGTGGTCGGCCAGGAGCGCGAACACGATCGGGCTCACGGTGGCGCCGCCCTGGCCGACAAATCGCCACAGGCCGAGGAACGTGCCGCGCGCTTCCGGCGGGGCGACATCGGCGCCGACCGTCTGGATCGAGCCACCGGTCAGGGACTGCAGGGCGACGGTGAGGAAGAACAGCGACACGTACCAGGCCAGGGAAAGCTCCAGGAAGGCCGACACGGCGAGCGCAACCATCGCGATCGCCACCCCGGAAAAACCGGGAACCATCGTGTGCTTGCGACCGAAGCGGTCCATCAGCCAACCGGCGACGAAGCCGATCGGCAACGAAAGAACGGCCGCTCCGGTGGCCAGGTAGCCGATCTCCTGCGGGCCGAGGTGATAGACGAAGGCGCCGTAGAGGTGCAGCAGGTCCGCATAGAGCGGTCCGCGGGTCAGTCCCGCGAACAGCGCGACCCCGAAATAGACGAGGCGCGGCATCACGATCTGGCGCAGGGTTAGCGAAGGCAGTGCCGCGTGTGCCTTTGCCCGGGCGCCTCGGCCGCGGGGCGGAGTATTCTTGGCGTACATCAAGGTGGGAACGAGCGTGACCAGCGCGAGGATGCCGTAGGCCACGAACGGCGCGCTCGGACTCCACGCGGTGGCGATGAACCCACCCAACAACGGGCCGGCCAGTTTGCCGGTGCTGTCCATGCCGAACATCCAGCTGACCTGCCGGCCGCGCTGCCCGGCCGCGGCACCGTGCGAAATGGCGGCCAACCGGGCCATCAGCCACATCTGCGCCGCAACGCCGTTAAAGAAGCGCAGCACCACCAATTCCGGAAACGAGTCGGCCACCGCGACCAGGAAAGCCATGGCGGCGGTGAGCAGCGGTCCGGCGATCATCACCGGACGGCGTCCAAAACGGTCGATCAGCCAGCCCGCCGGAATCGTGCCGGCCAGGTTGCCGATCAGGAACGCGGTCACGACGCCGCTGGCAACGCCAAAACTGACCCCGTAGGATTTCGCCAGAATCGGTATCGCCGGCAGCGCGATGCCGGTGCCCAGCGCCAGGATGAGCGCTGGCAAATACGTCGAGAGGAACGCATCCCAGGAAACCGCCTTGGCGACGCCGAGCGCCGGTGCGTCACCGCTGTCGCGGGGTGGACTACCGACCTTGCTCATTCTCGATCACGCACGCGTCGCGGCCACAGGCCAGCATGAGGACAGTGCGAGTCAGCCTTGGTGGTCACGGGGCACCGTTCTTCGCCGTTCAGAGTTACGTCACCGCAGCCACAACTCTCCTGCGCGAAACGCGTGACATGGGTCTGGCGTATCGAGGGGTGCCTGCAACGATCTGTATTGATTACGGGCGAGAACCGCAGCGAGTCAAGGCGGCTCGCACGCCGCACGGGAACAAGTCCGGTTAACAGGTGTGAGGGAGGGGGACGGGTCAATCGCGCCGTTCGCGCTGATTTGCATTCTGGACAGGCCAAAGAAAGCCCCGCCTGTTGCCAGTGCGGGGCTTTCTAACCCGAACCTGGCGCGCCGATCGCAGCGCGCGCTCGGAAAGGGTTCCACTCCCCGCGAAGCGGCGGAGCGGTATGCCAGTACAATGCCCGAACCGGCTTCTGGTTCCGGCGGCATCGCCCCGTCAAGCGAGTGAAACCCCCGCTGGCGCGGGAGATCGTATCGTCGACGCCAGATCAGCCTGAGGCATCCTCCGCTTCGTGTTCTCGTTTCTCCATCACCTGGGAACGGCGCGTGCGATGTTCATGTTGATGTTGGGTGCGGGGCGCGCAAAACCTTCCTAGGCGCGCGCCTTCGACCTTGTCCAATCCCGTACGGAATGGAACCAACTTGGCAAGATCGCCATTTACTAGGCGAATCGGATGATTGCCACGCACCGTATTGGAAACCGTAATGCGTATTTTGATCGTCGAAGACGAAGCGATCATCGCTTTGGAAATCGACGCCGTCCTGACCGACAGCGGTCATAGCGTGGTGGGGATCGCGCGCGACGTCGCGACTGCGCTCGCCATTGCCGCCGCGCAGCGGCCGGATCTCGCCTTGATCGATCTGAATCTCGCCAACACCGCCTCCGGCGCGGTCGCCGCGCGTCATCTGTTGGAGATGTACGGCGTCCCGGCGATCTTCGTGTCTGGCAACCCGACGGATTGCCGCCGGGTGGGTCTACAGGCCGGCGCCCTCGGTTGCCTCAGCAAGCCGTTCAAGGATGCCGAACTGATCCAGACGATCGCGGCGGCGCAAGCCCTGATCGCCGGACGATCGCCGGATGCCTCGCCGGGGGCCCTCGAACTCTATCCGTGACACGCGCGGCCCGCGCGCGATGCGCGGAGTCCTTCCCCGCGACCCATTCCACGCAAAAAAATCGCACGGCGCGGCCTCGTGTCGCGCGCACCCTCGTTGCGGGACGACCAACGGACGCACCGCCGCGTGGCAGTACATCCGCGCTCGCCCGCGAAGACATGCTCTTGGGTTCCCTCGCCGCATTTTCGCCAAGATTCTCCCCGAAGCGCGCGGAAATCCGCGGCGTGCCGCGTGGTTTTGCCGTATTGGCAGATGTCTTCTGCGCGTTCCGGCGAAAAGGGCCATGGGTTCCGGGAACAATCGGAGCCTGCGTCCATTGAAGCAGGCGAGTGCATACGGAAGGCACATCCACTTCTGAAGGAGATTGATTTGATGCTCAAGGCAACAACTCTCATCGCGGGTTCGCTTCTGCTCGGCGTGTCGACCGCCGCCATCGCGGATGCACCGCAG
>CAZOBN010000123.1:0-8937 GCA_964577835.1 uncultured Rhizobiaceae bacterium
GAGTTCCCGATGCGCGCCGGGCTGCCGCAGCGCGAGCCGGAACTGCTCGCCCGCTGGGCGAAGATCGACCTCTATCGCAAGCTGCGCGAGGCCGGCAAAGGCCGCGACCGCTTCATCCTGCATGACGGCCCGCCCTACGCCAACGGCAACATCCATATCGGCCATGTGCTGAACAAGGTGCTGAAGGATCTCGTCACGCGCTCGCAGCAGATGCTCGGCTTCGATTCCAACTATGTGCCGGGCTGGGACTGCCACGGCCTGCCGATCGAATGGAAGATCGAGGAGCAGTACCGCGCCAAGGGCCAGGACAAGGACGCGGTGCCGATCATCGACTTCCGCGCCGAATGCCGCGCCTTCGCCGCCCACTGGGTCCAGGTGCAGGCCGAGGAATTCAAGCGCCTCGGCGTCGAGGGCGATTGGGCGAATCCCTACACCACCATGGCGCACGATGCCGAGGCGTCGATCGTGCGCGAGCTCGGCAAGTTCCTGCTCGACGGCGGGCTCTACAAGGGCGTCAAGCCGGTGATGTGGTCGGTGGTCGAGAAGACCGCGCTGGCCGAAGCCGAGGTCGAGTATCACGACCATACCTCGACCAGCGTGTGGGTGCGCTTTCCGGTCGTGGGAAGCCCTGCCGCTTACTACCGTTCGGCACCTGATCGTGCCCCATCGATTGGATCGCCCATTCCAGGTGGACCTACCACAACGCGCCTGGCAGAGAGAGTGTTGGCACTAGTAAATGTGCTCGATAGTTCAAGCGTGGTCATCTGGACGACGACGCCATGGACGCTGCCGGGCAACCGCGCTGTCGCTTACGGCGGTGACATCGACTACGTGGTAATCGAGGTTAAGGCAGCGACGCCCGAGTCCCTCGCGCGGGTAGGCGAAAAGCTCGTTTGCGCCGAGGCGCTGCTCGCTGACATGGTGCAGAAGGCGGGAATCACCGAGCACGAGATTTTGGCTAGATGCAAGGGTTCGGAACTCGAGGGCACCATGCTGGCGCATCCGTGGCGCGGCCGGGATGCCGACGGCGGCTATGACTTCGACGTGCCGCTGCTTGCCGGCGACCATGTCACCACCGAAGCCGGCACGGGCTTCGTGCATATCGCGCCCGGCCATGGCGCGGACGACTTCGTGCTCGGCCAGAAACACGGCCTTCCGGTGCCGGAGACCGTCGACGACGACGGCAGTTATTACAAGCATGTGCCGCTGTTCGCCGGCCTGCATGTGTTCAAGGCCGACAAGCCGGTGCTCGAAGCATTGACCGAGGCCGGCGCGCTGCTCGCCCATGGCAAGCTGGTGCATTCCTATCCCCATTCCTGGCGCTCGCGCGCGCCGCTGATCTTCCGCACCACGCCGCAATGGTTCATCTCCATGGAGACGAACGGGCTGCGCCAGAAGGCGCTCGAGGCGATCGACGAGACGCGCTGGGTGCCGCTGTCGGGCATGAACCGCATCAAATCCATGGTCGAGACGCGGCCCGACTGGTGCGTGTCGCGCCAGCGCGCCTGGGGCGTGCCGATCACCGTGTTCGTCGACAAAGCGACCGGCGAGCCGTTGCGCGACCCCAAGGTGATGGAGCGCATCGTCACCGCCGTCGAGAAAAGCGGCACCGACGTGTGGTTCACCGCGGACGCGAAGGACTTTCTCGCGCCCGAATACGCCGCCGCCAATTACCACAAGGTCACCGACATTCTCGATGTCTGGTTCGATTCCGGTTGCACCCATGCCTTCGTGCTGGAGAAGCGGCCGGCGCTGAAATGGCCGGCCTCGCTCTATCTCGAAGGCTCCGACCAGCATCGCGGCTGGTTCCAATCCTCGCTGCTCGAATCCTGCGGCACGCGCGGCCGCGCGCCCTACGAGGCCGTGCTGACCCACGGCTTCATCAACGACGAGCAGGGCCGCAAGATGTCGAAGTCGCTCGGCAACACGGTGGCGCCGCAGCAGGTGATCCAGCAGTTCGGCGCCGACATCCTGCGCCTGTGGGTCATGGCCTCGGACTATTCCGACGATCTGCGCATCGGGCCGGAGATCCTCAAATATCAAGCCGACACCTACCGCCGCCTGCGCAATACCCTGCGCTACCTGCTCGGCGCGCTCGACGGCTTCACCGACGACGAGCGCTTGCCCGTCGCCGAGATGCCCGAGCTCGAACGCTACGTGCTGCATCAGGTGGCAGCGATGGACGAGCAATTGCGCGCCGCCTGCGAGGGCTTCCAGTTCCACGGCTTCTTCTCCGCCCTGCACAACTTCTGCGCGGTCGATCTGTCGGCGTTCTATTTCGACGTGCGCAAGGACGCGCTCTATTGCGACGTGAAGGGATCCCTGCGCCGGCGCGCCGCGCGCACGGTGATGGACCAGATATTCAACTGCCTGACCGCGTGGCTCGCGCCGGTGCTGGTGTTCACGGCCGAGGAAGCCTGGCTCGCGCGCTTTCCGAGCGAGGACGGCAGCGTGCATCTGCGCACCTTTCCGGAGATCCCGGCGGAATGGCGCGACGACGCGCTGGCCCAGAAATGGGATACCATCCGCAAGCTGCGCCGCGTGGTCACCGGCGCGCTCGAGATCGAGCGTGCCAACGGGATTATCGGATCCGGCCTGCAGGCGGCGCCTACGGTGTATGCGACGCGCGATTACCTCGATGCGCTGTCGGGTCTGAGTCTCGCCGAGATCGCCATCACATCGGGCGCCAACCTGGTCGAAGGCGAGGGGCCGGCCCAGGCCTTCCGTCTGCCCGATGTGCCGGGTGTCGCCGTGGTGCCGGCCGTCGCGGGCGGCGCCAAGTGCCAACGCTGCTGGCAGGTGCTGCCCGAGGTGGGCGGCAATCCGCAGCATGAGGACATCTGCAACCGCTGCGCCGATGCGGTCGGCCCGTCCCTGGCTTCGGTCGGCTGATGACGACCGCGAATGTAACCCCGGCAGGGGTCCTGACGCGGCGCCAGGCGCTGACCTTCGGCTTTGCCGTCGCCGCGCTCACCCTGGTGCTCGACCAGATCACCAAATGGTGGATCGTCGGCAAGGTGATGGACCCGCCGCGCGCCATCGAGGTCACGCCGTTCTTCAACCTGGTGATGGTATGGAACCGTGGCATCACGTTCGGATTGTTCGGCGACGCCCATTGGGGCCGCTGGGCCTTTGCGGCGCTCGCCCTGGCCATCGTCGTGGTGCTGATCACCTGGCTGGTCCGGGCCGGCCGGCGCTGGGTCGCGGCCGCCTTGGGCCTCGTCATCGGCGGCGCCATCGGCAATGTCATCGACCGCATCCGCTGGGGCGCGGTGGCGGATTTCCTGGATTTTCATGTGGCCGGATGGCATTGGCCGGCGTTCAATGTGGCGGATTCCGCCATTGTCGTGGGGGTCGGGCTACTCCTCCTTGACGCTTTGTTCGGCCGCAAGGAATCGTTACATTAGGCGCCGATCGGGGCGTAGCGTTTGCGAGGTTGCCATGCGCACAAGACTTCTGACCGTCGTTATCGCCGGCCTGGCTCTTTCAGCCTCGGGCTGCTCGAGCCTGCGCGGCTGGATGGGCGCCGACAAGGTCCCGCCGGACGAGTTCCGCGTCGTCACACGGGCGCCCCTGAGCCTGCCGCCCGACTATGGCTTGGTCGCGCCGAAGCCCGGCGCGCCGCGGCCCCAGGAGACCGACGTGCGCCAGTCGGCGCGCCAGATCGTGGTCGATCGCGAAGGCGGCCGTGCCGCACAGAAGCAGGAGGCCGCGGCCCTGCAGGGACGCGATCCCGGCGAAGCGGCGATCCTGCGCCGCGCCGGCATCGCCGAAGCCGACCCCAACATCCGCGCGACGGTCAATCGCGAGAGCGCGAAGATCGCCGAGGCGGACAACACCTTCGTCAATAGCCTGATGTTCTGGCGCTCCAAGGAAGAGCCCGGCGTCATCGTCGACGCCGACAAGGAAGCGCGCCGCCTGCGCGAGAACGCGGCGCTCGGCCGCGCCGCCACCACCGGTGAGACGCCGACCATCTCACGCAAAGGTGAAGGCGGCGGCCTGTTCGGTAGTCTCTGACGAATCCGTGTGCTTCGACGCCGGCCGGCGCTGACCGGCCGGGCCGCGCTTGCGGACCGTTGCGCTCGTCCCATATAGCTGCTTGAACAGACCCTTGCGCGGCGAGCCTGCCCTTCTGGGGACGGTTCCGTCGTCTGGAGGCTGTAGAGTCCTTCCGTGCGGAGGGAATGGAGGTTCGAGAATGCCACCTGCTCCCTATCGCTCCCCGGTTTCCCATCCATCCCTGGCCGCCATGCGGCGCGCTGCTGTCCTGGTCCTGCTGGCGCTCAGCCTATGGCTGCCGCGGCCGGCCGCGGCCGGCATTTTCAATCCCGAGAGCTTCACGCTCGCGAACGGCCTGCAAGTCGTGGTGCTGACCAACAACAGTCTGCCTGTGGTGACGCAGATGGTCTGGTACAAAGTGGGTGCGGCGGATGACCCGGCCGGCAAATCGGGCCTCGCCCATTTCCTCGAGCATCTGATGTTCCGCGGCAGCGGCAAGACCGCGCCCGGCGAATTCTCGCGCATCATCTCGCGCAACGGCGGCATCGACAACGCCTTCACCAGCTCCGACACCACGGCCTATTACCAGACCGTGGCCGCCGACCGGCTCGAACTGGTCATGGAGCTCGAGGCGGACCGCATGGCCAACCTGACGCTTGGCGAAGAGGAAGTCCTGCCCGAGCGCCAGGTCATTATCGAGGAACGTCGCACCCGGACCGAAAACAATCCCGCGGCCCTGCTGCGGGAGCAGATGAACGCCGTTCTCTTCCTGCATCACCCTTATCGCATCCCGGTCATCGGCTGGCGCCATGAGATGGAGGGCTTGAGCCACGACGATGTGGTGGCGTTCTACAAGCGGTGGTATGCGCCGAACAACGCCATCCTGATCGTGTCGGGCGACGTGACGGTCGACAAGGTGCGTGCGCTCGCCGAAAAATATTACGGGCCGATCAAGCCGCACGATGTAAAGCCGCGGGTGAGATTGAAGGAGCCGCCCCAGGTCGCCGCCCGGCGCGTGACGCTGGAAAGCGACCGGGTGCGCGACCCGCGGGTGACGCGCACCTATCTCGCGCCGAGCTACACCACTGGCGCCACCGAGCACGCCTACGCGCTGCAGGTGCTCGACAATGTCCTGAGCGGCGGCGCCACCAGCCGGCTCTACGGCAAGCTCGTGGTCGAGGATGAAGCCGCGGTCTCCGTCTATGCGTCCTACGACGTGAGCAATTACGACTGGGGGACGTTCTCGGTCGGCGGCCAGCCACGCGGCGACGTCTCGATCTCCACGCTCGAGGCGGACATCGACGGCGAGATCGCGCGGTTGCTCAAGGACGGCGTGACCCAGGCCGAGGTCGACCATGCCAAGAAGCAGCTCATCGCCAGTTCGGTCTATTCCCGCGATTCGCTGCGCCAGGGCGCCCAGGTGATCGGCACCGCGCTGACCACGGGACAGACGATCGCCGATGCGGAGGCCTGGCCGGAGCGCATCCAGGCGGTCACCGTCGAGCAGGTCAATGCCGCGGCGCATCACGTCTTCGACATCAATAAGTCGGTCACCGGCATTCTGCTGCCCGCCAACGTCGAAAAGCGGAGCTGAGATCATGGCGTGCCTCCACTCAATGCTCCGCGCCATCCGCCGTTCGGCCTGCAAGGGTTTGGCCACCGGCGCGACCCTCGTTGCGCTGCTGCTGATCCCGGCGGCCGCCCAGGCCATCGACATCCAGCGGGTCATCAGCCCGCGCGGCATCGAGGCCTGGCTGGTCGAGGATCACCGGGTGCCGGTGATCTCGCTGCAGATGGCGTTCCGCGGCGGCTCGGCTCTCGATCCGGTCGGCAAGGAAGGCCTGAGCCAGATGGTGGCGGGGCTGCTCGACGAAGGCGCCGGCAGCCTCGATTCCCAGGAATTCCAGCGCAAGCTCGAGGATTACTCCATCCGCCTCGGCTTCAGCGCCAGCACCGACAGCTTCGGCGGCAGCCTGAGCACGCTCAGCGAGAACCGGGCCATTGCTTTCGACATGCTGCGGCTTGCCATCACTCTGCCGCGCTTCGACCAGGGTCCGCGCGACCGGGTGGAAAGCCAGATGCTCGCCTCCATCCAGGCGGCGGCGGAAAATCCGCGCCGTATCGCCAACGACACCTGGTTCCGCGCCGCCTTTCCGGATCACCCCTACGGGCGGCCGGCACAGGGCACGCGCGCCAGCATCAAGCGCATCACCAAGGACGATCTGGAGCAGTTCCCGGCCCGGCGCTTCGGGCGCGACCGCCTGTTCGTTGCTGTCGTCGGCGACATGACGGCGGAGGATCTGAGGCCGCTGCTCGATGTCGCCTTCGCCGACCTGCGCGGCAAGGCCACCCGGCCGCTCGACGTGCCCTTCGCCGAGCCTCGGGTGAAAGGCGACCTCTACGTCGTCGACAAGAAGATTCCGCAGAGCGTGCTCGCGTTCGGTCATGGCGGCATCATGCGCAAGGATCCCGACTACTACACCGCCTATGTGCTCAACAGCATCCTCGGCGGTGGCGGGCTGACTTCGAAGCTGATGGAGGAGGTGCGCGAGAAGCGCGGCCTGGTTTACTCGATCTACACCTCCCTGGTGCCATACGACCGCGCGGCGGTGATGCTCGGCGGCGGCGCCACCCGGAACGAGAAGGTGAGCGAAACGGCCGAGATCGTGCGCCGGGAATGGGCGCGCTACCGCGAGGAGGGCGTGAGCGAGAAGGATCTGGCCGACGCCAAGACCTTCCTCACCGGCTCATTCCTCACCCAAATCAGTTCGTCCGGCCGCATGGCCAGCCTGCTGCTCGGCATTCAGCTCGAGGAACTCGGCATCGACTATATCGACAAGCGCAACGGCTATATCGAGGCCGTGACCACGGACGACATCCGCCGCGTCGCCAAGCGCCTGCTGGAACCCGAAAAGCTCACCTTCGTTATCGTCGGGGCGCCGGAAGGCGTGACGCCCACAGCCAAGGCGCCCGAGGACGGCAGCTAAACGAGGGCTCGGTTGGTTTTTTCATCGGGCATGTCTGCCGGCTCCTCGCCGCACGCGCGACCGTCCCCCGCGACTGATGAGAACAACGCTTAAATTCCGCCGCGGGCTGGTCCCTTCCTTCCCTCTCTGCTAGTCTCGGAACCCATGATCTTCTCCCACGACATCGATCATTGCTTTGCCGACAAGATCGGCGGTGGCGGCCTCGATCGCCGCGACTTCGACGCGACCCTCAAGGCGACGAGCCGCGCGCTCGACCGTCTGCGCGACCAGGCCAGGAGCGGCGCATTGCCGCTGCTTGCGGTGCCCGGCAAGGCCGATGACCTCGCCAGCCTCGAGCCGATCTTCCGCCGCTTCCGCGAGCGCTTCGACGACGTGGTGGTGCTCGGCACCGGCGGCTCCAGCCTCGGCGGCCAGACGCTGGCGGCGCTCACCCATTGGCCGCCCTCCGCGCCGCGGCGCAAGGGTGCCGCGCCACGCACGCATTTCATGGACAATATCGACCCGGTGACTTTCGAGGCACTGTTCGCCGCTGTGGATTTCGCGCGCACCGGCTTCATCGTCATCTCCAAATCCGGCTCGACGGCCGAAACGGCAACCCAGTTCTTCCATACGGTGGCCGAGATCATCCAGCGGTTGGGTTACGAGGCGGCGGCCGACCATGTGGTGGCGATCACCGAGCCGGCGGCGGGCGGCAAGGAAAACCCGCTGCGCCGCGCGGCCAAGCGCTGGAACATTCCGGTGCTCGATCATGATCCGGGCATCGGCGGGCGCTATTCGGTGCTGACCAATGTCGGGTTGCTGCCGGCGATGATCGCCGGAGTCGACGGCCGCAAGGTGCGCGCTGGCGCCAAGGCTTCGCTCGACCAGGCGCTCAGCGCCAAAAGCCCGGCGGAGTCCGACGCCGCGGTCGGCGCCGCGCTCAGCGTTGCCTTGCTGCGCCGGAAGAATATCCACCAGACCGTGCTGATGCCCTATGTCGACCGGCTGTTTCCCTTCGCCTTCTGGTATCGCCAGTTGTGGGCGGAGAGCCTGGGCAAGAACGGCAACGGCACGACGCCGATCAATGCGCTCGGCACGGTCGATCAGCACAGCCAGTTGCAGCTCTATCTCGGCGGCCCGAACGACAAGTTCTTCACGCTGGTCTTCGGTCCGGCGGCGGGGCAGGGGCCGGTGATCGATCCCAAGCTCGCCACCGAGCCGGAATTCTCCTACCTGGTCGGGCGCACCATGGGCGATCTGCTCGGTGCCGAGCAGCGCGCCACCGCGGCGACCCTGGCGCGCAACGGCCGGCCGGTGCGCATCCTCCATCTGCCCAAGGTGGACGAGACGGCGCTCGGCGCCATGATGATGCATTACATGCTGGAGACGATCGTCACCGCCGACCTGCTCGGCGTCGATCCGTTCGACCAGCCGGCGGTCGAGGAAGGCAAGGTGCTGGCGCGCCAGTATCTCGGCGAGATGACCGCACCATCGGCGAAGGGGACGCGAACCGCGTGACCATCCGGCTGCTGCCCGAAGGCCTGGTCAACCGCATCGCCGCCGGCGAGGTGGTCGAGCGGCCCGCGGCCTGCATCAAGGAACTGGTCGAGAACGCCATCGACGCGGGCGCGACGCGCATCGACCTCGAGTTGCGCGACGGCGGGCTCTCGTTCATCGCCGTGTCGGACGACGGCATCGGCATGAGCGCCGACGAGCTCGCCTTGGCGGTCGAGCGACATGCCACCTCCAAGCTACCTGACGACGATCTCACCCATATCGGCACGCTCGGCTTCCGCGGCGAGGCGCTGCCCTCGATCGGCGCGGTAAGCCGGCTCGCCATCGCCTCGCGGGCGCGCGGTTCGGATTCCGCCTGGCGTGTCGCGGTCGATGCCGGCCGCAAGAGCGGACCCGAGCCGGCCGCCCATCCCAAGGGCACCCGGGTCGAGGTGCGCGACCTGTTCTTCGCCACCCC
>CAZOBN010000124.1:0-8851 GCA_964577835.1 uncultured Rhizobiaceae bacterium
GGCGCCGGTGAAGGCGCCGCGCTCGTGGCCGAACAGCTCGCTCTCGATCAGCTCGCGCGGGATCGCCGCCATGTTGATGGCGATGAACGGCCCGTTGCGCCGCTTGCCGTAATCGTGCAGGGCGCGCGCGACCAGCTCCTTGCCGGTGCCCGATTCGCCGTTGATGGTGACCGTGAGATCGGTGCCGATCAGGCGGGCGAGCGTGCGGTAGATCTCCTGCATGGCGGGAGAGCGGCCGATCAGCGGCAATTGCTCCTCGCCATCCGGGTCGGCATGGCCGCCGCCGGTCGACGCCGTCGGCATGATCAGCGCGCGCTTGACCACGCTGATCAGCTCGTTGAGATCGAAGGGTTTGGGCAGATATTCGAAGGCGCCGCGCTGGGCCGCAGTGACGGCTGTCAGCAGCGTGTTCTGGGCGCTCATGGCGACGATGCGCAGGTCGGGCCGGATCTTGCGCATGCGCGGGATCAGATCGAGGCCGTTCTCGTCGGGCAGGATGACGTCTGTGATGACCAGATCGCCTTCGCCGTCCGAAACCCAGCGCCACAGGGTGGCTGCGTTGCCCGTGGTGCGTACCCGGTATCCGCTTCGTGCGAGGGCTTGCGCCAGCACGGTGCGGATCGCCTGGTCATCATCTGCAACGAGGATAGTCGGTTCCGACATTAAGCACTCGCCTGGTTCTGGTGAATGGGAAGGTGAACGCGAAACACGGTGCCCTTGGACAAGTTGGCAAACTCGACGATGCCGCCATGGTCGCCAACGATCTTCGCTACCAATGCAAGACCCAGGCCGGTGCCATGGACCTTGGTGGTGACGAAGGGATCGAACAGGTGCGGCCGCAGATCCTCCGGTATGCCCTCGCCGTTGTCCTGGATGCTGACGAGAAGCGGCAGCTGGGTGCGCGTCTCGCTGCCCGGAAGCGCGAGGCGCACGCCGTGCTGATAGGCGGTCGTGAGGGTGATCTCGCCACCCTGCCCCGGCGTCGCCTCCGCCGCATTCTTCACCAGATTGAGGAAAACTTGGATCAATTGATCGCGACTGCCGGGCACCGGCGGCAAGGACGGATCGTAGTTCTCGATGAAGCGCACATGCTTGGCAAAGCCGTTCTGGGCGATGCGGCGCACATGCTCGAGCACCTGGTGGATGTTTACCGCCTCGCGCTCGATATGCGGTTTGTCGGAGAACATCTCCATGCGATCGACCAGGCCGCAGATGCGGTCGGTTTCTTCGATGATCAGGCGCGTCAGCGTGCGATCGTTTTCGTCGCAGTCGGTTTCGAGCAATTGCGCGGCGCCGCGAATTCCCGACAGCGGATTCTTGATCTCGTGCGCCAGGATCGCCGCCATCGCCGTCACCGAGCGCGCCACGTTGCGATGGTTGAGCTGGCGGTCCATTTTCAGCGCGATCGAGCGCTCGTGGAACATGACCACCACGGCGCCTTCGTTCTCGCCGCGTCCCGTCTCCGTGATCGGCGCCACCTGGATCGTCACCAGGTGCGAGCCGATGCGCGGCGTCTCGAGCGTGACGCCGTATTCCGACACGCTGCTGCCGGTCTGGCGCACCTGATCGATCAAGGTGAAGAGCGGGCTGTCGCCCGGCAGGAGGTCCTGCAGCGTTCGGCCGCTCAGGAAGGATTCGCTGGCCTGGAAGAATTGCTCGGTAGCCGGATTGAGAAAGGCGATCCGCCCGTCCCCGCCAACCACCATGATGGGATCGGACAGCGCGTTGAGCACGGGCTCGGAGGTGCTCAGGACATTGCCGAGGGGACGCCGTAACGTTGAGTCCGCTGCCAAACTCGTCCCTCCGCCCGCCCCACATGCCCACAAATTGTGCATATGGATGTGATGATCAATTGTTGAGCAATTCTACTGAGGCAGACGCAACTTTGCAACCCTATTTCTAGGTTTTTTATTGCAGTGCAGTATAAAGGGCTTAGGCCTCAGCGCGGCCCGATCACGACATCGGTGACGAATTTCACGCCTGGATAGGCCAATGAAAGCAAGAGATAGGCGGCCAGCAGAGCCCGGGCGGCACGGCGCCCGGCCAAGCCCAGACGCACATGCAGCACCAACAGGCCGACCACCACGACGAAGGCGACGAGGGCCAGGACGACCTTATGGTTGAGCGGCAGCCAGGCGCCGAATTCGACGATTTGGGTCGCCATGCCGGTGGCGATTCCGGCGGCCAGCAGAATGGCCGCCGCGAGCAGCAGCCGCGTCTGGAGCCGTTCGCCCTCGGTCACCGCCGGCAGGCCGGGCAACCACGAGACGGCGCCTGCCCCTTTCCCGGAGCGTGCCTTGAGGGCCCGCTCGCGCACGATGACGCCGACCGCCGCGACCGCCGCCAGGGTGGCAAAGGCGTAAGCGAGAATGGCCATGGCGATATGCAGCATGGCCCACGGGCTGAGCGGCGCGGCGAGCGCCCGTTCGGGCGCCCGCTCCCACAGCAGGGCGATCAGCGCCAGCAGCGCCAGATACGGCAACAGCAGGACGCCGAGCTTGCGGGCTTCCCGCAGCATCGCGATCAGCCCGGCAAACAACAGCAGCGTCGCCGAGATGGTCAGCCAGAGCGACGCGGCAAAACCGGTGTGCCAGCCGCTGGAGAATTGCGTCCAGGTCCACGCCAGCGCGCCCGCCAAAGCGACGGCCAGCAGTGCCCCGAATTGCGCGCCAGCCTTATCGCCGCGATCGCGCGTCAGCAGACCGTAGATGGCTGCCGGCAGCATGGCGGCGAAGGCGGAAAGGCTGAACAGCAGGCTGGATGACATGACGGCAGTATAGCAGGCTCGCGGTTGCCGAGGGCTGCTCCCGTTTTCCGGCATGGCGCGGCCATTGGCAAGAGTGCGCCGTTGGGTCTAGGGTGCGCGCGGAACGAATTCTGGTTGGCGAAGGACAAGACTATCCATGACGGCCTGTGTCGCCTTGATCGTCGCGGCGGGTCGCGGCAGCCGGTTTGCCCCCGCGCCTGGCGCGTCCCAGAACGACACGCGCGGCGTGCCACAAGCTGGCGCGCACGGCGCGTCACAAGCTGGCGCGCACGGCGCGACATCCGGCGGCGAAGCGCCGAAGCAATATCGCCTGCTCGGCGGCATGCCGGTGCTGCGCCGCGCGATTCTGGCGTTCCGCCATCATCCGCGGGTCGATGCGGTGCGGGTGGTCATCCATCCGGACGACCGGGCGCACTACGACCAGGCGACCGCCGGTCTCGACCTGCTATCGCCGGTCAGCGGCGGCGCCACGCGCCAGGAATCCGTGCGCCGCGGGCTCGAGAGCCTGAGCGAATTAGCGCCGCGCCATGTTCTGATCCACGACGCCGCGCGGCCGTTCGTCGACGAAGCGACCATCGCGCGCAGCATCGCCGCCCTGGAGAGCAGTCCGGGCGCCATCGCGGCGGTCCCAGTCACCGACAGCTTGAAGCGCGGCGAGAACGGATTTATTGCCGGCACGGTGCCGCGCGCGGATCTGTGGCGCGCCCAGACGCCCCAGGCTTTCCGCTTCGCGGATATTCTCGCGGCCCACGAGGCCGCCGCGGGCGACAGCGCGGCCGGCGAACTGACCGACGACGCCGCCGTGCTCGAGCGCGCCGGATTGCCCGTTGCTCTGGTCACCGGCAGCGAGGCGAATTTCAAGATCACCACGGAAGACGATCTGATGCGCGGCGAACGCCAGCTCGTCGCCGCGCTCGCCGATGTGCGCAGCGCCATGGGATTCGACGTGCACGCCTTCGCGACCGACGGTTCGCGCGAGGAGGCCACCATCATGCTGTGCGGCCTCCCCGTGCGGAGCGACCACGCCTTGGTCGGCCATTCCGATGCGGACGTCGGGCTGCATGCCATCACCGACGCGCTGCTCGGCACCATCGGCAGCGGCGATATCGGCAGCCACTTCCCGCCGAGCGAGCCGCGCTGGCGCGGCGCCGATTCGGCGATCTTTCTCCAGCATGCCGCCGCGCTGGTCACGGCGCGGGGCGGCATGATCGCCCATGTGGACGTCACCTTCATCTGCGAGCGCCCCAAGATCGGGCCGCACCGCGAGGCCATGCGCGCGCGTGTCGCCGAACTGCTCGGCATCGCCGTGTCGCGCGTCAGCGTCAAGGCGACGACCACCGAGAAGCTCGGCACCCTGGGCCGCGGCGAAGGCATCGCCGCTCAGGCGATCGCCACCGTGCGCCTGCCCTCCGCCGCGGAATGACATGAGCGAACCGGCGGATTCTCTTCACGTCCTGCCCGCGTGGCACCCGGCGGCGCTGATCGCCACCGGCTTCGGCCTCGGCCGTCTGCCGATCGCGCCAGGCACCTGGGCATCGCTCGCCGCTCTGCCGCTCGCCTGGCTGATTCACGAGCTCGCCGGCACCACGGGCATCGCCCTCGCCGGCATCGCCATCGGCCTGATCGGCATTTGGGCGAGCCAGGTCTATGTCGCCCATCAACGGGTCCAGGATCCTGGCGAGATCGTCGTCGACGAAATCGCCGCGCAACTGCTGGTGCTCACCGTCGTGCCGCTATCGCTGTTCAGCCTGGCGCTCGGGTTCGCGCTGTTCCGCGTGTTCGACATCGTCAAGCCCTGGCCGGTGAGCTGGGCCGACCGCAGCGTCAAGGGCGGGCTCGGCGTCATGCTCGACGATCTGCTCGCGGCCGCCTACGCCGCGCTTGGCCTCAAACTGGTGATGGCGCTCACGGGGCACCTGTATGTTTCCTAAGGCGGTGCGCACATTGGCCGAGGAGGTGCTGACGGCGGCGCGCCAGGCAGGCCTCAAGCTCGCGACGGCGGAATCCTGCACCGGCGGACTTGTCGCCGGCGCCCTGACCGACATTCCCGGCTCGTCCGACGTGGTCGAGCGCGGCTTCGTCACCTATTCCAATCAGGCGAAGTGCGATCTGCTCGGCGTGACCGTCGAGTTGCTCATCGCCCACGGCGCGGTGAGCGAGCCGGTGGCGCGCGCCATGGCGGAAGGCGCGGTCGCGCACTCCGGTGCCGATGTGGCTGTCGCGGTCACCGGCATCGCCGGACCCGGCGGCGGCACCGCGACCAAGCCGGTCGGGCTCGTGCATCTCGCCTGTGCGCGCAAAGGCGGTACGACCTTGCATGAAAGACGCATCTTCACCGGCGACCGCGCCGGCGTGCGCATGGCCGCCGTCAAGGCAGCGCTGAAATTGATTCAGAGACGCCTGGCCGATTAGCTAGATGTTTAGTCCTGATCTTTTGAATGAAGTCTGAAACGGTCTGGCTGTTCTATCCGGGCCTTTGAAATAAATTCGACGGTAGTGAGACCTTTGAACGTCTTGAGGCGCTTGGCGAAATTGTAGGCGTTGAGGAAGGTTCGCAAGTGTGCCCGCAGATCGGCGTGCGTTTCGTAGTGATATGTCTGATGGTCGCCTTCTTGAGCGTGCGGTTCATGCGCTCGACCTGGCCGTTTGTCCAAGGATGGTTGGGCTTGGTGCCGATCGTCACGTCCCCATCCGACCGGCCAGTGTTAAGGCACACCGATAAGCCAAGGGGCCCGGGTACGTTACGCTAGATTCTACTGGCGCTCGTATAGCGTTGCCGATTAATCGTCCCATGTCATCTGTATCTTCAGCGTTTCAGGTTGCGTGTGTTCATTTTCGGGCTTGCCGACGCTTGGATTATGGCACGGCGAGCAGGAGTCCGGGGTTCGAGTCCACCGTCGCCGCGCGAGTGACGCGGACGATCCGCGCAGCCGCAGAGAGTGCGGCGCTCAATATCTCTTCCTGTCCGACATCAGCGATGGCGGCTTCCTGAGGCAGCGATACCAGGCCCCAGGGACGGGCGACCCGCTCACGGATGACAGAGGCAAGAAAGATGGGACGAGGCCCTTGCTCAGTCTCGATTGCGAAGCCCGATAACCATGCGCGGAAGATCGTCCGGCTATCCGCGGTTGCACCCGGCATGACGAGTGTCAGCTCGGGAGGGCGGCCGTCATGCAAAAGCGGTAAAGTGGGCAACGCGGTTGCGGCAGTGGAACTTCTTGCAAAGCCGGCCGCTGTTTGCGGCGACCAAGCGGCAGGGGGCGTCCAGTCGGCGGCGATCAGCAGTTCGCGCAGCTTTTCGCCAGCGCCAACCCATTGTAGCACAAACGGCTCTTCGGTCTCGCCGTCGAGATCGATCCGCCGTTGCGGCAGGCGCTGCCAGCCGCCATCGAGCCAAGCTGGCTGTGACATCGCCATTGTGTTGTCCTGCCGGGCATAAGTCGTCAGCGCAACGTCGAATCGGGTGGCTGCATGCCAGGTTCCGACAAGCGAAAGCGTGCCTATGACGGCCAATGCCAGTCCCGCTGGCCGCAGATTCGTCAGTGTCGTTCGGCGATAGACAAGTCCGAAGGCCGCGGCCAGGCCGAAGCCGATGAGGACCCCGGCACCGGCGTCCGACGGCCAATGTGCCGCGAGATAGATGCGCGATGCGGCAATCATACCGATCAAGGCGCCGCCGACCGCCAGCGGCGCCAAGCGCCAGCGCCCGGAGAGCGAGGCCGATATCAGCCAGGCCAGCATGCCGTAGAGCGCCGCAGTCATGGTGGCGTGGCCACTCGGAAAGCTGAAGGCGTCCGTGCCGGCGGAGAACAGAATCGGACGAGGCACGTGCAGCATGGCCTTGAACACCATCACCGATCCGGCGGCGAGCCCGAGAGCGATACCGAAGCCCGCTGCGAGCCGCCATTTGCGCCGCCATGCTAGCCATCCGAGCGTCACAACCGCCACCGATGCACTGACGACGGTGTCGCCGAGCATCGTCAGCACTACCATCACGCCGTCGGCCCAGGATGTGCGCAAATTCTGGATCAGGTGGCTGATCGCAATATCGGCCTGTACGAGTGGGTCCTGCGCCACGACATCCTGCACGATGCCGACAAATCCGATGCCGCTGGCGACTAACACGAATCCGAGGAGCAGCACCGTGCCAGCGCTTGGGTCGTCAGGGTCAAGGGCACTCATGACCAGACGAGGCGCGAACCCGGTTCGGCCGCGCGCCCATGAGACGGCCGCGACCTGAGCGCGCGCGAATAAGGGAAGCGCGTGGACGATAACAAGCCTCAAAAGCCAAACGCTGGCGATCCCAAGGACGACGGAACCGACGAGCACGACCAGCAGGCGGCCGCTAATCCCGCCGAGCAGCGCCAGCGAAGCGCCGATCGCCATACCCGGTAGGATGTGCAGTGGCGCCCAGGCGATCGCCGATAGAATGTTGGCGGCATAGAACCGCGCCGGGTTCATGCCGAGAACGCCGGCGACGACGGGTACCACCGCGCGCATCATCGGCAGAAAGCGGCCGATAGCGACGCTCTTGCCGCCATGCCGATGGAAGAACGCCTCACCTTGCGCAAGCAGTCGAGGGCGACGCGAGAATGGCCAGATCCGAACGATTTGGTGGCGATAACGGTGGCCGAACCAGTAGGACACGCCGTCGCCGGCAATAGCGCCCAGAGTGGCCCAGATGAGGATCGGCCACAGTGGCAGATGACCGAGGCCGACGACGGCCCCGATGCCGATCAAGATCGTGGTTCCCGGCAAGATCAGACCAATCATGGCGATCGACTCCGCCGCGGCCGTCAGGAATACCAGGAGACCGGCCCAATGCGGGTGCTGGGCGATGAAGTCGATGACGGCTTGAATGTATTCGGTCACGCGTGTTTCCTCGGTGCAAAATCCAGCAGAACATTAAGGCCCAGCTCATTAGATCGGCTTGGATGCCTCACCCAACGCCTGCCGGCCATAAAGCGCCTTGGCGCGGGTGTCGAATGCGGCGACCATGCGGCGCACCGCTTCGTGGAACAGGGCGCCGATCAGCTTCTGCAGGATCTTCGAATGGAATTCGAAATCGACGTAGAAGTCGATGGTGGTGGAGCCGTCCGGATTGGGAATGAAGACCCAGCGGTTCTGCATGTGACGCATCGGGCCGTCGATATAGGCCACATCGATGCGCCCTTCGGGCCTGCCCTCGCCCGGCGGCGCCAGGGTGACGCGCGAGGTGAATTTCTCGCGGACCATCTTGAAGCCGATCACCATGTCGGCGATCACCTCGTTGCCGCGCCGCTCGCGGATGCGCGCGCCGACGCACCATGGCAGGAACTCGGGATATTTCTCGATGTCGGCGACCAGCGAATAAAGCTGCTGCGGCGTATAGGGCAGCGTGCGCTGTTCGGCGTGGGTCGGCATGGATTAGCTGCGCGACGCCAGTTTCTTCTCGCGCGCCTCGCGCAGGCGGTTGAAGTCCTCGCCCGCGTGGTAGGACGAACGGGTGAGCGGCGTCGCCGAGACGAGCAGGAAACCCTTGCCGCGCGCCTTCGCGGCATAGGCCGAGAACTCATCGGGCGTCACGAAGCGCGCCACTTCGGCATGCTTGAGAGTCGGCTGGAGATACTGGCCGACGGTGAGGAAATCCACGTCGGCCGCGCGCAGATCGTCCATCGCCTGATGCACCTCGCCAGCGTCCTCGCCCAGCCCGACCATGATGCCGGACTTGGTGAAGATCGACGGGTCGAGCTGCTTGACCTTGTCGAGCAGCTTCAGCGAATGGAAGTAGCGCGCGCCGGGGCGAATGGCGGCATAGAGCCGCGGCACGGTTTCCAGGTTGTGGTTGAAAACGTCGGGCTTGGCCGCGACGACCGCCTCGATCGCGCCGTCCTTGCGCAGGAAGTCGGGCGTCAGCACCTCGATGGTGGTGCCGGGCGAGCTCTTGCGGATGTTTTCGATCACCTGGACGAACTGATCGGCGCCGCCGTCCGGCAGGTCGTCGCGGTCGACCGAGGTGATGACCACATGCTCGAGCCCCATCTTGGCCACCGCCTCGGCGACATGGGCGGGCTCGTGCGGGTCGACCAGATTGGGCTTGCCGGT
>CAZOBN010000125.1:0-8846 GCA_964577835.1 uncultured Rhizobiaceae bacterium
GCAGCGCCGCATCCTGATGGTCATTTCCGACGGCGCGCCGGTCGACGATTCGACCCTGTCGGTCAACCCCGGCAACTATCTCGAGCAGCATCTGCGCCGCGTCATCGACTGGATCGAAAGCTATTCGCCGGTGCAACTCGTCGCCATCGGCATCGGCCACGACGTGACGCGCTACTACCGCCGCGCCGTGACCATCGTCGACGCCGAGCAATTGGGCAGCACCATGATGGAAAAGCTCGCCGAGCTGTTCGACGAGGACGAGAAGTCCATGCGCGGCCGCGACGAGGAGTTGCGCATCCGGCAGCAACAGCTCCGCCCGGCCGCGCGCAAGCCCGCCGCCCCGCCCCGCGCCTCGCGCTCATAAGCTATCTAAGCAACACCGCGCGCTCCGTCGCCCGTTCCAGTGGAACCGGCGCCGGCTCACAACGAGTTGATCCTGCCCAACCGCGGCCGTCTGGCGGACATAGCCTCATTCTGTTACCGTTTCGACCGCGGTAGACGCTGGTTGGCGCCACAAAATCACGAAGAATCGTGGGCACGTCCGTTCAGGATAGATAACGGCGTCAGGCCGGAACATCCTCAGGGAGACCATGGAATGATGTTCGATCAACGCACCACCGACCGTGCCGGCGCAGTGAGAGCAAGCGCGATCGCGGGATTCGTCGTGCTCGCGTCCGCCATGGCGGCGCCAGTTGACGCCGCTGACGCCGTCGCCGAATGGAGTTCCATCAAGGCGCCGGCCGCGCCGGAATTGAAGAAGGTCACCGCGAGTTCCAAGGACACCGCGCTCATCGTGATGGACCTCCAGACCAGCAGTTGCAATGCTGAACGCCGGCCACGTTGCCTCGATACCCTTGCCCCGGTCGCAGACCTGCTGAAGCGCGCCCGCGCCAAGGGCATGCTGGTGATTCACACCATCACCACCAGCGGCACCCGCGAGATGCTGCTCAAGGAAGTCGCGCCGCAAGCGAGCGAGCCGCACGTTCAGGGGACCGTGGACAAGTTCTTCAAGACCGATCTCGAGGAGCAGCTCAAGGCCAAGGGCATCACGAGCGTGATCCTGGTCGGCACCGCCGCCGAGGGCGCGGTGCTCGGAACGGCGACGGGCGCCGCCCAGCGCCGCATGAAGGTGATCGTGCCGGTCGACGGCATGTCGTCGGCCGACGCTTACGCCGAGCAATACACCGCCGACTACCTGACGAAGTCGCCGGGAACCGCGGCAGCGGCGACATTGACCCGCGCGGGCATGATCGACATCAACTGATCGTCAGCAACAAACGCCAAGGGAGACGAAGGCCAATGCGTATCGACCAGACCATCATCGACCTCTATGACGAGTACACCCATGCGCCGCTCGAGCGCCGCGTGTTTCTCGAGCGCTTGGCCACGCTGACCGGCAGCGCCGCTGCGGCGATGGCCATCCTGCCCCTGCTCGGCCCCAATTATGCGAACGCGGCCATGACATCCGCGGATGACAGCCGGCTCGAGATCAAAACCATCACCTACAAGGGCGTCAACGGCGATGTGAAAGCCTATCAGGCGAAGCCGAAAGGCGCCGGCAAGCTCGGCGCCGTCATCGTCGTTCACGAAAACCGCGGCCTCAATCCGCATATCGAGGACGTCGCGCGCCGCATGGCGCTCGAAGGCTTCGTGGCGGTCGCGCCGGATCTGCTGTCGCCCCTAGGCGGCACGCCGAAGGACCCCGACCAGGCACGCGACATGATCGGCAAGCTCGATCTCAAGCAGAACACCCAGAACCTGGTCGCTCTCGTCCAGGCGTTGGACAAGAACCCGGAGACCAACGGCAAGATCGGCGTCGTCGGTTTCTGCTGGGGCGGTGCCGCTGTGAATCAGCTCGCGGTCCATTCGCCGGATCTCGACGCCGCGGTGCCCTATTACGGCCGCGTGCCGTCAGCCGAGGACACCGCCAAGATCAAGGCGCCGATCATGGCCCACTACGGCGCGCTCGATAAGAACGTCAATGCGGGCATCCCCGGTTTCGAGGAAGCCCTCAAGAAGAATAACAAGAAATACACGCTATACATCTACGAAGGCGCACAGCATGCCTTCAACTCCGACACCAGCCCGGACCGCTATCATAAGCCGTCGGCGGACTTGGCTTGGAAACGGACGGTCGATTTCCTGAAGGAAAATCTGAAGGCCTGATCGAGCCGCCAGACGCGAAAAAGGCCGGGCGATGTGCCCGGCCTTTTTGTATCCGCGTTCTGTCGGCGGCGCCGAAGCGCGTTAGCCCTCCAGGCGCCTTAGGCGGCCGCCTTGGCCTCGATCCGGCGCTGGATGCGCGCCTTGATGCGGCGGATTTCCGGCGACAGCCGGTCGCTGCGCGCCTTGAGCAGATAGGCGTCCAGGCCGCCGTTGCGCTCGATGGTGCGGATCGCGTTGGTCGACAGGCGCAGCCGGATCATCTGACCAAGCGCGTCGCTCAGCATCGAGGTCCGCTGCAGGTTGGGCAGGAACTTCCGGGGACTCTTGTTGTTGGCGTGGCTGACATTATGGCCAGTCATCACGCCTTTGCCGGTCACTCCGCAACGTCGCGACATGGTCGTAATCCTTGATGGCGGCTAAAACAGGCCGCCCCGGCCGTGGCGGACGGGGCGGAAAGAGGCTGTCTTGTAAGCAAATTGGCCCGGCCCGTCAAGCCGAAAGGCCCCATTTTGCCCGGCCCGTCCGGCAAAAAACCACGGAAATCCGCCATTTTTAGGCAGTGGCACCGCGCCCGATGCCGCGGACCTATTGCTGGCTGGAAGTCCAGGTCCATCTCCCTCCCCCTTGTGGGGGAGGGCCGGGGGGGTATTGCCGCTAACAATCGCCGCGACCCTGTGCGCCTGCTCCACCCACACCCGCGCGTGCCGCGCGACCTCCCCCATCGAGGGGGAGGTGTTGGGAGTCGAGGCGCTGATCCTGATCTGGTCGAGGCTGTGATCGCTGTCCCGATCCGCCTCAGTTCATCCGGCCGATGGCGCGCGACAGCAGGACGTAGAGCTTGCCCACGTCGGCCGTGACGAAGGTCGAACTCAGCAAATTCTCCGGATCGCTCTCGTTCGCCTGGGCGAGCAGACTCTGGAACTGCTCGA
Source organism: uncultured Rhizobiaceae bacterium (assembly GCA_964577835.1). GTDB lineage: Bacteria > Pseudomonadota > Alphaproteobacteria > SMXQ01 > SMXQ01 > CAVVYA01. Next base: position 3,096 of record CAZOBN010000125.1, read on the forward strand.
GATAGCGCAACACATGGCGGCGGAAAGTATCGTCCTCCTCGTACTTGCGCTTGAGCGTGTCCTGCAGCTTCTTATCGGGGTTGCTCACCAGATGGCGCAGGAAGATTCCCTTGTCGCCTTTGGTGTAGTTGCGCCACAGCTTTTCCGCGTCGGTCTTGTCGACGATGCGGCTGATATCGATGCCGATCGAATTGAGATCCTCGACGATGAATTTGGATGCGCGCAGGAAGGTATCGCGCCGTGAGTCGAGCGCGCCGGCGCGCACGCGCGAGGCCTCGGCCGCCGCATGTTCGGAGGCCTGGATCAGCGCATCCACCTGGCGCCCGTAGGTGGCGGTGATCTCGTTGGCCTTGAGCGCCGCGTCCTCGAGCGCCTTGGTGTAGTAGGTCGTCTGTTCGAGCATCTGCTCGCCGACCAGATCGACCTCCTTGCGCGTCACTTCCGCGGCCCGCGTGATTTCGCTCGACTGCTGGCGGAAATAGGCGCCGATGCCGTGCATCTGCTCCGAGATCTTGCGCGAGATGTCGTGGAATTCGACGGAGCCCGCCGTCAAGGCGACGCGGTTGGTTTCCATGTGGCGGGCAGCGACGCCGGCCGCCTCGGCGAGATTTTCCGCCTCATGGCCGAGCACGTTGCTGACCTCCTGCACGTGGGTCGCTGCCTCGCGAGTGGCGCGTGCGATATCCTCGCTGCGCCGGCGCAGCGCCTCGCCCAGCCCCTCGGCTTTCGCGCTCGCCTCGTCCGCCGCTTTGCCCAGGTCTTTCGACTGGCGCCGCACCGCTTCCTCGATCATCTCGGCGCGCGCCACCAGTTCCTCGGACAAGGCCGAGAAGGCTTCTTCCTGTTCGCGCAAAGTGCGGCGCAGCGCCTCCATGCGGCTCGCCTCGCGCGCCGCCAGCGATTCGGCCAGTTGCTCGAAAGCGTGGCCTTGCTCCTGCATCAAACGATGCACGTCGTCCGACTTGGCCCCGGCGCGGTTGGCGGCATCGATCAGGGCGGCCGCCTGACGGGTGAAGGAATCGGCGATGCGGGCGGCCTGTTCGGCGGTATGGGCGGCCGCGGCACGCACCGATTCGGTCTGCTGGTTGAGCAGGGCGCGCACCGTCTCGACCTGCCCCGCCGCGTGATCGGCGGCGCGAGTCAGCGTTTCCGCCTGACGCTCGAGCAGGGTGGCGCTGCGATCGACGATGCCGGCGGCCTGGCTCGACGCCGCCATGACCTGGGTCGTGCGGCGTTCGAACGTGGCGCCCAGTTTTTCCAACCGGTCTTCGGCCGCGTCGCCGGCGTCGACCAGATCGGCGCTGCGACGGGTAAAGACCTCGGCGGATTTTTCCAGCGTATCGGTCGCTTCGTCGGCGCCACGCCCCATGGCCCGCGTCTGACTCTGCAGCCGGTCGGCCGCCGCGGCGAGGCGTGCCGCCGCCTTGTCCGCCGTATCCATGACGCTCGCCATGCGCGCGCTCAGCGCATCGGTGGCGGCCTTGAGCTCGTGGCTGATGCGCTCGGTCGCCGACGCGAGATCCTGGGCATTGCCATGCACCGTCTGAGCAACCTGGGTGGCTTGCGCGCCAAGCGCGGCATAGCTCTCCTTCAGGGTGTCGGCCTCGGCGCGGCAGCCCTCGCTCAGGCGGGCGACGCGCGCCACCGCTTGTTCGGTTTCCGTGAGGACGGCGCGCAACTCCGCATTGACGCTCTCGCCCATGGCCTTCATGCCATCCTGGGCGGTGCCGGAGGCCACATTGATGCTGCTGGCCTGGGCACGCGCCGCCATGTCCATCTGGCCGAGCACGGCCTTGAGCGCCGTCTCGATATTCTCGGCCATGGCCGAGACCTTCTCCTGGGCGGCGGCGGCGGCGGCGGCGATGGCGCCCGCGTGCTGCTGGGTCGCAAGGTCGATCTGGTCCAGCATGGCCTGCAGGTCGGATTCGACGCTGCCGCCGGCGGCTTGGATATCGCCCTGGGCGGAAGCCGCGACGGCCGACAGCTTGCCCGCCTGATCGCGCACGCCGGCCTCGATGTCGCCCAACATGGCGCGCAGCTCGACATCGACGCTATTGCCGGCCGCCTTGATATGGTCCTGGGCCATGCGCACGGATTCGGACAGCGCGTCCGCGCGCTCGCGCATACCCGCTTCGATCTCGCGCAGGGTCTCGCGCAGGGCACCCTCGACGCTGCCCACGGTGGCCTTGATATTGTCCTGCGCCGTGCCGGCCGCCGTGGCGAGCGCCCCGGCCTGATCGTCGATGGCGCTGGCGATTCCGGCCATCGTCACCTCGAGCGCGCCCTCGACCATGCCTCCCGCCTGCTTGATCTGCCCTTCGGCCTCGCTTGCCGCCTCTTTCAGCGCGCTGGCCTGTTCCTCGATGGCGGCATCGACACGGCCCAACATGGCCTTCATCTCGGCATCGATGCTGCTGCTGGCGGCAGCCATGCCTTCCTCGGCGGTACGCACCGCCGCGGCGAGCGCCGCCGTCTGTTGCCGTCCAGCCGCCGCGAGTTTCTCGAGCACTCGGGCGAGCTCGGAATCCAGGGTCTCGCCCAGTGCTTTGAGGCCGTCGGTGGCGGTCGTCGACGCGTTCGCCAGCCCCTCGGCCTGCTGGCGTGCCGCAGCCTCGACCTCGCTCGTCTGGCTTTTGATCTGCTTGGCGACATCGCCGAGGGAGGCCGTCTGTCGCTGCAAAATGGACTGGATGCGCTCGGCGGCGGCGGTCGCCTCGGCGGTCGCCGCCGATAGATCGCGCGTCTGCGCGCTCAGAGCCTGGCTCACCGTGGCGATGCGCTCGCCCGCCCCTTCGGCCGGGTAGATCAGCGCGTTCAGGCGGTCTTCCAGCAGTCCGCGGGCATAGGCGAGCCGGCTGCCGATTCCGAAATGCAGCAGGACCAGCCACAGGACTACGAGCGGCGCGAAGACCCCGGCCACGAAGATGCCGAGTTCGTGGGGCAGCATGAACAGCAGGTTTTGGAAGCCGACTTGATCGGCGACGTATCGATAGACGACGAGCAGCCAGAGCGCACTCAGCAGCAACCCGCCCGCCGTGAGATAAGCGAACTTTCTTTTTGGCGGCGTCATGCCCCCTTGCCCCCGGCTGTGTGACCCAAGCGCGCGCTCCGCGTCTCACGAACTCCCTGAGTGATCGACGCCCCCTGAGCGCCGCCGTGCTTTGCCCGTCCACGCGTGCGCTGTGAGCGCCTGAGACCCTAAATCCTAGCGGCGACAGGGTAAAGACGAATAAATATCGAATTTTAGCAGTTCCGGCGTGGCCGGCCGCGGCTCGTCTACCAGCGGAACGCCGGGATCGCCGCCTTGGGGCGCACGCCCTGGCGGGCGCAGGCCTGCTCCAGCCGGGCCGGCTCCGGGTGGTCGCCATAGGCGAGACCGAGTTCCGCCGCATGGATGCCGCTGGTGACCAGCAGGGTGTCGATGCCGGCGGCGTTCGCGCCCTTGATGTCGGTGATCAGGGAGTCGCCGACAGCGACGATGCGAGATCGTTCGCGCAGCGCCATCTGCTCAAGACAGGCGTCATAGGCTTCGGGATAGGGCTTGCCGTGGTAGCGCACCGCCCCGCCCAAATTCTCGTAATAGGCCGCGAGCGTGCCGGCGCAGATGATCCGCACCCCGCCGCGGATCACTTCGAGGTCCGGATTGGCGCAAATCATCGGCAGGCGCAGCTTGGCGCACTCCTGCAGCAGCGGGATGTAATCTTCCAACCGTTCCTCGTCGCGCCACGGACCGGTGTTGACGATGAAATGCGCGTCGTGCGGGCCGCTCGCCCGCTCCAGATCCAGCCCCTCGAACAGCCCGTGATCGCGCGCCGGACCGATATGGAGGAAGCGGCGTCCGAGCGCCGCATGCCATGCGTCGCCGCGCGATTTCAGGGCCCGCCACGTCAGTTCGCCGGAGGTCACCACGTCGTCGTAGAGCCCGCGATCGATCCCCATTGCGACCATCGCTTCGATGACGCCCTCCGAGCGGCGCGGCGCGTTCGACAGCATGACGATGCGCTTGCCGGTGCCCTGACGGGCATCGTGCAGGCGCGCCAGGCAGTCGACCGCGTCGGGATAAGGTTTGTGCCCGTCGTGGATGACGCCCCAAAGATCGAGCACGAAGCCGTCATAGGCCTCGGCGATGGCGGCAATGCCCGGCAGTATCTGGATCGTCATGAAGGTGATGGCGGCGACAGAGTGGCGGAAGATAGCGCACCCTTCACGCGGGTGCGGTCGGCTTTTGTGCCACGGACGTGCCGTCTTGAAAAGCGCAAATCGGCCGCGCCGGATGGCCGGCGGAACCGCGCCGCCTACTGTTCGCGGCTGAGCCGAGGTTCGCCGAACAGATAGCCCTGGCCGAAGTCGATATTGTGGTCGAGCAGTTCCACGAGCTGCTGCTCGTTCTCGATCTTTTCGACCACCAGATTGACGGCATTGCGGTCGAGCTCGCGCTTGAAGGCGCGGATATTGAGCGCACCGCTGGCGCCGCTCGCCAGCAGGGTCGCGGCTTCGAGCTTGAGGTATTTGAAGCGGCGGCGCGCCAGCAGCTCCGGATCGAGATCGACGCCGCGCACACGGTCCATGGAGAAATAGAATCCGAGCCGCGCCAGGCTGTGGAGATCCTGGGCGACCTCCTCCCAATGAGCATTGAGATCTTCCTCGGCGAACTCGAAGATGAGCTGCGAGGCGAGATCGCGATGCTGCGCCATGAACTCGATGAACTCGTGGAAGAACGCGCGATCGCTCAGAGTCTGGGTGGAAATGTTGCAGAAGAAGCCGAGGTTGTGCTTGTGGCGCTGTGCCTTGCGCACGAGTTGGATGCAGCGGAACAGCAACATGTTGTCGATGGCGCGCAGCAGGCCTTCCTGGCGCGCCAGTTCGATATATTGCTCCGGCACCACCATCGAGCCGTCCTCGGCGCGGATGCGCGAGAAGCATTCATAATAGCGCGGCTTGCGTTGCGGCAGGCTGACGACCGGCTGCAGGAACAGATCGACCCGGTCGCGCTTGAGCCCCTCGCGCACGATATCGAGAATCTGCGCCTGATTGAGATGGGCGTTCGCCTGATTGGGATGGGCATTCTGGTTGGGGCGCACCAGACGCGACACGGTCTTGGGTTGCGCGTCTCCGACAACGCGCAGCTTCGAGGCCGCACGGCTTTCCTGTTCGACGCCGTTCGTCGACAACTGGTTTATGAGAGTCTTCAGGACACGGACTTCGGCGACCACCTTCTGCAGGTGCTCCTCGGCGCGCTGCTCGACCCCGTCCGTGATCTCGGCCAGTCCCTTGCGCACCGTGCGCGCCTCTTCGCGCAGCAGGTCGATTTCCTCGGCGAGCTTTTCGTAGGCGCGGTACAGCGCATCGACGTGGTCGTCGACCGCGGCATCGCGATCGTTCTTGGCGAGATACTGATGCAGCAGCGCGCTCAGCATGAACAGCGCGATGCCGACCGTGATGCCGAGTTCGGCATCGACCTCCGGCAGGCGGACAGGCAGGACGAGCGCCGCCATAATGGCGAACAGGCCGTAGGCGACGATGATGACACAATGTTTGACGGCCGACATGCTACGCCCGAACAGCCCCCGGATAGAGTTCGGGCGCCAGTCTGGCGGCAAGGTCTTGACATAGGGTTAACAATTCGTTGTATCGGGCAACGGCATGCGCCCGTACGCCCGGCCGAAACGCGGAGTCCGGCAGGGGTTTTCCGACCCAGTACTCGGAATCACCGATGCCTGCATCACCCCCCACCCTAACCCTCCCCCACAA
>CAZOBN010000126.1:0-8837 GCA_964577835.1 uncultured Rhizobiaceae bacterium
ATGGATATTCCGTGGGACAAGCTCGATGTCACCACCTGGTCGTGGCAGAAGGTGCTCGGTGGCGAGGCGCAGCACGGCATGCTGGTGCTCAGCCCGCGCGCGGTCGAGCGCATCGTCGGTTACAACCCGCCGTGGCCGATGCCCAAACTGTTCCGCATGAAGGCAGGGGCCGACAAGCTCGCTGAAGGCATCTTCAAGGGCGACACCATCAACACGCCCTCGATGATCGCCGTCGAGGACCAGATCGCCGCGCTGCAATGGGCGCAGAAGGCGGGCGGGCTCAAGGGTCTCATTTCCCGCTCGGAAGGCAATCTCAAGACGATCGCCGACTGGGTGGCGCGCACGCCGTGGGTCGGCTTCCTGGCCGAGGACCCGGCGATCCGCTCCTGCACCTCGGTCTGCCTGAAGATCACGGCGCCCTGGGTCGCCAAGCTCGACGCCGAGAAGCAGGCCGCGGTGCCGAAGAAGATCGTCTCGCTGCTCGAAAAGGAAGGCGTCGCCTTCGATATCGACGGCTATCGCGACGCGCCGCCGGGCCTGCGTATCTGGGCCGGCGCCACGGTCGAGAAATCGGACCTCGATGCGCTGTTCCCGTGGCTCGACTGGGCCTTCGAACAGGCCGAAGCCGAGTTCGCCAAAGCCGCCTGATTGCTTCGCTGATCGGGGGCGCGCACCCGCGCGCCCCGACAGCCTTTCGTTTTCCCGTTCATCGCTTCGCATTCAAGATTGGAACCTGTCGCCATGGCTAAACCCAAGGTTTTGATTTCCGACGATTTGAGCCCGCAAGCCGTCGCCATCTTCAAGGACCGCGGCCTCGATGTGGATTACAAGCCCGGCATGAAGGCCGACGAACTGCTCGCCGTGATCGGCGAGTACGACGGCCTCGCCGTGCGCTCCGCCACCAAGGTCACCGCCAAGGTGCTCGAGGCGGCGAAGAAGCTGAAGGTGGTCGGCCGCGCCGGCATCGGCGTCGACAACATCGATGTGCCGAAGGCCACCGCGCGCGGCGTCATCGTCATGAACACGCCGTTCGGCAATTCGATCACCACCGCCGAACACGCCATCGCCATGATGTTCGCGCTGGCCCGCGACCTGCCGGCCGCCAATGCCTCGACGCACGCGGGAAAGTGGGAAAAGAACCGCTTCATGGGCGTCGAGCTGTTCGCCAAGACGCTCGGCGTCATCGGCTGCGGCAACATCGGCTCGATCGTCGCCGACCGCGCGCTCGGCCTCAAGATGAAGGTCATCGCCTATGACCCGTACCTGTCGCCCGAGCGGGCCAAGGATCTCGGCGTCGAGAAGGTCGAGCTCGACGATCTGCTGCGCCGCTCGGACTTCATCACGCTGCACGTGCCGCTGACCGATTCGACGCGCAACATCATCAACGCCGCGAACATCGCCAAGATGAAGAAGGGCGTGCGCCTGATCAATTGCGCGCGCGGCGAGCTGATCGTAGAAGCGGACGTGAAGACGGCGCTCGACTCCGGCCACATCAAGGGTGTGGCGCTCGACGTCTTCCCGGTCGAGCCGGCGAAGGAGAGCGTGTTCTTCGGCAACGAGCAGGTGGTGGCGACACCGCACCTCGGCGCCTCGACCTCGGAAGCCCAGGAGAACGTCGCCAACCAGGTCGCCGAGCAGATTTCCGACTTCCTGCTCACCGGCGCGGTGGTCAACGCCCTCAACATGCCGTCGGTCAGCGCCGAAGACGCGCCGAAGCTGATGCCCTATATGCGCCTCGCCGAACAGCTCGGCAGCCTGCTGGGCCAACTGATCCGCACCGGGATCAAGTCGGTCACCATCGACTACGACGGGCAGGTCGCCGAGCTCAACACCCGGCCATTGACCGCGGTCGTGCTCAAGGGCCTGCTGTCGCCGCAGATGGAGACGGTGAACATGGTCAACGCGCCGGTGGTCGCGCGCGAGCGCGAAATTCACGTGACCGACGCCAAGCACGAGCGGGCGAGCGACTACCAGTCGCTGATCCGCCTCACGGTCGAGACCGAGCACAGCAAGCGCACGGTATCGGGCACGCTGTTCGGCGGCGACAAGCCGCGCATCGTCGAGCTCAACGGCATCGCCATCGAGGCCGAGCTCGGCCCCAACATGCTATTCGTCACCAACAAGGACAAGCCCGGCTTCATCGGCAATCTCGGCCGCGCCCTGGGCGAGGCGAAGGTCAATATCGGCACGTTCCATCTCGGGCGCACGGAACCGGGCGGCGACGCGGTGGCGCTGATCAAGCTCGATTCGGAGGTGACCGACGCGCTGGTGGAGAAAGTGCGCGCGATTCCGAACGTCGTGCAGGCGCAGGCGCTGAACTTCTGATCTTGGCGTTGCCGGCTGTCCTCAAAGTGGGCATCCGCCTGTTTTGGGAAAAATTGCAGTATTTCGAATACATTAAGGCCGATCCACGGGTCGGCCTTAATGCGTCTTTTGCAATCCTCCGTGAGAAGACGTAACCCGCTCGATGTTGCTCTGCCGGGAGAATGGACCGGCAGCCATGCCGAATTCCTCACCGGTACGGCGCGCCTTATGTTGGCGACGGCGCGCAGCAAGAGCCTCGTGCTGCCGGAGGTCCGCCTGCGCGGCTAACGGGCCTTCGCGCCGCCGCCGGGTGTCCGGCCGGGTGCATTTCCGTTTGCCGTTTGCACTATTTCCGGTTACCTAACCCAGGGAAACCGCGGCTCTGTGAACCTGCGGCCCCTCAACACCATGGGGCGGGTAAGTCCGCGGAAACTCACGTGAAAACAGAGCCTTCGATGACGGAAAGCGGCGAGCGGGCCCTGTTGCCGCCGGGCATGAACGATCTTTTGCCTCCCGATGCGGCCTTCGAGGCCGCAACGGTGGAGAGCCTGATCGCCGCCTTCGCCGCCCAGGGCTACGAACGGGTCAAGCCGCCGCTGCTCGAATTCGAGGAAACCCTGCTGGGCGGTGCCGGCGCTTCCATGGCCGGCCAGACCTTCCGCCTGATGGACCCGATCTCCCACCGCATGCTGGCGCTGCGCGCCGACATGACTCTGCAGATCGCCCGCATCGCCACCACCCGGCTCGGCCATGCGGCGCGGCCGCTGCGGCTGTGCTACGCGGGCCAGGTGCTGCAGGTGAGCGGCAGCCAACTGCGCTCCCAGCGCCAAGTCGGGCAAGTCGGCTGCGAATTGATCGGCGGCCACGGCGCCGCGGCGGATGGCGAGATCATCACGCTGGCCGCCCAGGCGCTCGCCGGCATCGGCGTGCGCGACCTGTCGGTCGATCTCAATCTGCCGCCGCTCGTGCCGGTGATCTGCCAGGAATTCGGCCTCGACAGCACGCAGGTCGCGGCGCTGCGCGCGGCGCTCGATCACAAGGATGCGGCGGGCGTGGCGTCGCTCGGCGGCCCCGCCGCCAAGCTGCTTGGGGCCCTGCTGGCGGCCGCCGGTCCGGCCCGCAAGACCCTCGCCGCGCTCGCCGATCTCGAGCTGCCCGCCGCCGCGATCCAGGACGTGGCGCGCCTCAAGGAAGTCGTGGCGCTCGTCGAAAGCGTGGCGCCCGATCTCAAGATCACCATCGATCCGGTGGAGAATCGCGGTTTCGAATATCACACCGGCGTCAGCTTCGTGCTGTTCGCGCTCGGTGTGCGCGGCGAGCTTGGCCGGGGCGGGCGCTATCGCGCCGGGGGCGCCGCCGCCAACAGCGCCACGAGCGCGACCGGCGGGAACGGCACGGCGATGATGGGCGAGCCGTCGACCGGTTTCACCCTGTTCATGGATACGGTGCTGCAGGCCATCCCGGGCCCGCGGCCCGGCCGCCGACTGTTCGTGCCGTTCGGCGTGCCGGCGGCCGAAGCGGGCAGATTGCGGGCGCAGGGTTGGGTTACCGTGGCCGGTCTCGCGCCGGTGAGCGACAGCATGGCGGAAGCGCGCCGCCTCAACTGCACCCATATCCTCTCGGCCGGCAAGATCGCCGACCTGGTTTAGTCGCCCGCCGGCGGTTCGGCGGGTCCGTTCAATCACAGAGTCTCAGCACACAGCGGAGCGAGTATGGCCAACGTCGTGGTAGTCGGCGCCCAGTGGGGCGACGAAGGCAAGGGCAAGATCGTCGATTGGCTGTCGGAGCGCGCCGACGTTGTGGTGCGGTTCCAAGGCGGCCACAACGCCGGCCATACGCTCGTCATCGGCAACAATACCTACAAGCTGTCGCTGCTGCCCTCGGGCGTGGTGCGCCCGGGCAAGTTGGGCATCATCGGCAACGGCGTCGTGGTCGATCCATGGGCGCTGCTCGCCGAGATCGAGACGCTGAAATCCCAGGGCGTCACCATCACGCCGGACAACCTTCAGCTGGCCGAGAACGCCGTGCTGATCCTGCCGCTCCATTCCAAGATCGACCGGGTGCGCGAGGAAGCGCGCGGCACGGCGAGGATCGGCACCACCGGACGCGGCATCGGTCCGGCCTACGAGGACAAAGTGGCGCGGCGCGCCGTGCGGGTCTGCGATTTGCGCAGCGATGCCGTGCTGGCGGCGAAGGTCGACGATCTGCTGCTCCACCACAACGCGCTGCTGCGCGGCCTGGGCGTCGAGCAGATCGACCGCAACGAACTGATCGCGCAACTGAAGGAGGTGGCGCCCAAGATCCTGCCGTTCGCGACGGTCGTCTGGCAGCATCTCGACGAAGCGCGCCGCGCCGGCCGTCGTATCCTGTTCGAGGGCGCGCAGGGTGCCATGCTCGACGTCGATCACGGCACCTATCCCTACGTGACATCGTCGAACACCCTGGCGGGCCAGGCGGCGGTGGGATCGGGCGTCGGCCCGGGCGCGCTGTCCTACGTGCTCGGCATCACCAAGGCCTATACCACCCGCGTCGGCGCCGGCCCGTTCCCGACCGAGCTGCACGACGACATCGGCCAGTTGCTCGGCGAGCGCGGCCACGAGTTCGGCACGGTCACCGGGCGCAAGCGGCGCTGCGGCTGGTTCGACGCGGTCATGGTGCGCCAGGCGATCAAGACCGGCGGTATCGACGGCATCGCCCTGACCAAGGTCGATGTGTTCGACGGGCTGAAGGAACTCAAGCTCTGCACCGGCTATCGCCACAAGGGCGAGACCTTCCGGCATTTCCCCTCGGCGATGGACGTGCAGGCCGGCATCGAGCCGATCTACGAGTCGCTCGAGGGTTGGAGCCAGAGCACGCGCGGCGCGCGCTCGTGGGCGCAACTGCCGGCGAACGCCATCAAATACATCCGCCGCGTCGAGGAACTGATCGAGGCACCGGTCGCGCTGCTCTCGACCAGTCCGGAGCGCGAGGATACCGTGCTCGTGCACGATCCCTTCGCCGATTGATGCATGCGCCCCCGACGCGCGTGTTAACCACGACCGGTGCGGCGCGTGTTAACCATCGTATCGTCGCAAAGCCGCAATCCATGGTTGTTATCCACAATCTGTAACCCGCGCGGGTCCCGCGGATTTTTCCCCGCCATTAACGAACCGTTTTCCCTTCCTCTATAGATTTCGGCAGAGGTTGGGGGCGGTCGTGATGACGATGCTAAGGCGAGTAAGTCCCTGCTGTTTATCGAACGGCTGACGGATGAACTCTCAGGTTCTGCCAGAATCAGACTCCGGCGCCGAGACGCGCGACTCCGAGACCAAGCCGATCGACCGGGACGTTTCGCAGAACGCCACGGCGGCCGAGTCGTCGGAGACTCCAGCCGGCCCGTTGGTCGGGGTTCGGCTCAAGAACCTCTTCAACATCTGGCCCGAAGTGCCGCTCGGCCACCTCGACCTACCCCACGCAGCCGCCTTCGCCGCCAGCGATTTGGTGACCGGCAACGACCGGCTGTTTGCCCTGGTGTGCGACGGCAGCGTGGTCGCGCGCGGCGATATCATGGGCAAGCTCAAGGAGATCCACTGTCCGGAACTGCTGCAACTGGTCGATTGGGGTCTCGTGCCATGGCCCGGCGGCAAGGACACGGGCGCGCGGCGGTTGGCCGTGGTCTACGAGCGTCCGGGCGGCGACCGCGTGGTCAGCGACCGGTCGGGGACTATCTCGCCCATGAGCGAGGAACAGGTGATCCGCACGGTTCTAGCGCCGGTCGTGTCCGCCCTCGCTCACCTCGGCAGGTATGGCATCACTTATCGCGCTGTCCGTCCGACCAATCTGTTCTATCGCGACGGCACCCGCGAAAGCGTCATGCTGGGCGATTGCGTGACCTCGCCGCCCGCCTATGCGCAGCCGGCGCTGTTCGAGACCATCGAGTCGGCCATGGCTTGTCCGGCGGGTCGTGGCTCCGGCGCGCGGCGCAACGACATCTTCTCGCTCGGCGTCACCATCCTGTTCATGCTGCTCGGCCGCCGTCCCGATCCGGACATCGACGACGAAGCGCTGCTCGCAGCCCGCCTCGCTCATGGCTCCTACGCCGTCCTCGTCGGCAAGGCGCCCATTCCGGTCGCCTTGCGCGAGCCGTTGCGCGGCATGCTGCATGACGATCCGGAACATCGTTGGGAATTGGAAGACCTCGAGAAGTGGCTGGTCGACCGCCGCATCAAGACCTCGACGCGTCACCATCCGGAGAAGGCCCTGCGCCCCTTCGCCTTCGAGGGCCGCAACTTCTACAACTGCCGCAGCCTGGCGCTGGCGCTCACCCGTCAGTGGCATTCGAACTCGATGACCGACCGCAAGACCGAGCTGGTCAGTTGGATCGAGCGTAGCTTGAACGAGGGGCCTTCGCCCGATGCCATCGACCGCGCCTACGATCAACTCGCCGACGGCGGGCTGGTCGGCGGCGGCGCGGGCATCGCCCTGTTCAACGCCCGGCTCGCCATAGCGCTCGATCCCAGAGCGCCGCTGCGCTACAAGGGATTTTCCGCCACCATCGAGGGCATCGGCCCGGCGCTCGCCGCCGGCTTCAACGATGCCGCGCGGACCCAGGAATTCGCCGAGATCGTGCGTGGCGGCTTGGCGATCTTCTGGCTCGATCTGCAGCGCTTCGGCCATCACGACCTGACGCGGGTCGCCGGCCTGTTCCGGCGTCTGAGCAACTATCTCAAGGATCCTCGCCCGGGCTACGGCATCGAGCGCTGTCTCTATGAGCTCAATCCGGGGCAGCACTGCCTGAGCACTCTGATCGATCGCGACCACGTGGTGTCGATCAACGAGGTGTTGCCGGCGCTGGATAGGGCCGCCAACGGCAAGCGTGAGGGCATTCCGTTCGACCGCCACCTGGCGGCCTTCATCGCGGCGCGCGTCACGGATGACGTCACCGGTCAGCTCGGCATGGCTGCCCATCGCGAGAAGCCGCTGGAGGCGACCATCGGCCTGCTCGCTCTGCTTGCCACGCTGCAGTGGCGTCTCGGGCCCGCGTCCCTGCCCGAACTCACCCGTTGGGTCGCCGGTTCGCTTCAGCCGCTCGTCGCCACCTATCACCACCGCGCGGCGCGCAAGCGCATCGAGAATGATTTGCCCAACCTGGTCAAGGCCGGCAGCCTGGTCGATCTCTACAACTTTCTGGTCAACAGCGAGATGCGCCGGCAGGATGAGGCCGGCTTCGCCGCCGCCGTGCAGCAGTACGCCAAAATCGACTTCGAAATCGCCTTTCTCGAAAGCGGCGGCGCCTCCGATCCGGAGCGCGCGCGGCGCTATGGCCGGCAGATCGCCGCCGCGTGCTGTTCGGCGCTCGGTCTGCTGGCGCTTCTTGTCTTCACGATCGCAAAGTTATGAGTGTCATGAACACCGCCAAACCCCGTCCGCCCGCGTCACGCGCCACCGCCGGCAAAAAAACCGCTGGCAAGCCAAGCGCCGGCAAGCCAAGCGCCGGCAAGAACGTCGGTGGCAAGCCCGGCGCGCGCGCCACCGTCCGAGCCGCGCCGCAGCGCCGCATGCCGCTCGGCACCCAGATCCTGATTGCCGCGTTCTTCGCCCTGCTGCTCGTCGCCGCGCTGCCGACAGCCTTGATGCTCACGCTCGCGCTGCTGCCAGCCTTCGTCGCCATGATCACCGATCGCAGTCCGATGCGGAGCGCCACGATCAGCATCGGCGCCTTGAACCTGGCCGGCACCTGGCCTTTCCTGCTGAAGCTGTGGACGACCGGCCACACGGTCGTCAATGCCATGCAGATCGTCCTCGATCCCACCGTGTGGCTCGTCATCTATGCCGCGGCGGGCGTGGGATGGCTGCTTTACGTCAGCTTTCCGGCGCTGGTATCCGCCTGCATGGCGATCTTCGCCGGACGCCGGCTGGCGCAACTGCGCGCCCAGCAGCAGCAGCTCGTCGAGGAATGGGGTCCCGAGGTGGCGACCAATCCGGCGCCGCCGCATCGCTGAAACGGACCGACACGCAAAAAAGCCCCGGAGATTGTCCGGGGCTTTTTGCTATCGATCGCGTCGATCGTTCAGTGCGCCAGGCGCTGCTCGATCACCGCGTTCTTCATCGACTTCTGCAGCTTCTCGAAGGCGCGCACTTCGATCTGCCGCACGCGCTCGCGCGAGATGCCATAGCGCTTGCTCAATTCCTCGAGCGTGGTCGGCTCGTCCTTCAGGCGACGCTCGCTGAGGATGTGCCGTTCGCGCTTGTTCAGGTTCTTCATGGCCTTGCCGAGCAGATCCTGGCGTTTCTGCAACTCCTCGCGGTCGGCGAGCACGGTTTCCTGGGTTTCGCTTTCGTCGACCAGCCAGTCCTGCCATTCGCCTTCCGAATCGCCGCGCAGCGGCGCGTTGAGCGAATGGTCGGGCGCGGCGAGGCGGCGGTTCATATTCACCACCTCGTCCTCGGTCACGTCGAGCGACTTGGCGATCGCCTGGACCTTCTCCAGCGGCAGGTCGCCTTCCTCGATCGCCTGCATCTGGCCCTTGAGCTTGCGCAGGTTGAAAAACAGC
>CAZOBN010000127.1:0-8807 GCA_964577835.1 uncultured Rhizobiaceae bacterium
AGGCGGAACGTCAAGATCATCGGTCTCAGCGTCGATCCCGTCGCATCGCATGCCAAATGGTCGAAGGACATCGAGCAGACGCAAGGCACGGCGCCGAACTATCCCATGATCGGCGACCCGGAATTGAAGGTGGCGAAGCTCTACGGCATGCTGCCGGCGAGCGCCGGCGGCACTTCGGAGGGCCGCACCGCGGCCGATAACCAGACGGTGCGCAATGTCTACGTGATCGCGCCGGACAAAGCGGTAAAGCTGATCATCAGCTATCCGATGAGCACGGGCCGGAACTTCGACGAGGTGTTGCGCGTGATCGACTCGATGCAGCTCACCGCCAAGCATAGTGTGGCCACGCCGGTAAATTGGCGGAGCGGCGATGACGTCATCATTCTGCCGGCGATCTCCAACGAGCAGGCCGAGCGGATGTTTCCGTCCGGCTGGAAGGCGCCGATCGCCTATCTGCGTATCGTGCGACAGCCGAAGTAAGCCGGCGATCCACAAGGCTGAAGCCAGCTTTGCCTCGCCGCCTCAAAAAGCATCAGCCCGGCGCTGCGGCTGTGGGGTTCGCGTTCGTCGTCCAGGCATTTTCCACTCCTGACTTGCGGCATTGGCGAATGCCGAATTAGGAGACCGCTCCAGCGTATCACCTCTTTAGAGCGTGGAAACCCGGGGGTTTCCGTCGCACATAAGGACATGACACTAGAGAGACTAATTGGCGGAGGGGGTGGGATTCGAACCCACGGTACCCCTCACAGGGCACAACGGTTTTCGAGACCGCCCCGATCGACCGCTCTGGCACCCCTCCGCCGGGGAGCGCCTTCACCTATAGGTGCCGGCGCCAAAAATCCAGAAAAACCGTCCGCCCGAAGTCGGAAAACGGATGTCGCGGCGGGTCGCGCCGCGAACCGAGCGGACGTCGGCCACTGTCGCATTAACGAAGAATTAAGGGCGCGGAGCCTAACTCATGGAACCCGGAGGTGCAACTGATCGACTCTTATTCCTTGCATCGGCGAGCGAATCGCATCAGAACAGGCGCGGAATCGGCGCAACCGGCGCCCGATGAATGGTGGCGCGTGGGGCCGAAAAAGATTGACACCCCGACCCTCACCGTTATATTTCCGCAACTTTTTTTACTTGACAGTTAGGTTGCGCTAGATTGCGCAGCGTTGATTGAGACGGGATATTGATATGTTCGCGGTCATCCGCACAGGCGGAAAGCAGTACAAAGTCGCCAAGAACGACGTCATCGTGGTCGAAAAGCTTCTGGGCGATGCCGGCGACGAAGTCGATTTCACCGATGTGCTCGCGCTGAACGACGGCGAAGCCATGAAGTTCGGCGCCCCCGTCGTGAGCAACGCCATGGTCACCGCCGAGGTGCTCGAGCAGGCGCGCGGCGACAAGATCATCATCTTCAAGAAGAAGCGGCGGCAGAACTACCGCCGCAAGAACGGCCACCGCCAGGACCTGACGGTGCTCCGGATTCTCGACATCCTGGCCGACGCCAGCCAGCGTCCGGCGAAGAAGGAAAAGCTCAAGCAGACCCCGAAAGCGGAGCAGACGGCCGAGGCAGCGGCCGCTCCCGCCCGGGCGCGGACGGGCGCCGCCAAGGCCCCGGCCAAGAAAGCGGCTCCGGTCGCCAAAGCAAAGCCGGCCAAGAAGCCGGCAGCGAAAAAATCCCCCGCCAAGGCATCTCCACGTAAATCCTAAGGAGACTAGACATGGCTGTGAAACGCAAAGCTGCTAAGAAAACCGTGAAGAAAAAGTCGACGGTGAGAAAAGCCGCGACCCGCAAAGCCCCCGCGAAGCGCAAGACCGCGAAGCGGAAGACCACAGCGCGCAAGAAGAAGTAAGCGCGCTTCGTTCGTTATTGAGGAGAAGGTTCCATGGCACACAAGAAGGCAGGCGGCAGCTCCCGCAACGGCCGCGATAGCGCGGGCCGGCGGCTCGGCGTCAAGAAGTTCGGCGGCGAGATCGTTGTCCCCGGCAATATTCTCGTGCGCCAGCGGGGTACCAAATACCACCCCGGTCCCAACGTCGGTATGGGACGGGACCACACGATCTTCGCCACCGTTGAAGGCGAAGTGACGTTCCGCCGTAAGGAAAAGGGCCGCACCTTTATTTCGGTGACGCCGCGGGGCTAGAATGCCCTGACCCATTCCCTTACGAGGGAGTACACGGAGAAGGGGAATGGCAAACCATTCCCCTTCTTTTTTTTATGCCGCGCGCCAATGTCTTAAGCCAGAACGAGGCGGCAAACCGAAGTCCCAGACCATGAAATTTCTCGACCAGGCCAAGATCTATGTCCGGAGCGGCGACGGCGGTGCCGGCGCGATGAGCTTCCGGCGCGAGAAATACATCGAATTCGGCGGTCCGGACGGCGGCGACGGCGGCAAGGGGGGCGATGTGATCGTCGAATCGGTCAATGGCCTCAACACCTTGATCGATTTCCGCTATCGGCAGCATTTCAAGGCCCAGAAGGGCCGCGGCGGCGCCGGGCGCAACAAGAGCGGCGCCAAGGGACAGGACCTGGTGATTCGCGTTCCCGCCGGCACGCAGATCCTGGCCGAGGACAACGAGACCGTGGTCGCCGATCTGGACAAGCCGGGCATCCGCCTGGTGCTCGCCAAGGGCGGCCGCGGCGGCAAGGGCAACGACTTCTTCAAATCCTCGACCAACCGCGCGCCGCGCCGCGCCGACAAGGGCGAGGAGGGCGAGGAGTTCTGGTTCTGGCTGCGCCTCAAGCTGATCGCCGACGCCGGCCTGGTCGGCCTGCCCAACACCGGCAAGTCCACCTTCTTGGCGGCGACCAGCCGGGCCAAGCCCAAGATCGCCGATTATCCCTTCACCACGCTGACGCCCCAGCTCGGCGTCATCGGGGTGGACGACGAGGAATTCGTGCTGGCCGATATTCCCGGCCTGATCGAGGGCGCCCACGAGGGCCAGGGGCTCGGCGACCGCTTCCTCGGCCATATCGAACGCTGCGGCGTGCTGCTCCATCTGGTCGACGGCACCCAGGAGGACGTGGCGAAAGCCTACAAGGTGATCCGCGGCGAGCTGCGCCAATACGGCCACGGCCTGACCGACAAGCCGGAGCTGGTCGCGCTCAACAAGTGCGACGCGCTCGACGCCGACGAGATCGAAACCAAGCGCAAGGCACTGACCAAGGCGGCCTTCGGCCGCAAGAAGGGTCATGTCTTCACCCTGTCGGGTGTCACCGGCCAGGGCGTGCAGGAGGTGCTGCGCGCCGTGCGCGATGTGGTGCACCACGAACGGGATAAACAGGCGACGGTGTTGGCGGGGGAATAATGAGCGCTGCGAAACGGGGGTCGCGCGGCACCGACAAGCCGAGTGGCGACAAGCTGAGCGGCGAGAAACTCGGCAAGGCGCGCCGGCTGGTGATCAAGGTCGGCTCCGCCCTGCTCGCCGACGAAGCCGAAGGTTCGGTGCGCCGCACCTGGCTCGCCAGCCTCGCCGAGGAAATCGCCGCCATGCGCCAGCGCGGCCAGGATGTGGCGCTGGTGTCGTCCGGCGCCATCGCCGTCGGCCGCCGCCAGCTCGGGCTCAAGCCCGGCAAGCTGGCGCTCGAGGAAAAGCAGGCTGCTGCGGCCACCGGTCAGATCCGCCTCGCGCACGCCTACCAGGAGGCGCTGGCGCGCCACGACATCACCGTCGCCCAGGTGCTGCTCACCCTCGACGACACGGAAGAGCGCCGGCGCTATCTCAACGCGCGCAGCACCATGACGACTCTGCTCAGGCTCGGCGCCGTGCCGGTCATCAACGAGAACGACACGGTCGCCACCAACGAGATCCGTTTCGGCGACAATGACCGCTTGGCGGCGCGCGTCGCCGCCATGATCAGCGCCGACACGCTCGTGCTGCTCTCGACCATCGACGGGCTTTACACCGCCGATCCGAACGTCGATCCCGCCGCGCGGTTCATTCCCGAAGTGCGCGCCATCACGCCCGAGATCGCCGCCATGGCGGGCGACGCGCTACCCGGCTATTCGTCGGGCGGCATGGTGACCAAGCTGGCGGCGGCGGGCATTGCCATGTCGGCCGGCTGCCGCATGGTGATCGCCGACGGGCGGCAGGCCGGTCCGCTCGGCCGCATCGACGGCGGCGGCCGCGCCACCTGGTTCCTGCCGGCCGACGAGCCGCGCTCGGCGCGCAAGCACTGGATCGCCACCACGCTCAAGCCGGCGGGCACCCTGACCGTGGACGACGGCGCGCTCGGCGCGCTGCGCCAAGGCCGCAGCCTGCTGCCGGCCGGCGTGGTCGCCGTCGATGGGCGCTTCGACCGCGGCGACGCGGTGCGCGTCGTGGCGCGCGACGGACGCGAGATCGCGCGCGGCCTGACCGCCTACGACGCCGCCGATTCGCGCCGCCTCATGGGGCACAAAAGCCGTGAAATCGAGGCCCTTCTGGGCTACCGTGGCCGCGACGAAATGATCCATCGCGACGACCTGGTGGTGCTCGACAAGGTGCCTCGCGAAGAGCTGGCGAAAGGTTGACCCGGCCACAGGCGGGACCGAGTGAAGCGAAGCAGATGACCGTGGCAGCCCAGATCCGCGCCGACGGCAGTGATGCCGCCCAGGCGCAAACCCTCGTGACGCAGCTCGCCAAGGCAGCGCGGCTGGCGTCGCGCGTGCTCGCCCAGGCGCCGCGCGCGGTCAAGGATCAGGCATTACGCGCCGGGGCCGCCGCCATTCGCAACCGCAAATCCGACATCCTCGCCGCCAACGCCAAGGACATGGCGGCGGCGAAGGAGCAAGGGCTGAACGCGGCCATGCTCGACCGCCTGCTGCTCGACGAGGCGCGCGTCGAAGCCATCTGCAAGGGCCTCGAAGAGATCGCCGCGCTCGCGGATCCGGTCGGCCAGACCATCGCCGAATGGACGCGCCCCAACGGCTTGCGGATTTCGCGCGTGCGCGTGCCGCTCGGCGTCATCGGCGTGATCTATGAGTCGCGACCCAACGTGACCGCCGACGCGGCCGGGCTCTGCCTCAAGGCGGGCAATGCGGTGATCCTGCGCGGCGGTTCGGAAAGCTTCCATTCGTCGGGCGCCATCCTGCAAGCGCTGCAGGACGGCTTGCGCGCCGCGGGTCTGCCGATCGAATGCGTCCAGAGCATCCCGACCCGCGACCGCGCCGCTGTGGGCGCCATGCTGGCCGCCAACGGACTGATCGACATCATCGTGCCGCGTGGCGGCAAGTCGCTCATCGAGCGCGTCATCCGCGAGAGCCGCGTGCCGGTGATCAAGCATCTCGACGGCATCTGCCACGTCTATGTCGACGGCGCCGCCGATCTCGCCATGGCGCGCAAGGTGGTGCTCAACGCCAAGATGCGTCGCACCGGCGTTTGCGGCGCGGCCGAGACGCTGCTCATCGACGAGCGCGCGGTGGCGACCCACGCCAAGTCCTTGCTCGACGACCTGATCGGCGCTGGCTGCGAGGTGCGCGGCGATGCGCGGCTGCAGGCGCTCGACAAGCGCGTCAAGCCGGCGACCCCGGAGGATTGGGGCACCGAGTATCTCGACGCCATCATCTCGGCCCGCGTGGTCGCCGGCGTCGACGAGGCCATGGCCCATATCTGCGAGCACGGCTCGCAGCACACCGAATCGATCATCACCGAAGATACGGCCACCGCTGAGCGCTTCCTGGCCGAGGTCGACAGCGCGATCGTGCTGCACAATGCCTCGACCCAGTTCGCCGACGGCGGCGAGTTCGGCATGGGCGCCGAGATCGGCATCTCGACCGACAAGCTGCACGCGCGCGGACCGGTCGGTGTCGAGCAGCTCACCAGCTACAAATACGTGATCCACGGTTCCGGCCAGGTTCGTCCGTGAGGGCTTTGGTCTCTGCGACACGGATCATGGCGACGCGCCACGCCGGCCGCGCTCGCCAGCCGTCGCCCATGCCGCGTTCCGCCGCTTGAAACCCGCCACCGGTTCTCTGCGCGGCAGTGCGGTCGCGGGCCTGCGCGTGGGATTGCTGGGCGGCTCGTTCAACCCGGCCCACGCCGGCCATCGTCATATCAGCCTGCTCGCCTTGAAGCTGCTCCACCTCGACGAGCTGTGGTGGATGGTGTCGCCGCAAAACCCCTTGAAATCCACCACCGACATGGCGCCCTTCGCCGAGCGCCTGGAACAGGCCCGCCGGACCGCCAACCATCCGCGCATCCGGGTCACCGCAGTCGAGGCGCGGCTCAACACCCGCTACACCGCGGACACCCTGCATGCCCTGCGCCAGCGGTTTCCCCACACCCGCTTCGTCTGGATCATGGGGGCCGACAACCTGGCGCAAATCCCCCACTGGGAACGCTGGACCGAGATCTTCGGCCAACTGCCGATCGCGGTGTTCGACCGGGCGACCTATTCGTTCCGGGCGCTGGCGGGCAAGGCGGCACGGCGCTTCGCCAAGCGCCGGATCGATGCCCGCCACGCGGTCGATCTGGCGGATCTGCAGCCGCCGGCCTGGGTTTATTTCCATGCCAGGCGCCATCCCGCCTCGGCGACCAGCATCCGGGCCCGCCATGCCAAAGCGCGCTCTTTGCCCCGGCCCGGGTGAATACCTATATAGATACCGTGACTGTAGACAGCGTGATGCCGGATATCGCCGGCAACCAGACCAAGGAGACACCCATAGCCCGCAAAGCTCTGAGCAAACGCCAAGCTCCCTCCCCCGCAGCCGGCCTGCTTGCGCTCGTTCAACGCTCGCTCGACGACGACAAGGCCGAAGAGGTCGCCGTCATCGACATGGCCGGCAAATCCGCCATCGCCGATTTCATGGTCATCGCCACCGGCCGGTCCAGCCGCCACGTGGCCTCGATGGCCGAGCACCTGCGCGAGCGGGTCAAGCCTGAAATCGGCCATGCGCCGCCGATCGAGGGCATGACCCAGGGCGACTGGGTGCTGCTCGACGCGGGCGACGTGGTGGTCCACCTGTTCCGGCCCGAGGTCCGCAGCTTCTACAATCTCGAGAAGATGTGGAGCCATCCGCTGCCCGAGCAGGAGGACGTGATGGCCGGCCTGGTGAAGGAGAGAGTCGCGAAGCCGGTGACGAAAAAGAAGCCGGCTGCGAAAGCCCCAGTCGGCAAGGCAGCCGCGCGCAAGAAGAAGCCGGCCCCGGGGGCACGGCCGGCAGCGGCACGGCGCCGGGTGGCGGGCTAGCTGCCCGCCCCGGCGCGCACCAATGCGCCTCTGGCTTCTCGCCGTCGGCAAGGCGCGCCCGGGGCCCAATCGCGACCTTTACAACGATTATGCCGGCCGGCTGCGCTGGCCTTTCAAGCTCGTCGAAGTGGAAGAGAAGCGCAAGCTCGCGCCCGATCAGTTGAAGGCTCGCGAGGCCGAATTGCTGCTCGCGCAGGTGCCCAAGGGCGCCCTGCTGTGCGCGCTCGACGCGTCCGGCAAGGCCGAAACCAGCGCCGGTTTCGCCACGCTTCTCGGCAAATGGCAGGACAGCGGCGTCACGGACCTGGCCTTCGCCATCGGCGGGGCGGACGGACATGGTGAAGCGTTGTTAACCCGCGCCGACCGCAAGCTGTCGCTCGGTACCATGACCTGGCCCCACATGCTGGTGCGCGGCATGCTCGCCGAGCAGATCTACCGCGCCCAGCAGATCCTGGCGGGCCACCCCTACCACCGGGAATGATCCGCGATATCACGGAAATATTCAGCCACCCGCCCTACCGCAGCCCGGCTGGATGGCTTATATAGGAGGGGATTTTGCCGCCCACGATACAGGTAAAAAAGCCCGTCCGATGAATGAGATGAGCCCACCCCGGCGCGCCGGCGCCACGCCTCGCCGCCCTGTGCTCCTGTGTGTGCTGGATGGCTGGGGCCACCGTGAGCCGCCGACCGACGACAATGCCATCGCCGGCGCGCGCACGCCCAATCTGGACCGCATGACCAAACGTTCCCCGCTCGGATTGCTCGATGCCTCCGAGCTGCATGTCGGCCTGCCGCCCGGCCAGATGGGCAATTCCGAGGTGGGCCACACCAACCTCGGCGCCGGCCGCGTGGTGATGCAGGATCTGCCACGCGTCGACCTCGCCATTGCCGACGGCTCGCTCAAGGCCAACCCGAATCTTCATTCGTTCATCGCCAAGCTCAAGGCGAGCGGCGGTACCTGCCACCTGATGGGTCTGATCTCGCCGGGTGGCGTGCATTCGCACCAGGATCAGATCGCCGCGCTGGCGCGCTTTGTCGCCGAGGGTGGTGTGCCGGTGGTGATTCATGCCTTCCTGGATGGACGCGATACGCCGCCGCAAAGCGCGAAGGGCTATATGGCGAAGTTTCTCGCCGATACGGCGGGCTTCGCCACGGTCGCCACGGTGAGCGGCCGCTACTACGCCATGGACCGCGACAACCGCTGGGAACGCGTCGAGCTCGCCTACAAGGCGATCGTCTCGGCGGATGGCAAGCGCGCCTCCGACGCGCAGATGGCGATCGATGCGTCCTATGCCGAGAAGGTGACCGACGAATTCGTGCTGCCCACCGCGATCGGCGGCTATGCGGGCATGCGCGACGGCGACGGGGTGCTGATCGGCAACTTCCGCGCCGACCGTGCGCGCGAGCTTCTGACCGCGCTGCTTGATTCGGCCTTCAACGGCTTCGCGCGCGTCAAGACCGTGCGCTTCGCCGCGGCGCTCGGCCTGGTCGAATATTCCACCAAGCTCAACGCTTTCATGACGGCGCTGTTTCCGCCGGTGCCGCTGACCAAAATCCTCGGCGAGATCTTGGCGGAGGCGGGCAAGACCCAGTTGCGCATCGCCGAGACCGAGAAATACGCGCATGTGACGTTCTTCTTCAACGG
>CAZOBN010000128.1:0-8758 GCA_964577835.1 uncultured Rhizobiaceae bacterium
CAGGCCTTCGCCGTGCTGCTGCCGGTGCGCACCGTCGGCGTGATGGGCGACGGGCGCACCTACGACTACGCGCTGGCGCTGCGCGCGGTCACCTCGACCGATGGCATGACCGCCGACTACTACCCCTACGACCACGGCTTCCTGAGCCGCGTCGCCAACCGCATCATCAACGAAGTGCGCGGCATCAACCGCGTCACCTACGACATCACAAGCAAGCCGCCGGCGACCATCGAGTGGGAATGAGGGGGCGATAGTCCCTGGAAATTTCTCTTTTTAATCCAATGGCTTATCGAGCGTTAGGGATGATCGACAATACATCGTCAGTTCCCCGCCTGCAATCTCATAACTTATTGAACTAAAAAGAGAATTTGTAAAGCGCTGAGCAGTTTCTGGCGTCAGTAGTCGGATAGGTTGACGGTATTTCTGACGGCCTTTTTTGAAATGCACGCCAGCCAAAACCAAAAGACCGTCAGATAGAGCGCATAGCGCTGACGGTCTTTTTCGTAGGGCGGCTTGCTCTGGAAAATGCGTTGGGAGGGGTAATTCATAGCCTGTTCGGCACGTTTTTCACGACCGAAAGGACGACTGGCGGGCCCGTTTTCCGGAGAAGGAATTGTTGACAAATATGCGTCATAATGGCTATAAATTGCCCATTATGACGCAGAATTACAGACTCACCATGCAGCCTCGCCAGCACAAAACCGCCAGCTTCCTGTCTGCCCATCCGGTGTTCACCCGGGCTGAGTTCGCCGCGGCCTTTGGCCATCCGGCGAGCGCGGCCAATGTCACCAGCCTGCTCAGGCATCATCTGCGGGCCGGTAACATCAAGCGGGTCAGTCGCGAGGTGTTTGCGGCGGTGCCCGCCCATCTGGCGGCGGAGCGGATGGTGATCGACCGCTTTGCCGCGGCGAGCAAGCTCCGGCCGGATGGCGTTCTGGGATTTCACTCCGCCCTTGAGCTGCATGGCATAGCCTATTCCGAGTTCAGCGAGGTCCAGCTCATCAGCGCCGGGCGCGCGGAGCTCGTGGACCTGCCATTCGGCGCCTGCCGCTTTATCGCTCCGCCGAAGGCGTTGGCGGCGGCCGGCAAGGCTGACTACATGACCATGTCCATGGATCGGCAGGGGGTGGTGATCCGCGTGACCGCGGTCGAGCGCACGGTCGTCGATGTCCTGCACCGGCCGGAGCTAGCGGGTGGAGTCGAGGAAGTCCTGAAGTCGCTGGATCTGGTGCGCTATCTCGACCCGGCGAAGGTCGCCGACTATGTTGAACTACTGGACAACCGATCACTCGCCTCGGTTTCAGGTTGGTGGCTCGAGAAGCGGCGCGGCGCGCTCGGCGTCACCGACGATGTGCTGGCGCGTCTGCGGGCCCGGCTTCCGCGATCGAAGCACTACGCGCTGGGTGCTGAACCAGGTCACGCCGTGCTCGTCGAGCCGTGGCGCGTGCTTCTCCCGGCGCAGGCGGTCGACGCCGCCTTTGAAGGCGTGTGATGGTCGCCTCGCGAGAAACGCTTCAGGACATCGCGGCCGAGCGGCAGCTTCAGCCCGCGACGCTGGAGCGCGTGATCCGGCTGATCGACATTCTGGATGCGTTCGGCGCCGACACGCTGATCGGGCCGCGCGTCGCCTTGAAGGGCGGCACGGCGCTCAACGTCTTCCATTCCGACCTGGATCGCCTCTCGGTCGATATCGACGTCAACTATGTCGGCGCGGTCCAGAAGGAGCAGATGGACGCCGATCGGCCGGGATTGGAGGACCGGATCGAGCGGCTGATGGAATCGAAAGGCTACGCCGCGCGGCGCGAGCCGTCCGAGCATGCCGGAGGCAAATGGATATACCGCTATGCCTCCGCGCTGGGTGGGGCGGGGACCATCGAGATCGATATAAATTATCTCTACCGCAGTCCCCTGTACGGCGTGGATCGCATGTCCTCGGCGGCAATCGGACCCTATCGAGCCACGAATGTGCCGGTTCTCGACATCCACGAGATCGTCGCCGGCAAGATGGTCGCGCTGGTCACGCGGCGCGCCGCGCGCGATCTGTTCGACGCGCATCGGATCGTCGCCATGCCGGATCTCGACTGGGCGAAGATCAAGGCGGGCACCTTGATGATCGGCGCGAGCGCCAAGAGCTTCGACTGGCGCACAGCCTCGCCGGACGACATCGGATGCGAGGTCGGCGACATCACCGGCAAGCTGACCATGTGCCTGCATGACCGGTATTTCGACGCCTTCGGCGGCTCGGCAGCCTGGATCGACAAGGTCACGGCCGAATGCCGAGAGAAACTCGCGCCGCTGTTTCAGTTCACGGCAGGAGAGAGGGCTTTTCTGGATGCCGTGCTCGACCAGGGCGAGATCGACGCGTCCCCTATGGGCGTTCCGGAATCCGTGCGCGCTGCGATAGAAGCCTGTCCGGCATTGCGATGGAAGGCGCAGAACGTCAAGGCTTGGAAATCCGGTGACAAGTCGCTGGTGCCACGCGTGAGACGAGGACGGCGACCGCATGGAGAGCCTACTCCATGAAGACCTGGCTGAGCGGAGATGTGTCGAAACGACTGGCGCTGGGCGGTGACGCCGAGACTGCGCACGAACTTGAGGTCGAGATTGAGCGGATTCGAGCCCGTTTAACCGCAAATGAGGCGGAGCGGAAAGAGCTTGAGGCCGCGCTGAGGGATCTCGTGAGCCGGTGTTCGGCGGCTGCAAATTATTCATCACCCGCCATTGCAGATGCACCGGGGGTCATGGCCGCGTCATCCGCCGAGGAAAAGATCGCGCTGTTTCGGCGCCTATTCGCAGGCCGTGCTGACGTATTCCCTGTCAGGTGGGAAAACCGGAAGACCGCCAAGTCCGGCTATGCGCCCGCGTGCGCCAACGAGTGGGTTAAGGGGATATGCGGCAAGCCCCAGGTCAAATGCGGGGAATGCCCTCATCAAGCCTTCATCCCGGTCACCGACGACATCATCGAAAAGCATCTGCGCGGCGGCGAGGGAGCACGCGGCTCTGGTGGCGATTTCGTGGCGGGTGTTTATCCGCTGCTTCCTGACGAGACCTGCTGGTTTCTGGCCGCCGATTTTGACGAGGAGAGCTGGGCGGCTGACGCCTTGGCCGTGCTGGAGACTTGTCAGGCCAAGGGCGTGCCCGCGGCCCTTGAGCGGTCTCGATCCGGCAATGGCGGGCATGTGTGGATTTTCTTCTCCGAGCCGGTTTCGGCGCGCACCGCTCGGCAGCTTGGCGCGGCGATGCTTACGGAGACGATGGAGCGTCGCCCCGAAATAGGTTTCGCCTCATATGATCGCTTTTTTCCGAGCCAGGACACCATGCTAGTCGGCGGCTTCGGCAATCTGATCGCCTTGCCTTTGCAGCGCCGGGCGCGCGAGCTTGGAAACAGTGTCTTCATCGACCAAGATCTTCGTCCATACGACGACCAATGGGCGTTTCTGGCCGTGAGGCCACGGCTGTCGGCCAAGGCCGCGGCCGAAATCGTCGACGATGCCGAGACGCGAGGCCGTATTCTGGGCGTCCGCATGCCGATCGAAGACGAGGATGCGGACGAGCCGTGGCGCATGACGCCGTCTCGACGCCCCAAGGCGGGTCCGATCGGCAGCCCTCTATCGGGCAAGATCACCATCGTGGTCGCCGACCAACTCTATATTGACCGGACCGATTTGCCGCCGGCGCTGACGGCGCGACTTATACGCCTGGCGGCCTTCCAAAACCCAGAGTTCTATCGTGCGCAGTCCATGCGCTTCCCGACCTTCGGCAAGCCTCGGATAATCTCCTGCGCCGAACTTCACCCGCGTCATGTGGGGCTGCCCCGGGGATGCCTCGATGAAGCTGTCGAGCTGATTCGAGGCGAGGGCGGCGAGGTTGAGTTGAATGATCTAAGGGTGATCGGCGACCCGCTTGCGAGCCGAGTGCGGTTCCAGGGGACGCTGCACGAACCGCAGATCAAGGCGTTCGATGCCCTTCTTCCGCATGACCATGGCGTGCTCGCGGCGACGACCGCTTTCGGCAAGACAGTGGTGGCCGCGGCCCTTATTGCGCAACGCGGACGCAATGCGCTCGTTCTTGTCCATCGCCGCGAGTTGCTCACCCAGTGGGTGGAGCGGCTAAGGACATTCCTCGATATCGATCCGAAGGACATCGGCGTCATTGGCGGCGGACGTCGCAAGCCGACTGGCGTCATTGATGTTGCGCTGATCCAGAGCCTCGTGCGCCGAGGCGAAGTATCCGACCTGGTAGCGGACTATGGTCATCTGATTGTCGACGAGTGCCATCATCTTTCGGCGGCGAGTTTCGAGCTCGTGGCCCGCCGGGCGAAGGCGCGCTATGTCCTTGGGCTTTCCGCGACCGTGGCCCGTAAAGATGGCCACCATCCGATCATCTTCATGCAATGCGGACCTGTTCGACATCGCGTTGATGCGCGCGCTCAGGCGGCCGGACGGGGGATTGTTCACCGCGCCAGGCCCCGCTCGACGCAGTTTCAGTTGCCGCCACCTCTGGCGGAGTCGGATCGTCCTTCCATGCCAGCGGTTTATGCGGCGATCGCACAGAACGAGTCGCGTAATAACCTGATCTTCGACGACGTGCTGAAGGCGCTGGAGGCGAAGCGCTCACCGGTTGTGCTCACTGAGCGCAGGGATCATCTCGAATATCTGCAAGGCCGCTTTTCGCGCTTCGTGCGCAATCTCGTCGTCCTTCGAGGCGGCATGTCGGCGACCGAACGCAAGGCGTCGGATGCCGCCCTGCGGGTGGCGGATGATCAGGAACGGCTCATCCTCGCTACAGGGCGTTACATCGGCGAGGGCTTCGATGACCGAAGGTTGGACACGTTGTTCCTGACGATGCCCATCTCCTGGAAGGGTACATTGGCCCAGTATGTCGGCCGACTTCACCGGCAGCATGCTCGTAAAACAGAGGTTCTCGTCGTCGACTATGTCGATGAGCTCGTGCCGGTTCTGGCGCGAATGGCGGCGAAGCGGCGGTCTGGATACCGTGCGCTCGGTTATAGGGTTGAATGATCCGCCGCGGGCCTAAGTTGGTCTGTTTTTCGTTTGCACGACCGACTTCATTGGACCCGATGTCGAGTTCATCGAAACGCCCTGGCGTAGCGAACGCGGACTAATCGTGTTATCGATGCTGACGGTATTTTTGCTCCCGTTCAGTGCCTGCGATGTTCGGCCGTCGGTTCAAAAATCGACCAATCGATAGCGATAGTGGTCGAAACCGAGAAAAATTTGGATCGCGTAAATTCTCCTTTAAAATTAAAAGTGAAGAAAATTGACGGTCTGGGTGTCGGGATCGCACAGCCAGAAGAAGAAATTTGCGCTGATAATTCAGTGCTTTACGATGGCTAGGGACGATCGAGTGGGAGTAGGGGCGTGGGATAGTTTGGAGGGCTTTGGAGGGGAATAGCGTAGGAAAAGTAGAGGGTTGCTGGTGGTTCGTTGATGATCCACCGTCCATCGTCAATCGGGCCCCAGATTTCGATAGCCTTCTGATTTTCAATCGATTGGCTTTGATCGGCTGTTTACCAGCCTCGTAGCAACCAACGCACTTGACAATGTTTCTGACGGTATTCTCCAAGGGCCCTTGTCGGGTTGGAGAAAAGACCGTCAGGCAAAAGCGAGCGTGTGACGGTCTTTTTTGGCCCACGCGAATCACATTCCGACGGAGTCGCGTTTCACTGCCCCACCTCGCATCCGAGGCGTGTGCGCGCCGGATGGCGTCTCGGAAACGTGCGCCGATCTTCACCGATTTGTCCTTGAAGCGGCCAGTCTCAGGATATATATAACCTGTAACAGGTTATATCCGAATCTCAGGTGGTTTCCCATGAACTTCAACCTCTATCTCGACGATCAGACGGCCAAGGAACTGGACCGGACGGCCAAGAAGCTGGGCGAGACGCGCAGCGGATTGATCCGCAAGGCGCTGCGCGAATGGCTGGACAAGAAGACGCTCGGCAGTCCCGGCTGGCCGTCGCTGATTCTGGAGTGGCAGGGCGATCCCGACACGCCGCCGTTCGAATCGTATCGCGGCGAATTGCTGCCGCCGCGTGAAGATGCCTTTTCGTGAAGTATCTCCTCGACACCAATGTGCTGAGCGACTTCGCGCGCGGCGAGCAGGCCGTGATGGCGCGGCTTCGTCAGGAAGCGCCGCCGCAATTGGCCGTTTCGGTGATTACGGAGATGGAAGTCGAGTACGGACTGGCGCGCAATCCCAACCTTGCGCCGCGCGTGCGGGAAGCCATGCGGATGCTTCTGAACACGATCTCCGTCCTGCCGTTCGAGCGCGAAGATGCCCGTGTGGCGGCGCAATTGCGAGCAAGCCTGAACAGCCAGGGTACGCCCATAGGAGCCTATGACTTGCTGCTTGCTGCCAGTGCCTTGCGGCGAGGCCTCAAGATAGTAACGCACAATGCGCGGGAGTTCGTTCGCGTCGGCGGGCTCGGGCTTGAGGATTGGCGTAGCCCGTAAACTCCGGAATCCTGCGATCTGCCTTGGGTTGCCCGATTAACGTCTCGCGAGAAATCTATTCTGAACGGAATATACCTCGATGAAATCCAAGCGCCGAAACCCGAATTCCGCGACCAAGCCAAAGAAGGAATCCAAACTCTCGCGCACCCATGCGCCCGCCGATTTATCGCCGGTGGACTGGCAACGCGGCTTGCGCCGCCAGTTCGGCCGCGAGCAGGCCTTCGGGCTTGAAAATCTGAGCAGCGAACCGTTTTTCTCCGAGTTTCGGGTCAGCAATCCCGTTTCGAAATCCAGCTATCGCGTGGCGATTCGAGGCTTGGGGCCGGGCGGCAATTTCTGTTCATGCCCCGATTACGCCACCAGCGAGTTGGGCACCTGCAAGCACCTCGAATTCACGCTTGCCCGGCTGGAGAAGAAGCGCGGCGCCAAGGCGGCGTTCGCGCGCGGTTACCGGCCTGCATTTTCCGAGCTCTATCTGCGCAATGACGGCAAACGCCGCGTGCATTTTCGCGCCGGAACGGATTGCCCGCCGGCGGTGAGAGAGGCGGCCGCCGGTTTGTTCGACGCCGAACGCGACGGAGTGCTGCCGGACGACCGTCTGGGCGAGCTGGAGCAATTCATGACCATGGCGGCGAAGTCCGGTCATGAGTTGCGCGCCTATGACGATGCGCTCGATTTCGTCGCGGGAAGGCGGGACGCGGACCGGCGGACCTCAACGCTCGAGCGGCTGTTCCCACGCGGCGCCGCCGATCCCACGTTGCTGGCGCTTCTGAAGGTGCCGCTCTATCCCTATCAGGCCGAGGGCGCGCTGTTCGCGGTGCGGGCCGGCCGGGCGCTGATCGGCGACGATATGGGACTGGGCAAGACCATACAGGCGATTGCCGCGGCGGAAATACTGGCACGGCATTTTGGCGTCTCGAAAGTGCTGGTGATCTGCCCGACCTCGCTCAAATACCAGTGGCAAAGCGAGATCGCGCGCTTCTCGGGGCGACAGGGTGAAAATGCGGCGCGCGTCATCAACGGCGGCCGGGCGCAGCGGCAGAAGGACTACGCCTTGGACGACTTCTGCAAGATCACGAACTACGAGAAACTCAAGCCCGATCTCGACCTGATCGCCGCCTGGGCGCCCGAACTGGTGATCGTCGATGAGGCGCAACGGGTGAAGAACTGGAACACCATCGCGGCGCGCGCCTTGAAGCGCATCGACAGCGCCTATGCGATCGTGCTGACCGGGACACCCCTGGAAAACAAGCTGGAAGAACTGATTTCCATCGTCCAGTTCGTCGATCAGCACCGGCTGGGGCCGACCTGGAAGCTGCTGCACGAGCATCAGGTCAAGGACGAAGCCGGTCGCGTCACCGGCTATACCGGGCTGGAGAAGATCGGCCAAACGCTGGCGCCGGTCATGATCCGCCGGCGCAAATCCGAGGTGCTGCGGCAACTGCCCAGCCGGACCGACCAGAACCTGCTGGTGCCGATGACCGAGATGCAAATGCTCTACCACCAGGAAAACGCCGACGTGGTGGCGAAAATCGTCCAGCGCTGGCGCAAGACCAGGTTTCTGTCGGATAAGGATCAGCGGCGGATGACCTGCGCGCTGCAGAACATGCGCATGTCGTGCAACAGCACCTATCTGCTGGACCAGGAAACCGACCATGGCGTCAAGGCGGACGAATTGGCGGCGCTGTTCGACGAATTGTTCGCCGAGCCCGAGGCCAAGGCGGTGGTGTTCTCGCAATGGACGCGGACCCACGACATCGTCATCCGCCGCCTCGAAGCGCGCGGGCTGGGCTACGTCAGCTTCCACGGCGGCGTGCCGTCGGAGAAACGGCCGGCGCTGGTCGAGCGGTTTCGTTCCGATCCCGGCTGCCGCGTGTTCCTGTCCACCGACGCCGGCAGCACGGGCCTCAATCTGCAGCACGCGTCGATCCTGGTGAACATGGACCTGCCGTGGAATCCGGCGGTCCTCGAACAGCGCATCGCGCGCATTCATCGCATGGGCCAGGCACGGCCGGTGCGGGTCATCAATTTCGTGGCAAAGGGCACCATCGAGGAGGGCATGCTTTCGGTGCTGGCGTTCAAGCGCTCCCTGTCGGCGGGAATTCTCGACGGCGGCAGCGGCGAGATATCGCTCGGCGGTTCGCGCCTCAACCGCTTCATGAAGGACGTGGAAAACGTCACCGGGCGCATGGGCGAGGGCGAGGCCGTGACACCGGCCGAGGAAGTGAGGAATATCGTCGCTGCCGATGACGCCGGCTCCGTGGAAGATGCAAATGCGGATG
>CAZOBN010000129.1:0-8732 GCA_964577835.1 uncultured Rhizobiaceae bacterium
GGTCGGCTGGTTCGGCTTCAACGCCGGCTCGGCGCTCGCGGCCGGCGGCCGCGCGGGCATGGCCATGGCGGTGACGCAGATCGCCACGGCGGCGGCGGCCCTATCCTGGATGTTCGTCGAGTGGATTACCAAGGGCAAACCCTCCGTGCTCGGCATCGTGTCCGGCGCGGTCGCGGGCCTCGTCGCCATCACGCCGGCCTCCGGCTTCGTGCTGCCCGGCGGCGCGTTGATCATCGGCATCGCGGCGGGCGTCATCTGCTTCATCGCCTCGACCTGGGTGAAGAACGCGCTCGGCTACGACGACTCGCTCGACGTGTTCGGCGTGCACGGCATCGGCGGCATGGTCGGTGCCATCCTGACCGGCGTCTTCGCGGTCGGCGCGCTGTCGGCCTCGACGACCCTGCCGGAAGGCTATCCGGGCCTGCTCGAGGGCAACCCGGCCCAGGTCTGGCTCCAGGTGATCGGCGTCTTGGCGACCACCATCTACACCGGCGTCGCCAGCTTCATCGTGCTCAAGATCATCGACGTGGTGATCGGCCTGCGCGTCACCGACGAGCAGGAACGGGAAGGCCTCGACCAGGCCCTGCATGGCGAGGCGGTCCACTAAGTCAGCCGTGCCGATCCCCGGCCGCCGCCGTCGCGGAGGCCGGGGCCTCGACCTCCTCCGTGGAAAACTGCCCGGACGGCTTCAACCGTCCGGGCTTTTTTGCCTGAAATTTCGCCATCTGCCTCGTTTTACAGCCCAAACTTTAGGCTGATGCCCGTCTGGTCGGACCTTTGAGCGGTTTGCGCCGCTGGGGATCCGATGCCTGAAAAAATGGCCGGTCGCCTTAAGAAGCAGCGCACCCCAGCGGCTCTTTTCCCGGTTCGCCTCCAGTTGGCATAGAATTTGATCAGTCTGCCGGAGAATGCGTCAAAACCGCCCGGGTTTCAGACCGGACGGCTTCCGGGCATTTGCGCGTAAACGAGTAGTCTCGTCCGCCATACAAGGATGCCCGGCTTCGGGCGCCGCGGCAACGACCGCGGGTCTTCACAACGGCGCTCGCGATCGAGCGCGGGGAAGGGTGACGTGAAATACATCATCGCCATCATCAAGCCGTTCCGCCTCGACGACGTGCGCGCCGCGCTCACCGAGCTCGGCGTGCAGGGCATGACCGTGAGCGACGTGCGCGGCTTCGGGCGCCAGAAGGGCCACACCGAGATCTACCGCGGCGCCGAATACCAGATCGATTTCCTGCCCAAGACCAAGATCGAGGTCGCCGTGCCCGACGCGCTGACGGACCGCGCCGTCGAAGCCATCGAGCGCGCCGCGCGCACCGACAAGATCGGCGACGGCAAGATCTTCGTGCTCGACCTGCTCGCGGCGACGCGCATCCGCACCGGCGAAGCCGGCGACGAGGCGCTCTAACCGATCGATCCATCGCCACCACGATCCACACCGCATCCGTAACGAGGGGATAGGACATGTCGCACTCTGTCATCGGCCGCTTCGCCATATCGCTTGTGGCGACCGGCGTGCTGTCGCTTCTGCTGCTCGCCGCGCCGGATGCGTTCGCGCAGACCGCCGCGCCGGCGCCGGTTCCCGTGCCGGTCTTCGATGCCGCCAACACCGCCTGGGTGCTGACCGCCACCGCGCTGGTGCTGTTCATGACCCTGCCCGGCCTGGCGCTGTTCTACGGCGGGCTGGTGCGCGCGCAGAACGTGCTGAGCGTGCTGATGCAATGCTTCGCCATCTGCTGCCTGGTCTCCGTGCTGTGGCTGCTGGTCGGCTACAGCCTGGCGTTCGGCGAGGGCGGCGGGCTCAACAAATGGATCGGCGGCCTGAACAAGGTTCTGCTCGCCGGCATCGGCACCCAGACACTGTCGGGCACCCTGCCGGAAGTGGTCTTCTTCATGTTCCAGATGACCTTCGCCATCATCACGCCGGCGCTCATCGTCGGCGCCTATGTGGAGCGCATCAGGTTCGGCGCCGTGATGCTGTTTTCCGCGCTGTGGCTGCTGATCGTCTACGCGCCGGTGGCCCATTGGGTGTGGGGCGGCGGCTGGCTCGCCGACATGGGCGTGCAGGATTTCGCCGGCGGCCTCGTGGTGCATGTCACCGCCGGCATGTCGGCCTTCGTGCTCGCCGCCATGCTGGGCCCGCGCCGCGGCTTCCCGCGCGAGGTGCATCCGCCGCACAGCCCGGGCCTCGTCATGATGGGCGCGGCCATGCTGTGGGTCGGCTGGTACGGCTTCAACGGCGGCAGTGCCTTGACCAGCGACGGGGCCGCCGGCATGGCGATCCTCGTCACCCACATCTCGGCGGCGACCGCGGCGATCACCTGGATGGCGATCGAATGGATCAAGCACGGCCGCCCGACGCTGATCGGCACGACGACCGGCGCCATCGCCGGCCTCGCCACCATCACCCCGGCCTCGGGCTTCGTCGGCCCGGTCGGCGCGCTGGTCTACGGCGTGGTCGCCGGCCTGCTGTGCTACGGCTGCGTCGGCATCGTCAAGCACCGGCTCAAGGTCGACGACGCGCTCGACGTGCTGGCGGTGCACGGCGTCGGCGGCGCCACCGGCACGCTGCTCTGCGCGGTGTTCGGCGCCACGGCCTACGGCGGACTCGGCCTGTCGAAGCTGACCATCGGCGGCCAGTTCATCGCCCAGGCGACCGGCGTGCTCGCCACCGCGATCTGGAGCGCGCTCGCCACCTACGTCATCGTGCTCATCGTCAAGGCGCTGGTCGGCCTGCGCGTCGAGCAGGAAGACGAAGTCGAGGGCCTCGATCTGCGCGCCCACGGCGAGCAGGGCTATTTGTTCTAAGGCAAGCGTTCGTGGAGAAGTGAAGAAAGCGGTCGGCGGAGAGATTCGCCGGCCGTTTTGATGGCGAGCGTCGCCGCGTGCGCTGCGCTACGTACGACAGGCGCACCAGCCAGCGGACTTGAACCTCGCTCCGAGCCGGCCCGCCAGAGCGGATGAGTACCCTGAACGCTCCATCCGCCTGGTCCTGACCATTTCCACGCCAAGCCTCCCTGAGTCGTTCATCCCGTACGGCACAGAACAAAACCCGACGTTAAGCGTTTGCAGATTGAGTGCCGGTGAGGTGGCATGGGCAACCTGAAACCAAGATGGTCAGGCGATATGCGCATGTATGCGGAGGTCGTAGATCGGATCGGGGCCATTCTGATCCGGTTGGAAGGCGAAGCGGAAAATGGCACCGATCTCACCGCCCTGGTCGCGGCGGTTAACAAACAGTTTGGAAAGGAATTTCCGCGGCACGCCTTGCTCGCGGACAGCGGCAAGGCCGGCTACATGATCCGGATCGGAGCCGCACCCGCTGTCTGGCACTAGGAGCGCCCGGGTCGGCCTCGTGAAGCACCGGCTCAACGTCAACGACGCACTCGACGTAGTTCTTCCTTGCTGATCGCGCGGAGAAGTTTTGCCCTGTCTTTCGTCAAAGGCAAATGGGCCTATTGGTAATATGACGCTTAGGGCTTCTCGGGGATTACAGGCGATGGAACCGGAACTGCTGGAGCCGGAATTGCTGTTGGCGGTTGTGCGGGGACCACTACTACCGGCACCGGTTGAGGAGATGTTTCAAACAATTTTGGGACCCACCATTGAAGAAATGCCCCCAATAAGATAGCCGCAAAGAACCAGAATATTTTCGCTCCGGTGAAAAAGCTCGATAGCTTCTCGAGCTTACCTCTGATTGCCGTATCTTCATCTTTTCTGGCGTCTTTTTCTTCCTTTAAGCCATCAAGTAGTTTGTCAATTTCACGGCTCTGTTTTTCGAGAGCTTCCTGAAAATCTTTTTTCCACGTTCTGTCGTCGCGTAGTTCGCGCGCAAGGTCATCTAAGCGCCGTTCTGTAGTCGCAAGTGCATCGGTAAGAGATTTGATTTCAACTGGCTTATAATTTTTGATCAGGTTGATTAGATCGTCAGGGAAATCATCGCACCCTGCCGCATCAGGAATTGGAAAGTCACCGCGTTCCGATTCTGAAAGCTCATAAAACATTGAGCCGATAAGCTTTTTGCCGGCCTGTATCGGGAACGGGGTGGACGAAAAATTATAGAGACCAATCCACAGTGGGCCCTTGTAGAGGGGATCGACAGAAAGACCTCCTAGTACAATAATCCCCCCGTGCGCCAATTTTCGCTTGGGAGTTAGAACCGCAAAAATATTGTCTGGGAGATTCAATTGTTCGCGGGTGAGGACAAAGACAGCTTCTCCTGGATCAACGCGCAATGCACTCCGTTCAACACCACTCAGGTCGCTCAGCTCAATCGGCTGCCCGTAGACTGCCTTTAAAATGCGGGTGCCCATGTGGAAGTCATATTTGACTCCCTCAACGCTATTTAGATCGCCGCCTTGAATGAAGGTTTGATTCGTTACGGCTGCTTTGAGCCTATCGCCTGTTAGCAGCGTTGGCATCGCTCGCCCCTCCCCCTGGACGATCGTTGCTATATTTTGCGCCCCTGAAGATTGCACTATGCTATCGCTTGATTCAATGGCCGAGATCAGAACAAAAAGAGAACATTAGCTGTTCTTAGTCCTTTGTCAAGCGTTACAACGTCGGTCGCTTAGCTCCGGCAACCTTGGTGGCCTCAAAACCTGTATCCTTTGACGTAATGCCTACTATTTGTGTTGCCGTTTGTGCTTGCTACGCTGCGGTTCGTCGGCGTGCCGCGCCGCTGAGTCGAGGGTCCGCCGCGTGCTGAATTCCCGTCTTGAAGCCCTTCCCGGTTATCCCTTCACGCGGCTGCGCCGGCTGCTCGAGGGTGTCACGCCGCCGGCGGGCGTGCCGCCGGTCCTGATGTCGATCGGCGAGCCGCAGCATCCGCCGCCGGCGTTCGTCGCCGAGGTGCTGGCGGCCAGCGCGGCCGACTGGGGCAAGTATCCGCCGTCGCGCGGCACGCCGGAATTCCGCCGCGCGGTGGCCGACTGGCTGACCCGGCGCTACCGCCTGCCCGCCGGCTTCATCGAGGCCGAGAAGAACCTTTTGCCGGTGGCCGGCACGCGCGAGGCGATCTTCATGTTCGGCCTCGTCGCCATCGGGCGAAAGACCCGCGCGCGCGACGAGCGGCAACGCAGTTACGGCCACAATCCCGCGCCGTCGGGGCGCCAAAGCCGTGCCGGCAAGCCGCTCGTGCTGGTGCCCAACCCGCTCTATCACGTCTACGCCGGCGCCGGCATCATGGCGGGCGGCGAGCCGGTCTTCCTGCCGGCGACCAAAGCCACCGGATTTTTGCCCGACTATGGCGCGGTGCCGGCCGATGTGTGGGCGCGCACGGCGCTGGTCTATCTCTGCACGCCGGCCAATCCGCAAGGGTCGCAGGCCGATCTCGCCACGCTCAAGGCGCTGATCGCGCGCGCCATGGAGCATGATTTCGTGGTCGCGGTCGACGAATGCTATTCCGAGATCTACGACGAGCCCGCGGGCGAAGGCCCGCTTTCTTTAAAACAGCCGGCGCTTCGCCGCGGAGCGCCGCCCGGCGCGCTGGAAGCCTGCGCGGCGTTCGGATCGGACGCGGCGCGCGCGCTCGACCATGTGGTGGTGTTCAACTCGACCTCGAAGCGCTCGAACTGCGCCGGCCTGCGCTCCGGCTTCGTCGCCGGCGGCGCGAAGCTGATCGCCGCTTTTGCGCGGCTGCGCGAATTCGCCTCCTGCGCCACGCCGCTGCCCATCATCCACGCGGCGACCGAACTGTGGCGCGACGAGGAACATGTGGTCGCCAACCGCGCGCGCTATCGCGGCAAGCTCGACATCGCGGACGCGGCGCTCGGCAACCGCCTCGGCTACTATCGGCCGCCCGGCGGATTCTTCCTGTGGCTCGACGTCAGTGGAAACGCAGGCGACGGGGAGGCCGCGTGCAAGCGGCTGTGGCAGGAGGCGGCGATCCGCGTGCTGCCTGGCGCCTACCTGTGCCCGGAGCACGACCCGGCGCCGGGCGACGGTTACATCCGCGTGGCGCTGGTGCAGGACGAGCCGGTGTTGCGCAGCTCGCTCGCGCGCATGGCCGAGGCGCTGTCATGAGCTTGTATATCCTTAGGATATCCATTAGGATATCCTAAGGATATCAAGGAGACCTTTATGCAGGTGCAAGTCACGAAGTGGGGCAATAGCCTCGGCATCCGCGTGCCGAAAGAAGTCGCGACGCGCGTCGGCCTTTCGGAAGGCTCCCGGGTCGAGGTGACCGCGGACGGGGACCGCATCATCATTTCCGCCGAGCGGCCGGTCTACACCTTGGACGAGTTGCTCGTCGGCATGACGCCGGACGCCATGCACGAGGCCTTCGATTGGGGACCGGATGTGGGCGACGAGGTCGTCGAGTGAGCGATTACGCCCCAGACGGCGGCGATCTGATCTGGACCGATTTCGATCCTCGAACTGGGCGTGAGCAGAGCGGTCGCCGTCCGGCGCTTGTGGTGTCCCCCGTCGCCTTCTATCGCGCGAGCCGTTTCGCCATTGTCTGCCCGATCACATCGAAGGTGCGGCCGTTCGCGAGCAGTGTCGTTCTACCCGGCGGCTTGCCGATTACGGGCGAAATCCTGACGAGCCATATCCGCAGCATCGACACGTCGGCACGTTCAATCGCTTATGCCGGAGCTTCCGTGCCGGCGGCTGTCCTCGCCGAGGCACGGGCGAAGCTTGCCGCACTCATCGGTCTCTATGTCTGAACATGTGCCGGCGTTCACACGCTTGGTATGCACGCGAGTCCCGATCGGGTAAAATGCCGCGCTAACGAGCAGTAGGTGTCATGGCACGTTCGACTGTCGATCTGGGTAAATCGCCTTTCCTGCCGCCGGCGCTGAGCGCCTTCGTGCGCCGCCGCCTGCTTGAGGCGTGCGGCCTGATCCTGCTGCTGGTCGGGGCGGCACTGTTCGTGGCGCTCGTCAGCTACTCCTCGCTCGATCCCTCGGCCAACCGCGCGGCCACCGGCCCGGTGCACAACTGGCTCGGCGGCAACGGCGCCTGGATCGCCGACTGGCTGCTGCAGATGATGGGGATCGCCGCCCTGGCGCCGGCCATCGTGTTCGCCGCCTGGGGCTGGCATCTGGTGACGCGGCGCGACCTGTCCCAGGCCTGGCTGCGCATCGCCCTGCTGCCACCCGCCGTGCTGTTGATCGCCGCCGCCCTGGCCGCTTTGCCGACGCCCGACAGTTGGCCGCTGCGCGCCAGCCTGGGCGGCGTGGTCGGTTCGAGCATCCTGAAAAGCGTCATCACCCTGATCGGATTTGCCGACCTGCGGCCGGGCGCCATGGCGCTCGCCGCCGTCGCCGGCGCGCTCGGCGTCGCGGCCTGGGTCGGCGCGCTCGGCTTCTCCTTTGCCGAATGGCGCCGCGGCATGGGCGGCCTGTTCTGG
This sequence comes from uncultured Rhizobiaceae bacterium, assembly GCA_964577835.1. GTDB lineage: Bacteria > Pseudomonadota > Alphaproteobacteria > SMXQ01 > SMXQ01 > CAVVYA01. Next base: position 7,355 of record CAZOBN010000129.1, read on the forward strand.
GTCGCCGGCACCGGCACGCGCGCCGGCCTGGAAGCTGGCCGCGCCGGGGTGCGCGTCGGCAGCGACCTGGCGGCGCGCGCCAAGCGGCGCTTCGGCAAGCGCCGCCGCGTCGAGCCGCGCTTTTCGCCGGACGACGACGATCTCGACGAGATCGACGTCGATCTCGAGGAGGATTTCGAAGACGAGCGCCCCGCCGTCAAGGCGCGCGCCGCGCGGGCGCGGCCGCGCGACGACGACGAGCCGCTGGTCGAGGCCAAGCAGAGTCGCGCCAAGCCCGGCAAGCGCAACAGCGGCGGGCGCCAGACCACGCTCGACCTCAAGGACGGCGAATATCAATTGCCGCCGCTCGATATCCTCGAGTTGCCGCCGGAGAATCGCGAGGATCCCAGCGTCAGCAAGGATGCGCTCGAGCAGAACGCCAAGATGCTCAAGTCGGTGCTCGAGGATTTCGGCGTCAAGGGCGATATCCTCAAGGTGCGGCCCGGGCCCGTGGTCACACTCTACGAGCTGGAGCCGGCGCCCGGTATTAAGGCGTCGCGCGTCATCGGCCTGGCCGACGATATCGCGCGCTCGATGAGCGCGGTGTCGGCGCGCATCGCCGTCATCCCGGGGCGCAACGTGATCGGCATCGAGTTGCCCAATGCGCGGCGTGAGACGGTCTATCTGCGCGAGCTGCTATCGTCGGAGGAATACGAGCGCACGCCGACCAAGCTGGCCCTGGTGCTCGGCAAGGATATCAGCGGCGCGCCGGTGATCGCCGATATCGCGCGCATGCCCCACCTGCTGATCGCCGGCACCACCGGCTCGGGCAAGTCGGTCGGCATCAACACCATGATCCTGTCGCTGCTCTACCGGCTGTCGCCGGACGAGTGCAAGTTCATCATGATCGACCCCAAGATGCTCGAGCTGTCGGTCTATGACGGCATTCCCCACCTGCTCGCGCCGGTGGTGACCGAGCCGGGCAAGGCGGTGGTCGCGCTGCGCTGGACCGTCAAGGAGATGGAGAACCGCTACCGCGCCATGTCGCAGCTCGGCGTGCGCAACATCATCGGCTACAACCAGCGGCTGACCGAGGCGGCGCGCAAGGGCGAGAAGCTGCTGCGCACGGTGCAGACCGGTTTCGAGCCGGAAACCGGCAAGCCGATCTTCGAGGAGCAGCCGCTCGATCTCAGCCCGCTGCCCTATATCGTGGTCATCGTCGACGAGATGGCCGACCTCATGATGGTCGCCGGCAAGGACGTGGAAGCGGCCGTGCAGCGCCTGGCCCAGATGGCGCGCGCGGCGGGCATCCATATCATCATGGCGACCCAGCGGCCGTCGGTCGACGTCATCACCGGCACCATCAAGGCCAATTTCCCGACCCGCATCAGCTTCCAGG
>CAZOBN010000130.1:0-8651 GCA_964577835.1 uncultured Rhizobiaceae bacterium
CCAAGTGAGTCCATGACCGCACCAGACGGCTGCGCTGATAGCTGAGCGCCGCGAGCTCGACCTGCAGGCGGCCTTCGCGAGTGCGCGCGCGGGCGCCGAAGATTTCGAGGATCAGGCCGGTGCGGTCGATCACCTTGCGGGACCAGGCGAGTTCCAGGTTGCGCTGCTGCACCGGCGTCAACGGCGCATCGACCACGACCACCTGCACGTCGCGGTCCGTCACGATCTCCTTGATACGCTCGACCACGCCGCTGCCGAGCAGCGTCGCCGGACGGGGGGCGCGCAGCGGGCAGACCTCGGCGTGCACCACATCGAGGTCGATCGCCTGGGCAAGGCCGCGGGCCTCGTCCAGGCGCGCCGAGGTATCCCGCTGCTCACTGCCGGCTTTCTCGCGCAGGCTGGCGCGCGCGGCATGGCGGAAGTCCGGATGCAGAACGACCGCGCGGCCGGAGGCCGCGCGGTGCTCATGTCCGTTGAGATTGACGCCATCGAGATCGACGCCGCCGAGCACCTTCGCGTGGCGCTCGGCTTCGGGCTGCTCGCCGTCAGAACTGCCAGCGCCGCCGTTGCCGCGCCGGAGTCCCTTACCAGCCGAAGATGACGTCTTACGAACCAAACTGCTCCTACTCGTCCGCGTTGTGGCCTTCGCGCTCGGGATCGAACAATTGAATCGGCGTCGTCGGCATCACAGTCGAAATCGCATGCTTGTAAACCAGCTGGGAATGGTTGTCCCGGCGCAACAGGACAGAGAAATTGTCGAACCAGGTGACAATGCCCTGAAGTTTGACCCCATTGACCAAGAACACCGTAACCGGCGTCTTGTTCTTGCGAATGTTGTTTAAAAACACATCTTGGAGGTTCTGGGATTTTTCTGAAGACATTCTTGACCTCGTTTTTTTATTGGGCTTTGTATTATTGCAAATATTGCCGGCATCCGCCATGTTCACCATGGCCCGCCGGATCAACAATTTATGATCTCGGGCTGCCTTGAGATATGGGCCCGGAATAACGGCGGACAAGCCCCGCCAAGGCAAAACAGTCGGCAACCCGCTGAATTGGCCGGTCCCGGCTCGTGACCTCGGCAGCCACGTCGCCGGTCGGATTGTCGCCGACCAGAATGGCGCTGATGCCCGCATTGCGGGCACATTCCACATCGACCGCGCCATCGCCGACGAACCACACCGTGGCATTGCGCGGAATACCGCTTTCGCCGAGCGCCAGATCGACGGGTTCCACCGCCGGCTTGTCCTTGGGCGCGTCGGTCGCGCCGATCAGGCGGGTGAAATGACTATCCCATCCGAGCTGCTTGGCCTCCAGGCGCAGAAACTTGCCGGTCTTGTTGCTCACCACCGCGAGATAGAGGCCACTGGCGGCCAACTCCTCGAGCAACTCCGCAGCGCCCGGCATGGGCCGCAGCGTCTGCAGATGAACATCCGAAAAGCTCCGATAATAGATGTCGCGCGCCTCGGGCCAGCGCTCGCCGAACATCTGGGGAAAGCTGTCGCGCAACGAGCGCTGCACGCGCAAGCGCGTCTCGTCATAGGTCCAGGTCGGATGGCCCATGGCGGCCAGCGTCAGGTTGAGCGCTTCGTGGATGGCGCCCCAGTTGTCGACCAGGGTATTGTCCCAGTCGAACAGGATGGCGCGCGGCGCCGGCAACGACATGGTCATTGGCGACCCGAGCGCTTCGGCTTACCGCGCCCCGCCACGAGCGGCTCGCCCTCCGCCGCCTTCGCCATATAGGCCAGATACCCCTCGCGCAATTTGCGGCTGAACGGTCCCGGCTTGCCGTCGCCAACCGGCTTGCCGTCGATATGAACGACCGGCATCACGTAATTGGTCGTGCTGGTGATGAAGGCCTCGCGGGCCGACAAGGCCTCCTTCAAGGTAAAGCAGCGCTCCTCGATCCTGATGCCCTCCCGGCGGGCCAGATCGAGGACCGCGCGCCGCGTCACGCCATTGAGGATGGCCGCATCCGGCGCCCGGGTGACGAGCACCCCTTTCTTGGTCACGATCCCGGCGTTGGTCGAGGTGCCCTCGGTGATCAAACCCTCGTCATCGACGAGCCAGGCCTCGTAGGCACCCTTCTTCTTGGCCATCTGCTTGGCCAGCACGTTGGGCAGCAGGGACACGCTCTTGATGTCGCAGCGTTTCCAGCGCAAGTCGGGCAAGGTGATCACGTCGACGCCGCGCGCCACGACCTTCGGATCGGGCAGCTTGAGGCGGCGCGCCGTCATCACCACGGCCGGCTTGGCCCGGACCGGGAACACGTGATCGCGCGGCGCCACGCCGCGCGTGATCTGAATATAAACGATGCCGTGATGCAATTGATTGCGCCGGATGATCTCGCCGATGATGAAGCGCAGGGCGGCGCGCGACATGGGCGGCCGGATGCTGACCTCGCCCAGCGAGCGGTCGAGCCGGTCGAGATGCAGCGCCTCGTCGATCAGCCGGCCGCCGACCACGCCGACCACCTCATAGACGCCGTCGGCGAACTGATAGCCACGATCCTCGATATGGACCGCCGCGCGGGCGTGTGGGACGTAGCAACCGTTGACGTAGGCGATTCGCGACATGGCTCGATGGGAAGGATGAATCTCGTGGACTTGTAGAAGACTGCCGTCGGACGACGGCAAAAGAGACCAAGACTCAGAAAAATTCAAGCCTCACGGAGAACATCCGCTCAACTTTCTTCACCGCCGCCGCGGTGGCGAACAGAATCACCCGGTCTTTCGGCTTCACCACGGTGTCGCCGCGCGGAATGATGACCTCTCCGCCGCGGATCAGGCCGCCGATGATGACGCCTTCGGGAAAATCGATCTCGCGCAGGGAGCGGCCGACCAACGGCGATGTTTCCAGCGCTTCCGCCTCGATCACTTCGCCGAATCCGTCGCCGAGCGAGTAGACCGCGCGGATCCGGCCGCGCCGGATGTGCTGCAGGATGGTCGAAACCGTGATGGCGCGCGGACTGACCACCACGTCGATGCCGAGGCTGGAGATCAGCGGCGAGTAGCTGGTCTTGTTGATCAGGGTGATGGCCCGCTGCGCCCCGGAGCGCTTGGCGAGCAGCGAGGCCAGGATGTTGACCTCGTCCTCATTGGTGACGGCGACCACCGCTTCCGCCGACGACACGCTGGCCTCTTCGAGGATTTCCGGATCGAGCGCGTCGCCGTGCAGCACGACCGTATGGCGCAGCTCCGACGCCGCCTGCTCCGCCTTCGCCTGGTCGCATTCGATGACCTTGGCCGAGACCACAGGGTGCTGATCTATCTCGCGCGCCAGATAGCGGCCGATGTTGCCGCCACCCAGAATGACGATGCGGCGGGCGGCCTTCTCCTCATGGCCGAAGGTCATCATGGCGCGGCTGACGTGCTCTGTATCGGCGACGAAGTAGACCTCGTCACCGGGAAGCAGATGATCTTCCGCGGACGGCACGAAACCTTTGCCCTCGCGCACGATGCCGATGACGATGATGTTGAGGTCGGGAAACAGTTCGGTGAGCTGGCGCAGGGGCGTATTGACGATTGGCGTATCGTCGGTGCAGCGCACGCCGACGATACGCACCCTGCCGTCCGCCATGGGGATCATATCGAAGGCGCCGGGCACGTCGAGCCGCCGCATGATGGCGCGCGCCACCTCGATTTCGGGAGAGATGATCACGTCGATCGGCATATGCTCGCGGCTGAACAGGCTCGCCCAGCGCGGCTCCAGGTAGCTCTGGTGGCGCACGCGGGCGATCTTGGTCGGCACATCGAACAGCGAGTGCGCGATCTGGCAGGCCACCATGTTCACCTCGTCCGAGTAGGTCACGGCAATGATCATGTCGGCGTCGGCGATCCCGGCGGCCTCGAGCACATTCGGGTGGGAGGCAAAGCCTTCCATCGCCTTGACATCGAGCGCGTCGCTGATCTTGCGCACCAGCTCGGGCGACTGGTCGATCACCGTGACGTCGTTGTTCTCGGCCGCCAGATGGCGGACGATGCTGGTGCCGACCTGCCCGGCACCGCAGACGATGACTTTCATGAAAAAGTGCTTCCTGTTGCCTCCCTCGCCGATCAGGCGAAGGGACCGTCTCCGCTGGTCAGGCCAAGCGATTTCAGTTTGCGATGCAGCGCCGAGCGCTCCATGCCGACAAACGACGCCGTGCGCGTGATGTTGCCGCCGAAGCGCAGGATCTGCGCCGCGAGATACTCCCGTTCGAAGACTTCGCGCGCATCGCGCAGCGGCAGGCCCATCATTTCGCTCGCCTTGTCCCAGCGCAGCACCGCCGGGCTGATGTCGAGAATCTCCGGCGGCAGCATGTCGGCGCGTATCTTGCTGCCGATTTCGCCCGGCGCCATGATGAGGAGCCACTCCACGACATTGCGCAACTGACGCACGTTGCCAGGCCAGTTGTGCGCCTGCAGGGCGGTCATGGCGTCCTCGCCAATCTCGCGCTCCGGCAGACCCGACGAACGCGCCGTCTGCTGCATGAAGTGCTTCACCAGGCCCGGAATGTCCTCGCGCCGCTCCTTGAGCGGCGGCACCTTCACCGGGACCACGTTCAAGCGATAGAAGAGGTCCTCGCGGAACCGCCCGGCGGCGATCTGCTCCTGCAGGTCGCGGTTGGTCGAGGCGACAACCCGCACATCGACTTCGACCTTGGTGTGTCCGCCGACGCGCTCGAAGGTCTGCTCCTGCAAAACGCGCACGATCTTGCCCTGGGTGACAAGCGGCATGTCGGCCACCTCGTCGAGAAACAGGGTGCCGCCGTGGGCGTTCTCGAAGGTCCCTGTCTTGCGCGGCATGTTCGGCCCTTCGACGCCGGCCTCGACGCCGAACAGGGCCATTTCGATATGTTCGGGGCCCATGGCCGCGCAATTGACCGGGATGAACGGACCGTTGTTGCGCCCGGACCGGGTGTGGATGAGTCGCGCCACCACTTCCTTGCCGACGCCCGGCGGGCCGCTGATCAGCACGCGGCTGTTGGTCGGAGCGACTTTGTCGATGATGGTGCGCAACTGGTTGGCCGACGACGAATCGCCGACCAGCATCAGCTCGCCGCCGGCGCGCATCTTCAGTTCGGCGTTCTCGCGCTTGAGCCGCGCCGCCTCGACAGCGCGCTCGACCACCAGCAGCAGGCGGTCCGCCTTGAACGGCTTCTCGATATATTCATAGGCGCCGCGCTTGATCGCGGTGACGGCGGTCTCGATATTGCCATGGCCGCTGATCATGACGACGGGCACGTCGGGATGATCGCGCCGGATGACATCGAGGATCTCGATCCCGTCGAGTCGCGAGTTGTGCAACCAGATGTCGAGGATGACAAGGCTGGGACGACGCGCCTGAATGGCGGCGATCGCCGAGTCGCTGTCGGCTGCGTCACGAGTCTGATAGCCCTCGTCGCGCAGCACGCCGGACATCAACATGCGAATATCGGCTTCGTCGTCGACGATCAGGATATCGTGGCTCATGGGGGAGAAATCTTGCGGAGGCCGGCATGACCCGCGGCGGGCATTGTGTCTGCTTCCTGAGTCAACTGTGTTTCGGCGGCTCTAAAAATCAAGCTGACCCTCGCTCCACCCCCGGCACGATCCTCAAGGATCAATTCGCCGCCGTGATCTTCCATGATTTTGCGCACGATGGCTAGCCCTAGACCGGTGCCCGTGGACTTGGTCGTGACATATGGGTCCGTCAGGCGATGGCGCTGATCCTTCGGCAAGCCGAGGCCGTTGTCTTCGACAACGATCGAGATGCGGCCCGCGTCGCGCGTCACGCTCAGAACAATCTCGCCACCGCCCTGTCCCGGGTTCCCGCCGTTGCTGCCGGCCAGACGCTCCTTGACCGAGTCCGCGGCGTTGAGCATCAGATTGGTCAGCGCCTGTCCGATCTGACGCGAGTCGCACATCAAGCGGAACTCACCGGCTGGAACCCTATCCTCATATGCGATGCCCGGATTGGCATTCTGCTGCAGGAACAGGGTGCGTCGCGCGATCTCCGCCAGATCCCATTCCTTGAGCACGGGCGCCGGCATGCGGGCGAAGGAGGAAAACTCGTCGATCATGCCGCCGATATCGTCGACCTGGCGGATGATGGTGTCGATGCAGATGCTGAAGACCTGCGGATCGTTCTTGATCTCCGCGAGATACTTTCGACGCAGCCGTTCGGCCGAGAGTTGAATCGGCGTCAGCGGATTCTTGATCTCGTGCGCCAGCCGGCGGGCCACGTCCGACCACGTCGCCTTGCGCTGGGCGGCGAGCAGCTCGGTGACATCGTCGAAAGTGACCACGAATCCGCCGACATGGCTTTCGTCGCGCTCGGCGGCGATGCGGATCAGCAGCACGCGCGAGCGACCGTCGCGCACCAGCTCGATCTGATCCTCGTGCAGCCGGTTGGGCCGGCGTCGCGCCGCTTCGAGCAGCGCGGCCATCTCGGGAACCACCTCCGCCATCGGATGGCCGATCATGGCGAACAGATCGCTGCCGACCAGCTTCGAGGCCGTGCGGTTGGGAAAATTGATGCGCGTCTCCGCGTCGAGCCCGATCACGCCGGCCGACACGCCGGCCAGCACCGTTTCGATGAAGCTGCGCCGGGCGTCGACTTGGCGGTTTGCCTCGACCAGCTCGCGCCGCTGATCCTCGAGCTGGCTCGTCATGCGGTTGAAGGCGCGGCTAAGCGAACCGAGCTCATCGTTGGCGGGGCCCTCCTCGACGCGGGCGCCGAGATCGCCCGAACGCACGCGCTCCGCGGCGGAGATCAATGCGCTGATCGGCCGCGCCAGTTGATTGGCGATGGTCAGTCCGACCCATACCGCGGCCAGCAGCAGCAGCAGAGCGACCACCACGAAGATCATGGCGAAGAAGATCTGCAGTTCCGAGCGGCTCGCCTCCAGCCCGGCGTAGGCGCGCACCGCGTCCTGGGTCTGCGCCATGTGGTTGACGACCTGCGGATCGACGAGGCGGCCGACATAGAGGAAACTGTCGTACATCCCCTCCAGCTTGACCAGGCCGCGCACCCGGTCGTCGGTTTCGCTGACGAAGATCACCACTTTGCCGTCGCGCGCGCGCTCGAACGCATCCGTCGGCACCGGTTCGAATTCGAGCACGAAGCTGAGGCGCGAGCGGGCGATGACGCGGCCGGCGCTGTCGAACACGATCGCCTCGTTGAGCGAACGCAGCAGGGTCTGGGTCTCGACCAGGGCATTGAGCCGCCCCGGGTTGTCCATCAGCAGCGAGCCTTCGCGATTGAGGTCGTTGGCCATGGCGAGGATGTCGCCGCGAATCACGTTCTGATGCTCGCGCAGGTAGGCCTCGGCCACGGCGAGCGATTCGTTGACCGCTGTGCGCACCTTGTCGTTGAACCACGACTCGACGCCGATGTTGAAGAACAGAGCCGAGAAGACCGCCACGACGATGGCGGGAGTCGCCGACAGCACGCTGAACAGCATGACCAGCCGGCTGTGCAGACGCGACCCGGCCGAGCCGCGCCGCCGCTCCGCCCAGATCTGCACGATGCGCCGCGCGATCACCGTGCCGAGCGCCAGCAACAGGATCAGGTCGACATTGAGCAGCAGCAGAATCTTGGTCGGGGACGCGCCGAACGGCGGCGATTCGGTGAGCGCGATATAGGTGGCGACGCAGGCCGCCAGGGCCGCGACCGTCAGGGCGACGGCAAGCTTGCGCCCCAGGCCTACCCGCTCCGCCCATGCCAAGAACTGCCGGGAACGCCCCAAAGGGGCACCAGGCGGCGTTATTCCAGACGTCGCTTCAACCATCCGCCGGCTATCGGCCCCGCGTCTCTCATCCGTGGCGCAAGCGCCACAGGTGTTACAAGGACGCTATTTTAGGCCGCGGATGACCTGAATGTCCAACTCGCGGAGCTTCTTGCGCAGAGTATTTCGATTCAGGCCGAGCAATTGGGCTGCCTTGATCTGGTTGCCGCGGGTCGCTCCCAGGCTGAGGCTGAGCAAGGGGCGCTCGATCTCGCGCAGGATCCGGTCGTAGAGTCCGGGCGGCGGCAGGCTCTCGCGATGGGCCGAGAAATAGTCGCGCAGGTGGCGTTCGACGGAGCCGGTCAGGCTTTCGGCCTTTTCCTGCTCGGGAACCGGCGCGGTCGAGGTTTCCGCCAGTTCCGCTTCGATGACATCGATGCCGATGAGTTCCTGGGAATAAAGCGCGGCGAGACGGCGCACCAGATTCTCCAGTTCGCGCACGTTGCCGGGCCAGCGATAGGACTTCAGGCGTTCCAAGGCGCTATCGTCGAGGCGCTTGTGCGGCAAGCCTTCGGCGGCGACCTGGGCGAAGAAGTGACGGGCCAGAGCGGGAATGTCCTCGGTGCGTTCGCGCAGCGGCGGCAGGCGGATCGGCACCACGTTGAGACGATAGAACAGGTCCTCGCGGAACAGGCCCTGGCGGATCAACTGGCGCAGATCGCGGTGGGTCGCGGCGATGATACGCACATTGGTGCGGATCGGCGTACGGCCGCCGACGGTGGTGTATTCGCCCTCCTGCAGCACGCGCAGCAGGCGTGTCTGGGCTTCCAGCGGCATATCGCCGATTTCGTCGAGGAACAGCGTGCCGCCCTCGGCCTGTTCGAAGCGCCCGACATGGCGCGTGGTGGCGCCGGTGAAGGCGCCGCGCTCGTGGCCGAACAGCTCGCTCTCGATCAGCTCG
>CAZOBN010000131.1:0-8606 GCA_964577835.1 uncultured Rhizobiaceae bacterium
CGGTGTCGCCCATGAAGACCATGGCGGGCGGCGCGTTGAACCACAGGAAGCCGAGGGAGGCGCCGACCAGGGCGCCGCAGAACACCGCAAGCTCGCCGGTGCCGACCACGGAGTGGATCTGCAGGTAGTTGGCGAACACGGCGTTGCCGACCAGGTAGCTGATCAGGCCGAAGCAGCCGGCGGCGATCATCACCGGCACGATCGCCAGGCCGTCGAGCCCGTCGGTCAGGTTGACGGCATTGGACGCGCCGACCACGACGAATACCGCCACCGGAATGAAGAACCATCCGAGATTGAGCAGGGTGTCCTTCAAGAAGGGCATGGCGAGGCTGGAGGCCAGAGGCACCGGCGTCACGTGGTTGATCCACAGCACCGCGACCAGGGCGATGATGCATTCGAAAAGCAGCTTGATCTTGCCGGGCACGCCCTTGTGGCTGCGCCGCGTGAGCTTCAGATAGTCGTCGGCAAAGCCGACCAGACCGAAGCCCACGGTCACCAGCAGGACGGCCCAGACGTAGCGGTTGGCCAGGTCGGCCCACAGCAGGGTGCCGACCGACAGCCCGAGCAGGATGATGAAGCCGCCCATGGTGGGCGTGCCCTTCTTGGTCAGCAGGTGGCTTTCCGGCCCGTCGGTGCGGATCGGCTGGCCGCGGCCTTGTTTGCTTTTGAGCCAGCGGATGACGCTCGGGCCGAAGATGAAGCAGACCATAAGGGACGTGACGATCGCCCCACCGGTGCGGAAGGTCAGGTAGCGGAACAGGTTGAACGCAACGAACTGGTCGGCATACGGGGCGAGCAAGTTGTAAAGCATCGGAGCGGCGGCCTTTCTTTTAACTGCCGTTGGCTGCCGGACGGCGCGCCGCCGCGCCGGCCAACAGTGCCTCGACGATCAATCCCATGCGGCTGCCATGGGACCCCTTGACCACGACCACGTCCCCGGGCCGGATCAGTTTGCGCACCAGGGGCAGCAACTCCTCCGCTCGCGCCGTATGTCCGCCGCGCATATCGCGTGGCAGCGCTTCGCTGAGATGCGCCATGTTCGCACCTGCTGTGCATACCAGATCGATGTCATCGGATACTAGATCTTGTGCCAGTTCGGCGTGAATTTCTGCTGATTGGGGTCCAAGTTCCAACATGTCGCCCAGTATGGCGATCCGCCGGCCGCGGGCGCCGGGTTCCATGGCGGCCAGAACCGCGAAGGCGGCGCGCATGGCGGGCGGGCTCGCGTTGTAGCTTTCGTCGATCAGGGTGAAGCGGTTCTCGGGATAGTTCGGATCGAGCGCGATCTCATGGCGCGCCCCGCGCCCCTGGGGCGGGGTCAGCTCGCTCAGCATGCGGGCGGCGGTCGCGACACTGGCGCCGAGCTGGGAAACCGCGGCGAGCACGGCGAGGCTGTTGTTCGCGACATGGCGGCCCGGCGCGCCGAGCTGGTAGCTCACCGGCCGGCCGGCGACTTCGGCCGTGACCTGGCTGCCGCCCTCGATCTGGCGATAGCTGACGAGGCGCGCCCAGGCGCCCGGGGCGGCGCCGAAACCGAGCACGCGGGCAACGCCGCGGGCCAAGGCCTGGCGGACAAGGTAGCCGAAATAGGCGTTGTCCTGGTTGAGCACGGCGACGCCGCCCTCGACCACGCCGTCGAAGATCTCGGCCTTGGCGGCGGCGATGTCGTCGACCGAGTCGAAGAATTCGAGATGCACCGCCTCGATGGTGGTGATCACCGCCACATGGGGCCGCACCAGCTTGGTCAGCGGCGAAATCTCGCCGGCATGGTTCATGCCGAGCTCGAACACGCCGAACGCGGCCTCGCGCGGCATGCGCGACAAGGACAGCGGCACGCCCCAATGATTGTTGAGGCTGCCTTCGCTGGCGTGGGTCAGGCCCTGGGCGGCGAGCACGAAGCGCAGCGCCTCCTTGGTGCTGGTCTTCCCCACGCTGCCGGTCACGGCGACGATGCGGGCGCGCGATCGCTCGCGCGATGCACGGGCAAGGGCCTGCAGCGCCGCGAAGGGATCGCCGACCATGAGCAGCGGCGCATCGGCCGCGACATTGTCCGGCCGGCGCGACACGACGGCTGCGGCGGCGCCCTTGCTCAGGGCATCGGCGACGAAGGCATGGCCGTCGAAGGTGGGGCCCTGGATGGAGACGAACAGGTCGCCGCGGTTCAGCGTGCGGCTGTCGATCGACACGCCGGCCGCCGACCAGGGCGCGCTCGAACGGCCGCCGGTCGCCGTTTCGGCTTCCGTCGAGGTCCACAGCGGGGCGCGCGAGGTTTCGTTCATGGCGCGCGGTCCGTCTGGCCGCCGTGGCGCGCCACCGCCTTGCGCGCTTCGGCCAGGTCGTCGAACGGGATCGTGGTGCCGCCGACGATCTGGCCTTGCTCGTGGCCTTTGCCGGCGAGCACCAGCACGTCGCCCGGGGCGAGCGCCGCCACGGCCGCGTCGATCGCCTCGGCGCGGTCGCCGATCTCGATGGCGCCGCCGGCGCCGGCCATCACGGCGCGGCGGATGGCGGCGGGGTCCTCGCCGCGCGGGTTGTCGTCGGTGACGATGACCCGGTCGGCCAGCGCGCTGGCGATGCGGCCCATCTGCGGGCGCTTGCCGGCGTCGCGGTCGCCGCCGCAGCCGAACACCACCATGAGGCGGCCGCGCGCGTGCGGCCGCAGCGCCTGCAGCACATTCGACAAGGCATCGGGCGTATGGGCGTAGTCCACATAGACCGCGGCGCCCGACGGGTGCTGGGCGGCGAGCTGCATGCGGCCGGGCACGCCTTGCAGATGTTCCAGGGTTTCGAGCGCCGGCCGCGCCGCGCCGCCGGTGGCGACCACCAAGCCCAGCGCGCAGGCGACGTTCATCACCTGGAAATGACCGACCAGCGGCAGATCGATATCCATGCGCTCGTCGGCGACCTCGAAGCGCACGCGCTGGCCGTGAGGCAGGGCGCGGCGCACCGCGATGCGGACGTCCGTGCCGGCCTCGCCGTAGGACACCACGCGCTGGCCGCGCGCGGCGCAGATCGTGCTCAGGGTGTCGAATTCCGGCACATCGGCATTGAGCACGGCCATGCCGCCTTCCGGCAGCAGCTCGGCGAACAGCCGCGCCTTGGCGGCGAAATAGGCTTCGAGCGTCTTATGGTAATCGAGATGATCGCGGGTCAGGTTGGTGAAGGCCGCGGCGGTGAGCTGCAATCCATCGAGGCGATACTGGTCGAGGCCGTGGGACGAGGCTTCCATCGCCAGGTGCTCGACGCCCTCTTTCTTGAGATCCGCCAGCATGCGGTGCAGGGTCACCGTGTCGGGCGTGGTCATCGCGCCGGGGGTGAACGCGCGCGGCGTCTGCAGGCCGAGGGTACCGAGGCTTGCCGCTTCGTTGCCCATCATGGCCCAGATCTGCCGCGTGAAGTTGGCGACCGAGGTCTTGCCGTTGGTGCCGGTGACCGCCGCGATGGTGCCTGGCTGCGGGCCATAGAAGCGCGCCGCGAGCTGCGCCAGGCGGCGCCGCGGGTTGTCGTCGGTGACGAGCGCCAGAGGCCGTGCCGCGCGGCCGACCACGATGTCGGTGAGCTGCGTGCCGGCCGGCGCCAGGATTGCCGCGGCGCCGCGCGCCAGCGCCTCGCCGATGAAGCGGGTGCCGTCGGCCTTGGTGCCCGGCAAGGCGGCGAACAGATAGCCGTCGCGTACCTCGCGGGAGTCGGCCGTGAGGCCAACGATGTCTATCTCCGCCGATTTCTTAACCGCAACCAACGCTTCTGCCTCGCCATCTAAAAGATCATTGAGACGCAACCGCGCGCCCCCGTGTCTGGTGTTTGACGTTCAGTTTGGCCGTGATCTGCTCATCGTTGTCATCGACCGGCGCGACGCCCAGGATCGGCGCGGCGCGCGTGACGATCCGCCCCACCGCAGGCGCCGCGGTCCAGCCGCCGGTGGCGAAGCCGTAGCTTTCCTTGATGCCCTGCGGTTCGTCGATCGAGGCCAGCACGACATAGCGCGGATTGTTCATCGGGAAGACGCCGACGAATGACGACAGCACCGCCTTGCGCTTGTAGCCGCCGTGCTCGCCGATCTTTTCCGCCGTGCCTGTCTTGCCGCCGAGCAGATAGCCGGGAACATTGGCGCTCTTGCCGGAGCCATCGGTGACCACCGCGCGCATCAGCTTGCGCACATTCATCGAGGTGCTCTGGGCGATCACGCGGGTGCCCTCGGGCTTCTCGCCCGGCACGCGCTTGAGCAGGGTGATCGGCCGCAGCACGCCGCCGTTGACCACCGCCGACACACCGGTCGCCATCTGCAGCGGGCTGACAGCGATGCCATGGCCGAAGCCGATGGTCATGGTGTTGATCTCGCGCCACGGCGAGGGCACCATCGGCGCGCCGACTTCGGGCAGCTCGATGGTGGCCGGGCGCAGCATGCCGAATGCGCCGAGATATTTGCGCTGCACGGCGGTGCCGGCGGCGAGCGCCATCTTGGCGGCGCCGATGTTCGACGAGTAGATCAGGACCTCCGGCAACGACAGCCAGCGGTTCTGGCCGCGATAGTCGGAGATGGTAAAGCGCGCGATCTTGATCGGCTTGGAGGCATCGAAGACGCTCGCCATGGTGACGCTGCCGGAATCGAGCGCCATGGCGGAGGTGAAGATCTTGAACATCGAGCCTTGCTCATAGACGCCCAGCGTCACGCGGTTGAACAGCGTCTGCGCGTCGAGGCCTGTCGGGTTGTGCGGATCGAAATCGGGCAGCGACACCATGGCCACCACCTCGCCGGTTTCGACGTCGAGCACGAGCCCCGCGGCGCCCATGGCGCGGAAGCGCGCGACCGTCGCCGTCAGTTCCTGGCGCAGCACATGCTGGACGCGGATGTCGATCGACAGCGCGAGCGGCCGGCCGCCGCCCTTGAGCACCTCGTCGAAGGATTTCTCGATACCGGCGAGGCCTTCGCCGTCCACGTTGGTGAAGCCGACCACATGGGCGGCCAGCGGGCCCTGCGGATAGACGCGGCGCTCGTCGCGCTGGAAGTAAACGCCCGGGATGCCGAGCCGGTTCACATCGTATTGCTGGCGCGGCGTGAGATGGCGCCGGATCCACACGAAGCTGCGGTTGCTCGCGAGCTTGGCCTGCAGCTCCGCCTGGCTCAGTTCGGGCAGCACCGCGACCAGCTTGCCGGCGGCTTCGCCGGCGTCGATCACATGCTTCGGATTGGCATAGAGCGACGCCGTGGCGAGCGAGGTCGCCAGCAGCTCGCCGTTGCGGTCGACGATGTCGGCGCGCATGGTCGAGGCCGCGCCGGGACGCGCCGCCTGGGCGATGCGCGGCTCATGGCCCTGCTGCAGGACGGTGATGTCGGCGAGCCGCACGCTGATCGTGCTGAAGGCGATCGCGAACACGAGCCCGGCGACGAGCAGCCGGGTGCGGCCGATCTCGATCGCCTGCTTGGCGGCGCCGTCGAGGCGGTGCGTATGGTCCTTTCCGGTCATCGGCGTCCCTCCACGGTCAGCCCGGCGGCGGTGACCGGTGCCGGCAGCTGCACGGCGCGCGACGGCCCCACCATGGTGACGGGCGCCTCCGGCGCCTCCGGCACGACGCCATGGCCAGGGACCGGCGGCTTGCGCGGCGGCGTGATCTTGGCGATGCGCGACGGGTCGGCGAGGATTTCCTCGTCGGTCTTGCGCTTGGGCAGCGACGCGATGGTGGCGAGTTGGCTCGGCGCGATCGGCTTGAGCTCGAGGTAGCGTTCCGACAGCTCTTCGAGCCGCGACGGGCGGTTGAGATAGCTCCACTCGGCTTCCAGCACATGGATCTGATTTTGCTCGCGCAGCGTGGCGGCATTGAGGCGCGACAGCGATTCCTCGAGCGCCATGACCTGATACTTGACGTGGAACAGGCCGAAGCCGACGAGCGCGGCGAGCGCGAGCCACAGCAGGGTGGTGCGGCCGATCATGCGCGGCCTCGCTGGTCCGGGGCAGGCTGATGAGGCGGCGCCTCGGTGCGCACCGCGGCGCGCAGCCGGGCGGAGCGCGCGCGCGGATTGCGCGCCGTTTCTTCCGCGCTCGGCTTTACCGCCTTGCGGGTGAGCAGGCGGAAACTTGGCACGGCGCCTCGCGCGATCCCTCTGGCGTGGAGGGATGGGGAGTGGCGCGAGGGCCGTGCCGAGGTACCGCAACGGGCTGCGAGGAAGGATTTGACCCGGCGGTCCTCTAGGGAATGGAAGGAGACGATGGCGAGACGGCCCGCGGGGCGCAGCAGCGTTTCGGCTGCTTCAAGGCCGCGATCGAGCTCGCCGAGCTCGTCGTTGACGTGGATGCGCAGCGCCTGGAAGGTGCGCGTCGCGGGATCGATGGTTTCCGTGGCGCGGCGGCCCTTGCCGCCCTGACGCCGGCGCACCGCGCCGCGCACGATATCGGCCAGCGCGCCGGTGCGGGTGATCGGCGCCTCGGCGCGGGCGGCGACGATGGCCCGCGCAATGGCGCGCGAGAAGCGCTCTTCGCCGTAGTTGTAGATGATGTCGGCCAGGGTCTCTTCGTCGGCGCTGTTGACCACGTCGGCGGCGCTCGGGCCGTCGCCGCCCTCGGCGCCGCTCATGCGCATGTCGAGCGGACCGTCCTCGCGGAAGGAAAAGCCGCGCGCCGGATCGTCGATCTGCATGGACGAGACGCCGAGGTCGAGTGCCACGCCGTCGATGGCGGAGACGCCGACCGCCTCAAGCAGCGCCTGCATGTCGCCGAAGCGGCCGGGGATGAAGGTCAGGCGCTCGCCGTAGCGCGCCTTGAGCGCCTCGGCCGCGGCGCGTGCGCGCGGATCGCGGTCGATGCCGTAGACGTGGCAATCGCACGAGTCGAGCAAGGCGCGGGAATAGCCGCCGGCGCCGAAGGTGCCATCGACGAAGATCTCGCCGTCCTTGGGCGCCAAGGCGGCGAGGACCTCGTTCAGGAGTACAGGGGTATGACCGTTGGGTTCGGACGCAGACAGAGACCCTAAGGCGCCCTCCCGGTTCCTATCTGGAGTGGGGTGGGGGGCCATGCCGACTACCTCGCGCCCGCTGGCCCGGAGGCGAGCGGACCGCCGCCGCCGCCGGCACCGCCGGACGAACCGCTGCCCGCCGAACCACCACCCGAGGGCCGCACCCGCAGGGTGGCGCCGCGCGACTGCAGGCGCTCGCGCGCCCCGTTCTTCTTGCGGGCGTAAGTTTCCGGCGACCAGATCTGGAAATGATCGACCGCCGAGACGAACAGCGCGGTGTCGGTTATGCCGGCATGATCGGCGAAGGGTTGCGGCAGCGTGATGCGGCCCTCGCCGTCGAAGGCGAGCTGGAGCGAATCGGCGAAGATCGTGGCGAGGTCCTCGCGCTCCTGGGAGAACTGGTCGAGTTGCTCGAGGCTTTCCGCCAGGCGCGACATGTCGCCCTCGGAGAAGGACTCGATAGTCGGCTCTTTAAAGGACGGGAAGGCGACGATGCCGTTGAACACCTGGCCGGCCAGGGCGGTACGGAACTGGGCCGGAACGGACACGCGGCCCTTCCGATCCACCTTGTTCGCATAGCTGCCCAGAAAAAGCGCCATAGGCTCCCCTGCCCACCCGCCGACCAAATTTTTTCGCCAATCGCGCCGCCGGCCCCCTCGCAGGACCACCCTTCGCCCGGACACAATACGAACCGCGGCTTGGGATCAGATGGGATATCATGGGCTATTATGGGCGTCAATGGGATTGCCTAGTAAAAATGGGCGAAACTTCGACGTTTTGGGCGGTTTCTTTGGCGCTATACGGGAACCTACGTAGCGAACACAGTGATCCCGCAACGAACCTGCCTTGCCGCAAATAAAGTCCAAGTAGTTCTTGTTCTGTTCTCAACGCAAGCCGCGCCGCGGAGTCTTCGGGTCGCGCTTGCGGTCCCTTCAGGGGCCGCCGTTTTTGCATCGAGCCGCAGTTTCGGTTCAGGACGGCCGGCCGGTAAGCCGGGGTTCCGTTTGCGCGTCAGGCGGGCGACCGAGTGCTGGATTTCTGTCATGCGCAGCATTGCAGGCGGACAATCTGTCACGGTTCAGCCCCGCTCACGGCTGAAAGGTGTCGTTACATCACCAAATCCCTTGCCTTTTCGCGTTTCGATGCCAATTATAAAGCGTTCGAAATTCTAGCCTGCCTTGCTTTTCGCCCTTCGGGCCTTCCAAGACAATGCTTTGAACTCGGATTAAGGCCCGCGATCGTCGCGGGTCCGAACACGCATTCCTGCGTTTTCTCAAGGAGGCCTTAGATGGCAAACGGTACAGTCAAGTGGTTCAACGCCCAAAAGGGCTTCGGCTTCATCCAGCCGGACGACGGCGGCAAGGATGTGTTCGTTCACATCAGCGCCGTCGAGCGCGCGGGATTCACCAGCCTCGCGGAGGGCGCGAAGGTCTCCTACGAGGTCAAGGTCGATCCCAAACGCGGCAAGAGCAGCGCGGAGAATCTTCGGTTGTGACGGTCGGGAGGAATGGCGAGCCATCGCCTGAGCAGATCGCAAGAGAAAATAGACGGCGTCTGGCGCGAGAAGACGACGCTCGCGTATTGAATGCTGCTGCGGAGAGGGCGGCCGCCGTTCGCAAGAACATGACGAAGCTTCGCGAACTGCGATTGGCGAGGGA
>CAZOBN010000132.1:0-8547 GCA_964577835.1 uncultured Rhizobiaceae bacterium
GATGCGATGGGTGAAGTCCCAATATTCCTCGAGGTTCTCGCCCTTGTAGGCGAAGACCGGCGTGCCGGCGGCGGCGATCGCGGCCGCGGCATGGTCCTGGGTCGAATAGATGTTGCACGAGGCCCAGCGGATGTCCGCGCCGAGATGCTTGAGCGTCTCGATCAGCACCGCGGTCTGGATCGTCATATGCAGCGAGCCGGCGATGCGGGCGCCCTTGAGCGGCTGGCTTTTGCCATATTCCTCGCGCAGCGCCATCAGGCCGGGCATCTCGGTCTCGGCGATGGCGATTTCACGGCGGCCCCAATCGGCCAAGCCGATATCGGCGACCCGGTAGTCGGCGGAAGGAGCGGTCTTGGCGGCGGCTGAGGGCGCGGAAGAGGACGTGGCGTTCACGGGGACAGGCTCCTGCAGAATAGGGAGGTAGAGAGGCCAGCCGAGGCGGCCATCTATATAAGGCAACTGTTATATATAAAAGCCCCCGGATATCCCAGGGAAAAGGACTCCGGCGAGGCTGCGCTCGGGCCCGGACGGCGGAAACCCTAGTCTTCTTCGTCGAATCCCTGTTCGACCAAGCGGGTCAGGGCCGCCAGGGCGGCGTGGGCATCGGCCCCTTCCGCCGCAATGTTCAGCTCGGCTCCCGGTCCCGCGGCCAGCATCATCAGGCCCATGATCGAACGGCCGGAGACGACGGCACCGCCGGCCAGGCCGCCTTTGACGGCTGTCACCTTGACCTCGGCCGCGAAATTTCCAGCCAGCTTGACGAATTTTGCCGCGGCCCGGGCGTGCAATCCGCGCTTGTTGACCACGGCCACTATCGCTTCGAACCTTCCGGCGATCGGTTTGGCGGCGGGTGAGGCTTTGCGCGGCGCGCGGGTCGGGGGGCCGTCGCCCGACTTGGCGGTACGGCCTTTGACGGGTTTCTTCACTCAGCGACGATCCTTTTCCCGCTCCGCCGGCACATCCACGAGCAGGCTCGAGGCCACATTGATGTATTTGCGCCCGGCTTCCTGGACGCTGCCCACGGCGGCGGCGAGCGGCTCGGACTCGCGCACGCTGGCGAATTTGATCAGCATCGGCAGATTGACGCCGGCGATGACCTCGACCTTGGCCTCGCTCATCACCGAGATCGCAAGGTTAGACGGCGTGCCGCCGAACATGTCGGTCATCAAGATGACGCCGTCGCCGTCGGCGACGCGGCCGACCGCATCGAGGATATCGGCACGCCGTTGTTCCATGTCGTCGTCGGGACCAATGCAGATGGCCGCCACATTCTTCTGATGCCCGACCACATGTTCGAGGGCGGCGACGAATTCCTCCGCCAACCTGCCATGTGTCACCAGAACCAATCCGATCATCCTAATCCCCTTGTGCGATCCCTAGGACATCGCGCCGGCCGCCTGGGTGGCGGTGCGGGTTGCCGCGGATACCTCCTCTTCCGGGAGGTCGCGATGCACGACCGCGACGTCGGGGCCGCGTTCCCGCAGCCATTGCGCGAGGCGTTCGGTGATGTAAACGGAGCGATGGCGACCGCCGGTGCAGCCGACGCCGATCGTCAGATAGCTTTTGCCCTCTTGCTCGTAGCGCGGCAGCAGAATGCCGAGCAACCGGGTCAGCGCCTCGTAAAAGTCATTAAAACCGGGATCCGACGCCACATAGGCGCCGACCTTCTCGTCGAGCCCCGTATGGGGCTTGAGCGCCGGCACGTAGTGCGGGTTGCGCAGGAAACGCACGTCGAACACGAGATCGGCTTCGCGCGGCACGCCCTGGCGATAGGAAAACGAGGTGACGCAGACGGCAAGCTTGCCGTTCTCGTCCAAGCGATAAGCGCCCTCGAGCAGCCGGCGCAGATCGCTCGCCGCGAGATCGCTGGTATCGATCACGCTATCGGCTCTGGCGCGCAGGCCTGCCAGCAGGCGCCGCTCATGGGCAATGCCGTCGCGCACCGGACGGTCGATCGCCAACGGATGGCGCCGCCGCGTCTCGGTATAGCGGCGAAGCAACGCATCGTCACCGGATTCGAGAAAAAGCAATTGAACGTCGAGCTCGCGATGAGCCATCAATTGGTCGAGCTCTTCGAGAAATGGTTCGACGCCGAAGTCGCGGGTGCGGATATCGACGCCGATGGCGAGCGCGCGGCGCATGCTGCCGCCCTCCAGCTTGGCCGAACGCGCCTTGGCCGTCAGCGTCGGCGGCCGCACGATGCGCGACAGCAGCGAGATCGGCAGGTTGTCGACGGCTTCGTAGCCGAGATCCTCCAAAGTCTTGAGAGCGGAGGACCGTCCGGCGCCCGACATGCCGGTCACCAGGATCACCCGCGTTCGCGGCGCGGCGCGCACCTTGGCCGAACGCGCCTTGGCGGACGAGCCTGCGCTTCTTGCCGGTTTGGAACGCGCGCGGTTGGAACCGCGGACCTGGTTGGGTGTGCGGACGGTCATGAGCGGCGCCTAATAGAGCTTTTCCGCAGGCGCGCGGCAAGGCGAACCTTATGGGGCGCCGAAGCTTCGAACGGCGTCAGGCGCAAAAGGGGTAGCGCTACCCCTAGATATTCGACGCCCTCATCCGCTTCAGGCATCCGCTCGATTTCGTCGGGGGGCACCAGGACGATCGCCAGACCCAAGGTCGCGCGAGCGCGGTGCGCCAGCCGCACGATGCCGATCCCGCGCACCTCGATCAGGCCGGCAAGCGGGCTGGGCACCGAAGCGACGAGCCGGTCGGCGCGCCGCTCGAGCGCCACCTGATCGTCGGCCACCAGCCTTGCCTTGTGATCCATCACCAGCCGCAGGGCGAGGTCGGATTTTCCGCTGCCCGATGGCCCGAGCAGCAGGCATCCGACATTCTCGATTGCGACGCAGCTCGCATGGAGGACCGCGCTCATCGTTCAGGCGCCACCGTCTTCGTGCGCGGGGCCGCGCGCAGGGAGACGACGAAGCGCGCGCCGCGCACCGGGCTTGCGTTGTTCTGCGGATCCTCGTGGATATTTTCCGCCCAGATTCGACCGTTGTGCGCGGTGACGATCTGCTTCGAAATGCTCAAGCCGAGTCCCGAATGGGTGCCGAACTTCTCACCCTTCGGCCGCTCGGTGTAGAATCGCTCGAAGATCGCCTCGAGCTTGTCCTCCGGCACGCCCGGCCCGCGATCCTCGACGGCGATGTTGACCCAAGGGCCGTCGCGCCAGCCGCGCAGCAGAATCGTGCCGCCCGGCGGGCTGAAGGAAATGGCGTTGCTGATCAGGTTGCGGAACACCTGCACCAGGCGATCCTCGATGCCGAACACCACCAGGTCCTTGACGTCGTCGGACTGGTACTCGAGGCGCGGACCATCGGCAGGCGCCGTCGCCTGATGAATTTCGACGAGGGTGGCGAGAAGGTTGGCAATGTCGACGGGCTCGCTTTCCGCGCGCGACAGTTCGGCATCGAGTCGCGAGGCGTCCGAGATGTCGCTGATCAGCCGGTCGAGGCGCTTCACGTCGTCGGTGATGATGGACATCAGCTTTCGCTGCTGGCCGATATCGTCGATGCGCGACGCTGTTTCCACGGCGCTGCGCAAGGACGACAGGGGATTCTTGATCTCGTGGGCGACGTCGGCCGCGAACCGTTCGATGGCGTCCATGCGGCTCCACAGCGCATCGGTCATCTCGCGCAGCGCCGCGGACAGATCGCCGATTTCATCGCCGCGCCGGGAGAAGTCGGGAATCTCCACCTTGCGGCCGTGACCGAGTCCGACATGCTTCGCGGCGGCGGCGAGACGGCGGACGGGGCGCGCGATCGTGCCGGCGAGATACAGCGACATCAGAACGGTGAAGATCAGGACGATGGCGAAGACGTTGAGGATATCGAGCCGCACGTCGCGCAGGCTCTCTTCGATGTCGCGGCTGTCGGTCGACAGCATGATGGCGCCGAGCACCTGCTTGTAGCGGCTGACCGGCACGGCAACGGAAAGGATCAGGCCGCCCTGAGGCGCGTTGCGCACGGCCGTTCCGACTTCGCCGCGCAGCGCGCGCACCGCTTCCGGATAGTCGGTGGCGACCTGCGGCGCCGATTCGCGATAGGGCGCAAAGTCGCGCCGGCCGGGCAGCTGACGCAGGATCCATTCATAGGCGTCGACCACATGGTCGAGAGCCTGGGGCTCCGGATCGGGCGCCGGCAGTTCGGCGATCTGCACCATGCCGCCGGGTCCGGACAACGCGCGGGAGTCGGCGATGAGATCGCCATTGATGGCGAACAGCCGGGCTCGCAAGTGGGCCGGCTCCGCCAGGCGGCGCACCAGCGGACGCGTGTTGGCGGTGAGATAATCCTGACCTTCTGCCGGGCTCGACGTTACCGCCGCCTCGCCGATCGCCTCGGCGACGATCTGTCCCTGGACGATCAGCGCATCGAGCTCGGCGTCGATCAGGCTGGTGCGATAGCGGTCGAGATAGAGCAGGCCGACGACGAGGGTGACGAGCGCGAGCACGTTGAGCGCGAGAATGCGCCACGTCAGCGAGATATGCCGGCGGGGGATGCGCGGAGTCGGACTGTGAACGCCGCCTTGCCCGGACGTCGGCGCGGCCTCGCTTGGCTGCGGCGGAAGTATCTCGGCCGGAGTCGGCGGCACAGCCTGTCCCTCGCTCTCCGGGGAAGGCGGGACGGGCTGCCGCCGGGCCGCTGCTTGCGCGTTTCGCCACATTCGCTTCGCTCCGGGGCGGGGCCGCGCGGGCTACTTGTCCTTATAGCGGTAACCGAGCCCGTAGAGAGTCTCGATCTGATTGAATTCCTTGTCGAGGGACTTCAGCTTGCGGCGCAACCGCTTGATGTGGCTGTCGATGGTGCGGTCGTCGACATAGACATGCTCGCCATAGGCCGCGTCCATCAATTGGTCGCGGTTCTTGACATGCCCGGGGCGCATGGCGAGCGACTGCAGAATGAGGAATTCGGTGACCGTGAGCTGGGCCGGCTTGCCCTTCCAGGTGCACAGGTGGCGCGCCGGGTCGAGCACCAGATCGCCGCGCACGATCATGCCTTCGCCGCCGGCTGCCCCACCGTTGTCGCCCGACAGTTCGGAGCGGCGGATCAGCGTGCGCACCCGTTCGATGAGCAGGCGTTGGGAGAACGGCTTGCGGATGTAGTCGTCGGCGCCCATGCGCAGGCCGAGGACCTCGTCGAGCTCGTCGTCCTTGGAGGTCAGGAAGATCACCGGCATCTGGGTCTGCCGGCGCAGGCGCGACAACAGTTCCATGCCGTCCATGCGCGGCATCTTGATGTCGAGGATGGCGATATCGGGCAGCTTCTCGGTCATACCCTTGAGCGCGGCCTCACCATCGGTGTAGGTGCGCACCTCGAAGCCCTCCGCTTCGAGGGCCATGGACACCGAGGTCAGGATATTCTGATCGTCATCGACCAAGGCGACAGACCGGCGGGCCTTGGCGCCGCCGGTGTTTTTCGTGACTCCGGAATTCCTGTCCGTTGCGACGCTCACGTCGCTACTCCTTCTTCAGTTGCCACTGAAACCATGCTGTCAGTTGGCGCGGAGCGCCGCCGATTTCAATCATTTAGCGCCAAACCGCCGCAGAATGCCATTTTGCCACGCTTTGCCGCACCGGTAAAAGGGCTGTATCGCGATCTTTTCGCGCAGCCGGCGCGCGCCAGCGCTATTGACGGGGGGCCCGCCAACCCTATGATGGCGACGCGTTTTCGATTGCCTTCCCGCAGTTCGGCACCGCCAACTGCTTCCAGACGCATAGAATGGTGCGCTCGTCGATCCTGGCGGGGCCGTCCTTTTTCGGGGGATTCCGTCGTGTTGTCCGTTCTGACGTTTGGCCTGTTGATCGGCATGCGGCACGCCCTCGAGGCCGATCATGTCGCCGCCGTGGCATCGCTCGCCACGCGCAGCCGCGGCGTGAAGGAAACCACCCGGCTCGGCATCGCCTGGGGCCTCGGCCACACGGTCACCCTATTCGTCATCGGCTCCGCCGTCCTGCTGATGGATTCTCTGGTGCCGGAAACCGTGGCCCAAGGCCTCGAGCTTGCGGTCGGCGTCATGCTGTTGATTCTCGGCCTCGACGTGCTGCGCCGGCTGATCCGCGACGGCATCCATGTCCATATTCACCAGCACAACGGCGAACGTCATGTGCATGCCCATGGCCATCACGCGCCGGTCATAATCCATGACATGGACGCGCACCGCCATGCGCACCGCGCCAAGATGCCGTGGCGCGCGCTGCTCGTCGGCCTGATGCACGGCATGGCCGGCTCCGCGGCGCTCGTCGTGCTGACCCTGAGCACGATCCAGTCGGCGTGGCAGGGCATGATGTATATCGCCTTGTTCGGCTTCGGTTCGATCGTCGGCATGGCCATGCTGTCGATTATCATCGCGCTACCGCTGCGCTTCACGGCCCGCCGGGTCACCTGGTTTTACAAAGGCCTGTCGGGTGTCATCGGGGTGCTGACCACGGTGCTCGGCGCGTCGGTGATCTGGCAGCGCGGCTTCGGCGAAGGCGGCCTGTTCTTCTGACGCGGCAACGCACTTTATCCGGCACCCGCGTTTTGTTACGGTGTCGTTCGTCGCAATCGATAAGGATATAGGAGACGCAGGTGGCTACGCCCGCACACAATCCCGCAGTCATGCTCGCCTCGTCGCGCTCGGCCGTCGTGCTCAGCGCCGCTTTCGCTCTCATGCTGGGTGTGTTCGTCCTGTTCGGCGTCGGCTTTGCCCAGCCCGAGTTGCTGCACAACGCGGCGCATGATACACGGCACGCCTTCACGTTCCCCTGCCACTGACAAATCCCAAGATTCGCGAGCGGGGCGGCTGACCGCCCGCGCCAGCGACGGAGCGTCCCATGGGCCCATCCATCACCGTCATTCTCCGGCGCGTTCTCACCGCCGGCCTGGTCGCCGGGTTCATCGCCGGAACGGCGGTGACCCTGGTGCAGATGCTGCAGATCACGCCCTTGATCCTCGCCGCGGAGGTTTTCGAAGACGCCGCCCCCGCCCCTGCGCACGTTCATGACGGGGCCACCGCCGGCGATCATCATCATGACGGCGCGCCGGAGGCTTGGGCGCCGGCCGATGGATTGGAGCGTGGCGCCTTCACGTGGCTCGCCAATATTTTGGCGGGCGTCGGCTTCGGGCTGATTCTGGCGGCGGCCATGGCTTTCGCCGGCCGGCCGGTCGATGCGCGCCGCGGCGTGATCTGGGGATTGGCCGGTTACGGCGTGTTCGCCGTTGCCCCCGCCCTCGGCCTGCCGCCCGAATTGCCCGGCATGATCGCCGCCGACCTGGCGGCCCGGCAGGTGTGGTGGATCATGACCGTGGGGGGCACGGCCGCCGGTCTGGCCCTGCTCGTGTTTACCCCCAGCAAGCCCTATAAACGGCCGCTGCAGATCGCCGGCCTTGCCCTGATCGTTCTCCCCCACCTGCTCGGCGCGCCCCATCTGGCGGCCGAGGCCGGAACCGTTCCGGCCGAACTGGCGGCTCGCTTCGTGGTCGCCTCCTTGGCCGCCTCGGCCCTGTTCTGGGCTGTCCTGGGGGGTGCGGTGGGCCATGTCATGGCCCACCTGCTGCCGGCCAGCCCGGCACGCACCGGATCACCGCAACCCGCATAAAAAATCGGCAGGCAACACGTCTGCCTCCTACCGCACTGCAACATAAACTGCTTGAAATCGCAGAGATTTTAACATTTGCAGCGTCACGGCGATTTTGACGCTGCGCCTCCCAGCCGCTATGCTGCGCCCCTCTCGATCGGTACGGCGCGAGATTATCCCCTGCGCATAAGGCCGGCGGAACCGGAAGATTTCGGGGGGCGTTCGGGGGGCAGTCTCGAACACCTGTTAGCCTGGAGAAGAACTGTGGCTTTAACGAATACGTTTTCACTGGAGATCGATGGTCTCCGGAACACCACCGCTGTTCACCGCAATCTGGAATTGCCCCTTCTGTACGAGGAGGCCATCCGTCGCGGTGAAGGGCTGCTCGCTCCAGGCGGCGCGCTGGTCGTGGCGACCGGCGAGCACACCGGCCGCACGCCGAAGGACAAGTTCGTCGTCGAAGAGCCCGCGAACAAGGCGAATATCTGGTGGGGCTCGGTCAACCAGCCGTTCAGCGAGGACAGCTTCGAGTCGATCTACAAGCAGATGCTGGCCTATATGCAGGGCCGCGATATCTTCGTCCAGGATTGCTTCGCCGGCGCCGACCCGATGCATCGCATCGGCGTGCGCGTCCTCACCCAGACGGCCTGGCACAGCCTGTTCGCGCGCAACATGTTCATCCGTCCGTCGCACGAGCAGCTCGCGCACTTCAAGCCGGATTTCACCATCATCCAGATGCCCGGCTTCACCGCCGTGCCCAAGCAGGACGGCACCCGCACCGGCGTGTTCATCCTGGTGAACTTCGCGCGCCGGCTCGTGCTGATCGGCGGCACCTGGTATGCCGGCGAAATCAAGAAGTCGGTCTTCACCATCCTCAACTACCTGCTGCCGGCCAAGGGCGTGATGCCGATGCACTGCTCGGCCAACATCGGGCCCAAGGGCGACACCGCGATTTTCTTCGGCCTGTCCGGCACCGGCAAGACGACCCT
>CAZOBN010000133.1:0-8311 GCA_964577835.1 uncultured Rhizobiaceae bacterium
CCGCGCCTCGATCGATGGCAAGCGGGTCATCCTGGTGGACGACAGCATCGTGCGCGGCACCACGTCGAAGAAGATTGTCGAAATGGTGCGCGCGGCGGGCGCCAAGGAAGTGCATATGCGCATCGCCAGCCCGCCGACCACCAATCCCTGCTTTTATGGCGTCGATACCCCGGAACGGGCCAAGCTGCTTGCCGCTCAATACAGCATCGAGGAGATGGCGCGCTTTATCGGCGTCGATTCGCTCGCCTTCATCTCCATGGACGGCCTCTACCGCGCCATGGGCGAGGCGTCCCGCGACGACGCGCGGCCGCAGTTCTGCGACGCCTGTTTCAGCGGCGACTACCCGATCCGGCTGACCGACCAGGACGGCGTCGACAAGCCGGCGCAGCTCTCGTTCCTGCGCGAAGTCTTCAACCGGGCGGGCCGATGACCGAGGTCGGCTGTGGTTGAGTTGGGCGGCCGGCTCGCCGGCCGCATAGCCCTCATCACCGGCGCCTCACGCGGGATCGGCGCGGCCGTGGCCAAGCGCTTCGCCGCCGAAGGCGCCCATGTGATCCTCACCGCGCGCACCACCGGCGCTCTCGAGGAAGTCGACGACGCCATCCGCGCGAATGGCGGCCAGGCGACCCTGGTCCCCTTCGACATGCTCGATTACGAAAAGATCGACCAACTCGGCGGCGCGATCGCCCAGCGCTTCGGCCGGCTCGACGTGCTGGTCGGCAATGCCGGCCGGCTCGGCATCCTCAGCCCGATGAGCCATGTGGCGCCCGAGGTGTGGGACCGCACCCTGGCCCTCAACCTGACGGCCAACTGGCGCCTGATCCGCATCTGCGAGCCGCTGCTCAAGCTGTCGCCCGCGGGACGCGCGATCTTCGTGACCTCGGGCGCCTCCGATGGACGGCATCCCTATTGGGGATCTTACGCGGTGAGCAAGGCGGCGCTCGAAGCCATGGTGAAAACCTGGGCCGGCGAACTCAACAAGACCCGGGTGCGCGCCAACCTGATCAACCCCGGCCCGACCCGCACCCGCCTGCGCGCCGAAGCCTACCCCGGCGAAGACCCGATGAAGCTGCGGCCACCGGAAGAGGTGACGGAGGAATTCGTGCGGCTCGCGATGGCCAGCGACACCCGCCACGGCGAGATCGTCGCGGTCGATTGATCGCCATCTGGCGGTGAGAGTTCGCTAACACCGTCATGACCGCGCTTGTTGCGGCGTGACTGGCGCTTCTTTCCCGGTTTATATGATTTTCTTTTCGTCATGCCCCGGCTTGTCCGACGGCTGTCCGGTTCAGTATCCAAGTTTCCCGGGAAAGCGCCGCCAGCATGACATTGGATGGTGGGCACGCGGAGGACGGACACCGATCGTCACCGTCGCAAGCGACGGCTTGACGTGGATGGCCCGACTGAATCGGGCCATGACGGATTAGAAACGTTCCGCAATGAGACATATCGCCGTTGAGAGAATGGCCGCGCCTCAGTCCCCGTCCGACTCCGGCACATAGGGATTCTTGCCGCCGCGCAGGTTGAAGCGGATCGGCACGCCCGGCATATCGAAGGTCTCGCGTATGCCGTTGGCGAGATAGCGCTGGTAGCTGTCCGGGATTTCCTCCGGCCGGCTGGAGAACAGCGTGAAGGTCGGCGGCCGCGTCTTGACCTGGACCATGTAGCGGATCTTCAGGCGGCGGCCGCTCGGAGCGGGGGGCGGATTGGCTTCGATCGCCGATTCGAGCCAGCGGTTGAGCCGGCCGGTCGAAATGCGCGAATCCCAGCGCTCGAAGGATTCGAAGGCACCCGCCATCAGGGCGTCGAGCCCGTCGCCCTGCTTGGCCGACACGCGGAAGAAGCGCACGCCCTTGATCTGCGGCAGCGAGGTTTCGATGCGGTCGCGCAGCCGGCCGATCGCCGCGGCGGGATCGTCCACCAGATCCCATTTGTTGACGGCGATGATCAGCGAACGGCCCTCCTCCGCCACCAGGCTGGCGATGTTGAGATCCTGCCGCTCGAGCATTTGCGTGGCGTCGAGCACGAGCACGACCACCTGGGCGAGGCGGATGGCGCGCAGGGAATCGGCGACCGACATCTGCTCGATCTTCTCGCTGACACGCGCACGCCGGCGCATGCCGGCGGTGTCG
Organism: uncultured Rhizobiaceae bacterium; assembly: GCA_964577835.1. Lineage (GTDB taxonomy): Bacteria > Pseudomonadota > Alphaproteobacteria > SMXQ01 > SMXQ01 > CAVVYA01. The sequence goes on from CAZOBN010000133.1 coordinate 2,133, forward strand.
ACGATGCGCACCGGCCGGCCGCGCCAATTCCAGTCGACTGCGATGGCGTCGCGGGTGACGCCCGGCTCCGGGCCGGTCAGGGTGCGTTCTTCGCCGAGCAGCGCGTTGAGCAGCGTCGATTTGCCGACGTTGGGCCGGCCGACGATGGCGACGCGCAGCGGCTTGTCGCCGAGACCAGCGGGTGCTTCCACATCGACGCCGATGTCGGACTCCGCGTCGTCGGCCGCGTCGAACGCCGCCGCATCCCCTTCGAGATGCGCGCGCATGGCATCGTAGAGGTCCGCCATGCCCTCGTTATGCTCGGCCGAGATCGGCACGGGATCGCCGAGGCCGAGCCCATAGGCTTCACCGATGCCCGAGACACCGGCGCGTCCCTCGCTCTTGTTGGCGAGCAGCAAGATCGGCTTCTTCATGCGACGCAGCCAGCGTGCGAAATACTCGTCGTACGGCGTGACGCCGGCCCGCGCGTCGATCACCATGACCGCGAGATCGGCGCCCTCGACGGCGCGCGCCGTCTGCTCGCGCATGCGCGATTCGAGCGTGTCGCCGGTGTCGTCCTCGAACCCCGGGGTGTCGATGACGATGAAGCGCAGGTCGCCGACGCGGCCTTCGCCCTCGCGCCGGTCGCGGGTGACGCCCGGCGTCGGATCGACGATGGCCAGGCGCTTGCCGACCAGGCGGTTGAACAGGGTGGATTTGCCCACATTGGGGCGGCCGACGATGGCAACCACGGGGAGCGTTTTTGCGCTGCTCACGCGGTCACCTATAGGCGATCAGATCGCCATCATCCGTCAGGAAGTAGAGGGTGCGATTGGCCACCGCGGGCGGAATGAGAATGCCGTCCGGCAGCTCGATCTGGCCCAGCAGGTCGCCGGTGTAGGGCGACACGGAGAGGGCGTATTCGTTCGACCCGGCGAGCACCAATCGATCGCCGGCGAGCACCGGTCCTGCCCAGGTGATGGGATCGCGCTTGCGCTTCTCGTCTTCCCAGCGCGGCAACGCGCGCACCCAACGCACGCGGCCATCGCGCGCGCTCAGGCACACGAGATCGTTGTCGGTGGTCACGGCGTAGACCACGTCGCCCGCGACCCATGGCGTCTGGTTGCCGCTGATGCGCTGGTCCCACACGCGGTTGCCGTTGCCCAACACGATCGACACCATGCGGCCCGCATTGCCGATGGCGTAGACCCGGCCGCGGTCGATGACCGGCGATGCCCGGATGTCGTTGAGGTCGGAGACGGCGCTGGTGCGCCGTGGCAGGGACAGGAAATCGGCCCAAAGCTGGCGCCCGGTCGAGGCGCGCAGGGCAAACAGTTCGCCCGACGAATAGGCGACCACCAGCGTGTCCTCCGCCAGCGCCGGGCTGATGCCGCCGAGCAGGCCCGCAGCTTCCGTGGTGCCCGTGTGGGTCCACAGCACGCGGCCGTCCTTGGCATCGAGCGCATGAGTCATGTTGTCGAGGCTGACCACGAAGACCCGGCCGTTGCCGACCGCCGGCGCCCCGCGAACCGGGCCGGAGATCTTGCGCCGCCACACTTCCTTGCCGGTCTTGGCATCGAGCGCCACCACTTCGGCGAAGCCGCTGGAGGCGTAGAGCAAGCCATCGTCATAGGCGAGACCGGCGCCGAGCATGCCGCTCGATTCCTCGTCCGGCCGGATGTCCATGCTCCACAAACGGGACCCCCGGTCCGCGTCGTGGGCGCTGACGCGGGCCCGCGCGTCCATCGTATAGACCCGCCCCTCGGCGACGATCGGCTGACCGAGCAGCTTGCGGCTCGAACTCGAGCCACGGCCTACGCTGGTGCTCCAGACGCGGCGCGGCGCGTCACCGAGCTCGACATGGCCGACGGTATGGCTGGGCGAGCCGAACGGCTGCGGCCAGTCCGTGTTGACCGCCGGCTTCGGCAGGACGACTGGCTCGCTGGCGAGTTCGGGCGCCGGCCGCAGGGTGGGCTCGAGCTGCATCACGGGAATCCGTTCGCCTGGCAGCGGTCGCTGCTGGCTGCCGCCGAACCAGCCGCAGGCCGACAACATCATGAACGACGCCGCAGCGACCAGCGTGGTGGCGCCGATCCGCCGCAGGGAATTGTCACGGGAAACAGTCATCGATGAAATGCCAACTCTCATTCGTTGGCGGAACCGAGCATGGCGAGCATCTCCGCCGCCCGGCCGCGCAACTGACGCGGGGCGGTGGGATCGTCGGCGAGGTTGGCGTAGATTTCGCGCGCCTGAGCGGTGTCGCCCCCGCGCTGGGCGAGCAGTGCCTGCAGCTCCAGCGCGGAATAGCGCCACGGATTGCTCGGCCCGGCGAGCGGCCCCAGCCGCGTCGCCAGTTGCCGCGGGTCACCCTTGTCGAGCATGACCATCACATGCAGCAATGCGGCGAGGTCGCGGAACAGCGGATCGTCAGCCTTGTCCTTCGACATGCTGTCGTAGATGGCAGCGGCGTCGTCGGGCTTGCCATTCTTGTGCAACAACGCGGCTTCCTGCAGGCGGGCGAGCGTCGCGTAGGGAGTCGAGCCGGACTGGACGATGTCGCGCAGGGAGTACAGCGCGCCTTCCCAGGCATTGCCGCCCCGATCGGCGAACGACAGCGCCGCGCTATAGGCCATGCTGTCCTTCAAACGCTCGCTGTTGCGATAGTGGCGCCATGCGACGGTCACCGCGGCGGCAATGACGATAGCCAGAGCCAGTGCCGCGGCATATCGGCCATATTTGCGCCAGAGGGCGGCATACCGGTCGCGCCGGAGGTCCTCTTCGAGTTCTTGTATGAAATTGTCCATGGACCGATACAGTGAAGCAATGGGCTGCCGGGGCGTGAAGCCCGGAGTGGGCGAAAACCTTCAATTCCTTAGCGCAAACGGTCCCCTAAAGGAACCCTCTTGTGCCCAAAGCCAGCGGGACACGGTTCCGCCCTGGACGAGGCCCAAAAAATGGGGAAGACTTGGCCGGCACCTATGCTCGGAACATGGCCGCGGGAGGCGCTGTTAGGCCGATGGCTAAGTTATTCCGCCTGTCAGATTTCCAATCCAAGAAGAAGCGCGTCGTGCACTTCGACCGCGCGGAGTTGAACCAACTCCTCGGTGTCTATAGTCAGCGCATCATCTCCGGCGAATGGAAGGCCTACGCCATCGATCATGGCGATGGCGCGGCCCTCTTTTCCGTCTTCCTGCACGCCAACGCTCAACCGCTCTACACCATCATCAAGCTCGCCGCCGGCTCACGGCAGCAAGGCGATTGGCTGATCGTGAGCGGCGGTCGCAAGCTGCGCCAGGGCGCCAGCCTGGGCGAGGTGCTCAAGCTGTTCGACCGGCAACTGCGCCTGGTTTCGTCCTAGGGCGACCGGTCACATTCCACTTCACCTCCCCCTCGATGGGGGAGGATGGGTGGGGGTGAGCATCATCTGGCGCCTACGAATCCCCCACCGCGCCTCCGAATTCCCCCCCACCCTCACCCTCCCCCACAACGGGGAAGGGAATTCGCTCATGCGCTGGTGGGCGAAGCATTGGACAAGCCGCAGGCGGCCGGCGTTACGATGCGGCTTGATTCATTTCGGACGAACGCCGGGTTTCCCGCTTCTCGCCACCGATTTCCTCGATGTCGCCACCGATGCGCCCGCCTTCCTCGATGATGATCGAGCCATAGCGCACGGTCCCGATGACGCGTCCGGTCGAATGCACCACGAGCTGCTTGTTGGCGGTGAGCTTGCCTTCGAAACGGCCGCGAATTTCCGCGGTCTCCACCTCGGCTTCGCCGATGAACACGCCGCTTTCGGCGGTCTGGATGATACGGCTCTTCATCGAAGCTTCGACCCGGCCCTCGACGACGAGCGTGTCGCACGCGCCGATCTCGCCCTTGAGCTGAATGTTGCGGCCGACGATAAGGCGATTGTCCTCGGGCAGCGTATTGACGCCAGCGGCGCCGTGGCCATGCGGGCCCGTCGGCGTCGACTGTCCGGTGATGCCGGCGATGGCGCTCGCGTAATCCGGCTTAGACGGCATAATCGGACGCGATGGGTCGCGCGCCGCCGTTGGGGCGTCGCCGGCTTGTGGAGACGTACTGTCTTTACCTTGATCCCGCGAGAGTTGCGCGACTCTGTCGCGAAAGCCTGCCATGGATTCCTCCTCAGATTGAGAAAACTATGGCGCCCCCCGGCCCGGCCTTGCGGCCCACCATCCTTAATCATGATGCACACTTCCGCCTTGGAAGTCGCTAAAAAACCTCGCTGAAATCGCAAAAAGGCGGGGCCCTCCTAAGTTTAATGGTTATTAACCGCTCGGCCTTACACCTACGGCATAGCTCAGGCGATTCGCTCGCCTGAGCCAATCGCGCATCGCCTGTCATCGTTCAGGCGCAAACAAAACAAAGCGGACCGTGGTGGGAATGACTTTTTACCGCCGTGTGCATGAGCGCCTTTCCTGGGCGATGTCGCTGATGATCGAACGGCCGGTGCCGTTCATCGCCACCTATCTCGCCTTGGCCTCGCTCCTGCTGCTCGGCGCCGTGTGGCGCCAGGCGGACCGCACGCGCGACGCCACCGTCGTCGAGGCGGCCGAGACGCTGTCCTTCGCGATCACCGAATTCCGTAATTTCTATTCGGCGGAAATCGTGCCGCGCGCCCGAGCGGCGGGCGTCACCGTTTCGCATGACTATCACCTGCGGCACGACGTCATCCCGTATCCCATCACGCTGGCCATCGATCTCGGGACCCTGCTCGCCAATCGGGCCGATGGCGCCAGCTTCGGCATCGTCAGCGACCACCCCTTCCCCTGGCGTCAGAACCGCTTGCTCGACAGCTTCGAACGCGAGGCCCTCGCGACATTGACCGGCAATCCCAAGCAGCCGGTCATGCGGTTCGAGGAACGAAACGGGCAGCGCTTCGTGCGCTATGCCAGCGCGATCGTCATGAAGGAAACCTGCGTCGCCTGCCACAACACCCAACTCGCCAGCCCCAAGACCGACTGGAAGGTCGGCGATGTCCGCGGCGTCCAGCACGTCTCGATCCCGGTTCCCGACGTCTTGAACCTCAGCCTGCGCAATTTCTTCGAGCCGACGATGCTGGTCGGCGGCCTGGCCGTCATCGGCCTAATCTTCGTCACGATGCTGTTGAGCCGGCTGCGTCGTTCCATCGAGGAAAGCCGCGCTCTCGCCGCGCTGACCGAGGTGCGCAACGCGGAATTGAGCGTGGCGAAGACCGCCGCCGAACAGGCGAGCCGGGCGAAATCCGAATTCCTCGCCAACATGAGCCACGAGCTGCGCACGCCGCTCAATGCCATCATCGGCTTCTCGGACATCATGCGTCTCGAGCAGCTCGGCGCCATGGGCCAGCCGCGCTACTGCGAATACGCCGCGGATATCAACAACAGCGGCCAGCATCTTCTCGCCATCATCAACGACATTCTCGATATGGCGAAGATCGAAGCCGGCAAGTTCGAGCTGCACGACGAGTCGATCTCGCTGCCGGATCTGTTCGATTCGTGCCTGCGGCTGTTCCGCGAGCGCGCCGGGCAGGCAGGCCTGCGCATCGAAACCGAGATCGAGCCGCGCCTGCCATTGCTGCGCGGCGATTCCCGTGCCCTGCGGCAGATCCTCATCAATCTGCTGTCGAATTCGCTGAAGTTCACGGCGCGCGGCGGCTTCATCAAGCTGACGGCGCGCTACGAACGCACCCGATGCGAAATCGCGCTCAGTGTCGTCGATTCGGGCTGCGGCATCGACGAGCGTGACCTCGAACGCGTCTTCCAGCCCTTCGCCCAGGGCGACAGCGGCATCCGCCGTCGTTATGAGGGCACCGGTCTCGGGCTGGCCATCGTCAAGGCGCTGGCCGAGCGGCATGGCGCCCGGCTGGCGGTCGAGAGCCAGATCGACCAGGGCACCACGGTGACGATATATTTCCCCCACGGCCGCGTCGTCGGCCCCTACGGCGACCAGCGCGCCGCCTAGCCCGATCGGCTCCCCAGCAGCGGATCAAACGCACAAACGGGTCTGGCATCCGCCACGCCGCGCGACACCCGCATGGCCTGCGCGGAGGATTTTGCCCGCCGACGGCTCTGTGCTAGTACTGGCTATCATTGAAGCAAGAGTCACCCCCACCCCGGCCCTCCCCCATCGAGGGGGAGGGGACGTTATGGAGCAACATTGCGAATCCCCTCCACCCTTGTGGGGGAGGGTTAGGGTGG
>CAZOBN010000134.1:0-8183 GCA_964577835.1 uncultured Rhizobiaceae bacterium
CATCTGCCTCGTCGCCGCAATCGTCTGGTGGATCTTATGAGTCTGGACCCTAGTTACGGTCGCAGTTCGCTTTTCGGGAAGGCTAAATGCGAGGGGGTTCGGATGGAGGAGGAACGGATAGGCTAAGCGGGGCTTGGGCGATCGCCGCAAAGGGCGACTCTACGAGACGCAAGCCGAGCTCGACTTTGCATTGCGCGACGAGCGCCATTCCAGATCCAGCACAAACACTGGCAGAGCTGCCGCCCTTTTTCTTGGGGGGATTATGAGAGTGCTCTTTGACGCCGTGGTGAGCGCCATCCTGGTCGTTCTTTTGCAACTCGTGGCCGGGCTGCCCATTATCCGATGCGCCGGGCTGCATACCGGCGGGACTTTCGAGGCAGTGAGCCGTCGCACTCGCTGCGCTGATAATAAACATCAGCCCGACTAGGACCGTCGTGGCAAGCCGCAGGCGCGATTTCAATTTGAAAACATTGCAGAGCATACGAAGCCCAAGCCCCACGGTGCTGTCTGCCCGATCTGGGCATTTTTCTAACCTAGCAGCGGAATCACGCGCTCACCCGTGAGTGCGCTCTGTCAGGTGAACGCACAACATTCCGATAGGTTCACCGCATCACCATAGTGACCGATTCATGTGCCTTTGCTTTTATTGAACCCGCGCGGGCATATCCTTTTGATGTACGCCAGCGCCGCACAGATCTCATGCGTAGGCAAATCTTAGCGGCTCGGAGTGCTGCCGAACGAGGCCCACGTCTTGCCGCCATCTTTGCTGGCGACAATCCCGCCTTTGCCGGTAACCGCGTATAGGATGCTCGGATGCTTGGGATCCGCGGCAAGATGGAGCAGGTAGTTCTCGCCCCAGGAATTGGCCAATGTTTCCCAGCCGAGGGCGGGTTCGGCAGCTTTGACCAAGCCAGTCCCTATGACAAAAGCATAAACCTCGCCGGGAGAGGCTACTTCAACCATGGTGACGGGCCGCTTGAGCGTAAACGCAACAGTCCAGGTGCGGCCGGCGTCGATGCTTTGCAACAGGCCGGCCTGCGTCGCGGCATAGAGACGGTTCGCGTCAGTAGCCGATGCGGCGAGGTCAATCATGCCATCGGGAGCCCGGCCTGAGATTGCCCAGGTTTTCCCGCCATCCCGGCTGACCTGTAAACTACCGGCGTAGGCGCCGTAGATGGTCTTAGGATCGACCGGGCTCACGGTCATCTGATGGAAGTCCACTGGGCCACCGACGCCGGGAGAAATCTGGCGCCATGTTTTTCCGCCGTCGGTCGATGCGATGAAGCCAAGATTGCCGCCCTCCGCCGGATGTCCACTGGCATAGAGCATTCCTGGATCGCTCGGGTGCGGTGTGAAACCCATAAAGTCGTCGCGGCTTACCGACAAACGTGTCGCAGTCCCATCAGGTGAGACGGCGAAAAAGCCATGATGAGTCGCGAGATAGATCCGCGCGGGGTCCCGAGGATCGACTGCGATCCCATGGAAATGGCTATGCTGCGCCAATTGTGAGACTGTCGTCCTTTCGGCAACCGCCTGGCTCAACGCGCTAGAGGCCGCGGCAACCAGGGTAAGAGCCATGGCAAAAGCAGCTGCGAAATTCTTGGTTGTTCTCATGTGTCTTGAACCTCCATGGCTCGGATCGGAGATAAATCGATTCTAGCAGCCTGGAAATCTCCCAGGGGTGCGCCACCGGCGAGACTCCCGCCGGTGGCGCGCTCGTCTCTGTGACTAGTTTCCGCTTCTCGGGCTGGTGGGCCCGGTCCCTTGTTGGTTCGGCATCTGAGGCTGATGGTCTTGCATGTTGCGCATCATGCTATTGCAGTTCTCCATCATTTCACTCATCTGATTCATCATGTTCATTCTGCTGCCGTGGTCAGTCCTGGGGTTGCTTTCGCCCGTTGTGGGACTTTTGCGTATGATGCCGCGTCCGTCCCCTGTTTGCGCGTGGATAGGGAACGCGACCAGCATGCCGGCGAACAGCGCAGCTGAAACAGACAATACCGTCATTTTCTTCCGCATGATCCTCTCCTTTTAAAGACGTCGTTTAGCCCCTCATGCCCCTGGCTCGATATCCCGCCTCGATGGGTGGGATGCTTGTTCCGCGGCTGTGCAACCGCGAATGCCGACGGTTAGCCACCTGGCTTCGACGGAGTTTGTGGCCTGCCTCCCTTGGAAACGTTGTGCGGGTCGGTTTTCCCTTTGGCCTTATGCATGCAGACGCCAAGCAGACACATGACCGCGCAGGGAATGAGACTAAGGACGATTGGGCCGATGCCGGCTGCGATCAGCCAATTCCAATTCAGGGCAGCACCGATACCAAGCGTCATAGCGCCAGCTAAGAGCAACGCTGTCCGACGGTTCAAAAATTGAAATGGCCGGAGACGAATCTGCCGCTTTCGCCACTCTTTCGGTGTGGGACTCATCACTTTTCCTCCGAGAGGTTGATCCATGCGACTCGCCCTCTTTGTTGGGGCCCGCATTTCAAGACCTCGCCTCAGCCCGTTTGCGCAAAACGGGTGTTGCGGCCCTCGCTCCATAGACCATAGCGAATAGAACCGGGATAACGATCAGGGTGAGCAGGGTCGACGAGACCATGCCGCCGATCATGGGCACCGCAATGCGCTGCATGACTTCCGAGCCTACGCCTGTGCTCCATAGGATCGGCAGGAGGCCGGCCATGATGGCGGCGACGGTCATCATCTTCGGCCGCACGCGCTCGACGGCGCCGTTCATGATGGCGTGATGTAGGTCCGCCCGAGTGAAGCGGCGTCCCTCGGCCTGGCAGCGCTCTCGTTCCTCTTTCAGCGCCTGATCGAGATAGATCAGCATGATGACGCCCGTCTCTGCGGCGACTCCGGCAAGGGCGATAAAGCCCACCGCCGAGGCAACGCTCATGTTGAAACCCATCCAAGCCATCAGCCAAAGCCCGCCGACGAGCGAGAATGGCAGCGACAGCATGACGATCAGCGTGTCCGACATCCGGCGGAAGTTGAGATAAAGCAGAAGGAGAATGACGAGCAGGGTCACCGGAACGACGATCCGCAGACGTGCCTCGGCGCGCGCCAGATATTCGAACTGGCCGCTCCACGTGGCGTAGGCGCCGGCCGGGAATGAAATCTGCTGAGCGACCGCTCTTTGTGCCTCGGCGACATAGCCGCCGAGGTCACGATCCCGGATGTCGACGAAGACATAGACGACAAGCTGCCCGTCCTCCGTGCGGATTGTGGTGGGTCCCTGCGTACGGTGAATGGATGCGACCGAGCCGAGCGGGATTGCGGACCCGTTGGGAAGCGAAACCAGCACTTCCGATGCCATGGCTTCCGGATCGCTGCGCACGTCACGCGGGTAGCGCAACACCACCGAATACCGTTCCCGGCCCTCTATCGTGGTGGTGACGGGCTCGGCGCCGACTGCCATGGCGATGGTCTGTTGCACGTCGCCGATAGACAGCCCGTAGCGTGCAATCTGCTCGCGGTCTGGCACGATCTCAAGAAAGTAGCCGCTATTGACGCGTTCGGCGTAGGCGCTGGACGTGCCTGGCACGGTTCGCAACACGCGTTCCACGTCACGGGCGATGCCTTCCAGCTCCTTGAGATCCTTGCCGAAGATCTTGACGCCGACCGGCGTGCGGATTCCTGTCGATAGCATATCGATCCGCGCCTTGATCGGCATGGTCCAGGCGTTGCTGACGCCTGGGAACTGCAAGGCGGCGTCCATCTCGGCAATGAGCTTGTCTACGGTCATTCCGGCACGCCACTGTTCGGCTGGGTGCAAGTTGATGACCGTCTCGAACATCTCGATCGGCGCCGGGTCGGTGGCCGTCTGCGCGCGGCCGGCTTTGCCCCAGACCGACGCCACCTCGGGAAAGGTCTTGATGATCTTGTTCTGCGTTTGCAGAAGCTCGGCGGCCTTGGTCACCGACAGCCCAGGCAAGGTCGTCGGCATGTAAAAGAGCGTGCCCTCGTTCAGGTTGGGCATGAATTCCGTGCCGAGGCGCTGAACGGGAATGATGGTCGCGCCGAGGATCGCGAGCGCCGCGACGATCGTCAGGATCTTCGCCTTGAGCACCAGGCGGATGACGGGGCGGTAGAGCCAGATCAATAGGCGGTTGATGGGATTCCGCTGCTCCGGGATGATGCGGCCGCGCACAAACAGGATCATCAACGCCGGAACGAGGGTCACGGACAGCAGAGCGGCCGCGGCCATGGAGAAGGTCTTGGTATAGGCAAGCGGCTTGAAAAGCCGGCCCTCCTGCGCCTCGAGCGCGAAGATCGGCAGGAACGACACGGTGATGATCAGCAGGCTGAAGAACAGCGCGGGACCGACCTCCTGAGCGGCGCGGATGAGCACTTCCGTGCGGGGCACGCCGGGTGGGGCGTGCTCCAGTCGCTTGTGGGCGTTCTCGACCATGACGATCGCCGCATCGATCATGGCGCCGATCGCAATCGCGATGCCGCCCAGGCTCATGATGTTCGAGCCGATGCCGAGCGCGTTCATGGCGGCGAAGGCCATCAAGATACCGATCGGGAGGGTGATGATGGCAACGAGAGCGCTGCGGGCGTGAAGGAGAAACAGGAAGCAGATCAGTGCGACGACGATGCTTTCTTCGATCAGCGTGCCGGTGAGTGTCTCGATGGCGCGATGGATCAGGTCAGACCGGTCATAGACGGGAACGATCTTCACGCCCTCGGGCAGGCTTGCCGCCACGGTTTCCAGGTTCTTCTTGACCGCGTCGATGACATCGAGGGCATTGGCGCCGTATCGCTGGATGGCAATGCCGCTGGCGACCTCGCCTTCGCCGTTCAGTTCGGTGATGCCGCGCCGCTCATCGGGGACGAGCTCGACCTTGGCGATATCGCCGACCAGAACGGGTGTGCCGTTCTCCGCCTTCAGCATCACGCGTTCGATGTCCTGTGGGTTCTTGATATAGCCCCGGCCGCGGATCATGAATTCGGTTTCCGACAGCTCGACCGTCCGGCCGCCGACGTCCAAGTTTGCGGCCCGGACCGCGTTGCGAACCGATTCCAGCGTAATACCGAGGGCCTTCATACGCAGAGGATCGACGACGATGGCATATTGCTTGACGAATCCGCCGACGCTCGCGACCTCGGCCACCCCTTCGGCCTTTGCGATGCCGAAGCGGACTTGCCAGTCCTGCAAGGAGCGCAGTTCCGCCAGATCGCGGTTCTCGCCGGTCACGGCATATTGGTAGACCCAGCCGACGCCCGTGGCGTCCGGGCCGAGCGTGGGCGTTACCCCAGAGGGCAAGCGCTGGGCGACCGTATTGAGATATTCAAGCACGCGGCTGCGTGCCCAATAGATGTCCGTGCCGTCCTCGAAGATCACGTAGACGAAAGACACGCCAAAGAACGAGAACCCGCGCACCACGCGCGAACGCGGGACGCTGAGCATTGCCGTGGTCAGCGGAAAGGTCACCTGGTCCTCGATGACCTGAGGGGCCTGGCCCGCGTATTCCGTGTAGATGATGACCTGCGTGTCGGAAAGATCCGGGATTGCATCGAGCGGAATGCGGCTCAGCCCGTAGACGCCGGCAAACGTGGCGAACACGGCCGCGATCAGGACGAGAAAAATGTTGCTCGCCGACCACCGGATCAGCCGGGAGATCACTGTGCCATCTCCGGTGGCGTAAAGGCCGTCAAGGCGGTGCGCAGATTGCTTTCGGCATCGATCAGGAAATTGCCGGAGGTGACGATTCGCTCACCTTCCGACAGCCCCTCGCGGACTTCGACATAGCCATTGCCGCGGCTGCCCAGAGCGAGGTTGCGGGGCTCGAACGTGCCGTCTCCCTTGGAGACGAAAGCCACTTGGCGTGTCCCGCTGTCGATGATCGAGGACTCCGGCACGGCGATGATCGGTCCATTGCCGGCACGCGTCTCGATCGATGCCTCGGCATAGAGCCCACCGCGGAGCAGGCCTTCCCGGTTGGGCAGTTCGATATGAACGCGGGCCGTGCGCGTCGCCATGTCGAGTTCGGGATGGATCAGCGCCACGCGCCCTTCGACGGGCTGATTCGGATAGGCCCTAAGGCTGATCTTCGCAGTCTGACCGGGCCGAATGAGCGCGAGATCCCGTTCCGATACTTGGACCATTGCCCATACGGTGGACAGATCCGCCATCCGGAACAGCGTATCTCCCGCATTGAAGCGCATACCCACCACCGCCGGTTTTTCCAAGACCGTGCCGGTAACCGGGGCGTTCAAGACCACGGACCGGACCGGGTCGCCGGTCCGCCTCAATTGGTCGATGGCTTGGTTGGGGATGCCGAACAGCCGGAGATTGCGCTCCGTCCGCTCGATGTCGCCGCTGCGCGACGTTCCCCCGCGAAGAGCGGTCAGGAAATCCGCCTGCTTCTGCAGGATCTCGGTGCTTTCGACCCAGACGCGGGCGATTGGCTGACCCACGCGGACCTCAACGCCGCTTAAAGGGACGAGAAGCTCTTCGACAAAGCCGCCGAACTTGACCGCAACGACGGATAGCCGACGCTCGTCCGGCACGATCATGCCGACCGCTCGAACGGTTCGGGAAAGCTCACGCCGCTCGACAAGCTCTGTCCGAACTCCAGCCTTCTGCACCTTCTCCGGTGTAATGCGAATGGTGCCGGCCGGGCCCGAGACTTCGTCGGAGTGGACGGGGATGTAGTCCATCCCCATCGAATCCTTCTTGGGTGTCGGAGAGACGTCCGGCAGGCCCATGGGATTGCGGTAATAGACAATGCGCCGCTCCCGAGAGGAGTCGGCCGGAGGAGCCGCCTCCGACCGTTTCTCCACGGCGGTAAAGACGACCATCCCCTTCACGGGCTCGGGCTGGCCTTCGACTTTCGCGGTTATGGTCAAGGCCCAGCGACCCGCCATCGCCAGGTCGGTTTCGAATGCCAGAACTCCCGGCTTCATCGTTTCGACTTGGCGCAACGGTGCCGCCATCGTCGGCATTCCATCCGGGCCCATGTCAAGGCGACTGGAAATTATGGTAACGGCGCCTGGTGCGGCATCGCCGCTCCTCAGCCGGACTTCCAGTCGGACCCCCTTGCCGATGGGGATCTCCGCTTGCACGGCTTCCCAAGTCGGGGGGCCGGCGGCTTTGATGGCCGGGGATAGCGAAAAGGCAATCACACCAGCGGACATGGCCATAGCCAAGCCGCCGCTTATCACGGCGAGAAGCTTCTTCATATTTCGATCCCTCGTTACGTTGCAGCCGCACGGCAACGCGGACCTACATGCCCGTGCTGCGCGTGGACGCTGCCTAAGTCAGGCAGCGGCGCGAAAAACTAAGCGAGGATCGAAGAGCAGGGAGGACGGAGAGGAGGGGTGCTGGCGGCCGAAGCATAGGTCGGCCCATCGAGCCGCAGCTCGGGCAGGCCGACCGCGACAGAGCATGTGATGAAGGAAGCGGATATTTGGAATGCCGACACCGGACCGCTGCGCAGCGAGCAGTCCTTGAAAGCGCAGTTAAACGGCTGATCCGGACCACCTTCGTCGTTCATTTCAGCGCAATCAGCACTATCTTGGTTGCTGCCTATTTCCATCATGCTGGCGCAATCCATCATTGCCATCGGATTACCCAGTGCCTCGGCCATACTCAGCAACGCGCCGCCTCGCGGGGCGAAGCCCCCGAGGATCACCGCAAAAGCGGCAAAAACTATGACAAGTTTCCTGATCACAACCTCTTGTAGCAAATCAGCGGCTTCTTGTCAGCTTCATGCAGGCGCCGATTGGTGCACCGCACGGTAAATATCTCGTTACCCTGCGAAAAGCGGAACATAAGGAGCCCGTCAGGATCAGCCCACGTCCTGCACCGCCGCTCGGCAGGCTTCTTCGCACTGCTGGCAGGCCTCCGCACAAATCCGGCAATGCTCATGTGCCTTGGCGTGCCGCCGACATTCCTCGCCGCAGATCCGGCAAGCCTCGCCGCGGACCTGAAGCACCTGTTTGAGCGACCGTCCGTCCGAACCGGTACGGCGCGACGCGAGCTTGCCGGTCCCTATGCAGACATCCGCACAATCGAGATTAAGGCGGATGCATTGCTTGAGCTGCTCAACCGTTTTCTCGGCGAGGCAAGCGTCAGCGCAAATCGTGCATGTTGCGGCGCACGAGTAGCACTCGTCGATACAGTGAGCTAGTGTTCTGTTCGCATCGGATGATTCCCAAAGCCGTGTCGGAATGCGA
>CAZOBN010000135.1:0-8105 GCA_964577835.1 uncultured Rhizobiaceae bacterium
GTGCAATTCGTGAAGCAAACTAACGCATTGCCGCGACTCAGAAAAATCTCTACCGAACAGTAGTGGACTTGATCGGGCCATCTTTCTCAATTGGAAGTCTTGCGTGACCCTGGCCGCAAATGGCCGGATGCCCGACGATGAAGAAGAAAGGGACCCTCGGCATGAGATGGCCCGATCAAGTCCACGGCTGTCCGGTTCAGTATCCGAGTTTCCCAGGAAACCGCTGCCGGCATGACATTCGATGGTGGGTACGCGGAGGACGGACACCGATCGTCACAGTCACAAGCGACGGCTTGACGTGGATGGCCCGACTGAATCGGGCCATGACGAAACTGGGCGGAAATCCCATAAAAACCGTCATGCCCCGACTTGTTCGGGGCATCCACGAATCGGCGCGTGCCAACGGCCTCGGCCTCAACCGGACAGCCGTGGATCGAGTCGGGCCATGACGATCTTGCTTTAGGGGTGCCGGTTCGCTCGCAGGACGCCCATCCGCCGTTGCTGGCTCCCGTCTGGGCGGCTACAACTTCGTCATGGCTTTCCAACCCAGGCTGCTGCCGGACGAGGGCGCGCTGCGCGTGACGGTGTCGGACCCGCTCGACATGGCGGCCTTCGCCGAGGTGCTGGCACCCTTCGCCGGCCGCGGCGACGTGCTCGCGTTGCGCGGTCCGCTCGGCGCGGGCAAGACGGTGTTCGCGCGGGCCTTCATCGCCGCGCGCGCCCGCGCCGCGGGGCTACCCGACCGTGCGATCGGCGAGGTGCCGAGCCCGACCTTCACCCTGGTGCAGACCTACGATCTGCCGGACACGCCGATCTGGCATTTCGACCTGTTCCGGCTGGAGCGGCCCGATGATGCGTTCGAGCTCGGCATCGAGGATGCCTTCGCCCTGGCGATCTCGCTGATCGAATGGCCGGAGAAGCTCGGCGGCTATCTGCCGCGCGCGCGGCTCGATCTCGAGATCGGCTTTACCGGCGAACCGACAGGGCGCGAGCTGCGGCTCACCGGCGGCGACGCCTGGCCGTCGCGCCTCGCGCAACTCGCCAAATCCCTGACCCCGCCATGAGTGCCGCCCCCACGAGTGCCGCCCCCATGAGTGCTGGCCGATGAGTGAACGCGAGTCCGTGATCGCCGAATTCCTGCGCGCGTCCGGTTGGGGCGCGGCGCGGCGCGGCAAGCTGCCGGGCGATGCCTCCTTCCGCCGCTACGAGCGGCTCCATCTCGACGGGCGCCGCGCCATGCTGATGGATGCGCCGCCACCGCGCGAGGATGTGCGCCCGTTCCTGCGCGTGGCCCGCCACCTGACCGGGCTCGGTTTCAGCGCGCCGCGGATCTATGAGGTGGACGAGGCCGCCGGCTTGCTGATTCTCGAGGATATCGGCGACGACACTTACACGCGGCTGTTGGCGCGCGGCGCCGACGAGCGCGAGCTCTACGCGCTCGCCATCGACGTGCTGATCGCGCTGCACCGTCTGCCCGAGTCCCAGGCGATTCCCGCTGGCCTGCCGCCCTATGACGACAAGCGCCTGCTCGACGAGGCAAAGCTCCTGACCGACTGGTTCGTACCGGCGATCGCCGGCGCGCCGACGCCGGCCGACCAAGCGGAGGAATATGCAAATCTGTGGCGCGGGGTGTTCCCGCTCACGCGTTTCGCGCCGCCGACCCTGGTGCTGCGCGACTACCATGTGGACAATCTCATGGGTCTGCCCGGGCGCGCGGGCGTCGCCGCCTGCGGGCTGCTCGATTTCCAGGATGCGGTGGCCGGCCCCACGGCCTACGACGTGGTCTCGCTGCTCGAAGACGCGCGGCGCGATCTGGCGCCCGGGTTGCCGGACGCCATGATGCAGCGCTATCTCGCCGCTTTTCCGAATCTCGATGCGCCGGCGTTCGCGGCATCCGCGGCGATTCTCTCGGCCCAGCGCAATGCCAAGATCATCGGCATCTTCACGCGCCTCAGCCGGCGCGACGGCAAGCATCATTACCTCAAGCACATTCCGCGGGTGTGGCGGCTGCTCGAACAGGATCTCCGCCATCCGGCGCTCAAGGACGTGCGCGCCTGGTTCGACCGCGTCCTGCCGGCGGATCTGCGCAAAGCGCCGCCCGTGCCGGAGCCGGCCGCGTGAGCGCCGCGCTCGCGATGCCGACCCACGGCATGGTGCTCGCGGCCGGGCTCGGCCTGCGCATGCGGCCGCTCACCGACACGACGCCCAAGCCGCTGATCCCGGTCGCCGGTCGCTGCATGCTCGACCGCGCGCTCGATCAATTGACCGCCGTCGGCGTGACCCGGCGCGTCGTCAATACCCACTATCTCGCGGACCAGGTCTCCGAGCATCTGCGCAACCGCCGGCTCGACGAGGGCGCGGTGGCCGAGATCGCCGTGTCGCACGAGCCCGAGCTGCTCGATACCGGCGGCGGCGTGGTCAAAGCGCTGCCGCTGCTCGGCGCGGCACCGTTCTTCGTCATCAACGGCGACATCCTATGGCGCGATGGTCAAGAGCCGGCGCTGCGCCGGCTCGCCGCCGCATGGAGCGACGGGACGATGGACGCGCTGCTGCTGGTTCACCCGCGCGAGACCGCCATCGGCTACGAGGGGCCCGGCGATTTCGATCTGTCCGATGAGGGCGTGCTCGCGCGCCGCTCGGGCGCCAGCGCGCCGTTCGTCTTCACCGGCGTGCAGATTCTCAACCCGCGGTTGCTCGCCGGCGCGCCGTCCGGCGCCTTTTCGCTCAACATCCTCTATGACCGCGCCGCGGCGAACGGCCGGCTGCATGGCGTCGTGCACACCGGCCACTGGTTTCACATCGGCACGCCCGACGGCCTGCGCCTGGCCGAGGAGCGTCTGCGGGCGATGGTCTAGCCATGCGAGTCGCGACGATCCCGGCCGCCGCGCCTTTCGTCGATTCGCTCGCCGCGGGAATCCTCGCCATGGTGGCGGAGAGCGGCGGCCGGGATCCGCTGGCGCTCGCCCGCGTCACCGTGCTGCTGCCGACCCGGCGCGCCATCCGCAGCCTGCGCGAGGCCTTCCTGCGCCAGAGCGACGGCGTGCCGCTGCTGCTGCCGCGCCTGATGCCGCTCGGCGAATTGGACGACGATGCGTTTTTGCTGGAGAGCGACGGTGCGCTCGGCAGCGCGGTCGATCTGCCGCCCGCCATCTCCGGCCTGCGCCGGCAACTGCTGCTCGCGCAACTTGTGCGGAAGCTCGGGGGCGCCAGCCTGCCGAACGCGCCGGACGAAGCCCAGGCGGCGCGGCTCGCCCAGGCGCTCGCCAGCCTGCTCGATCAGGTGCAGACCGAGCGGCTCGATTTCGCCAAGCTCAAGGATCTGGCGCCCGAGCGTTATGCCGAACACTGGCAGCAGACGCTCGCCTTCCTCACCATCCTGACCGAGCATTGGCCGCGCATTCTCGCAGCCGAGGGCTGCCTCGATCCCGCCGACCGGCGCAACCGGCTGCTCGAAACCCAGGCTGATCTATGGCGCCGCAATCCGCCGGCCGACCCGGTGATCGCCGCCGGTTCGACCGGTTCGATTCCCGCCACCGCCGACTTGCTCGCCACCATCGCCGCCCTGCCGCAGGGCTGGGTCGTGCTGCCTGGCTTGGATACGCGCATGAGCGAGGATTGCTGGCGCGCGCTGCCGCAGAGCCATCCGCAATATGGCTTGGCGCGTCTGCTCGGTCACTTCGGCCTGACGCGCGCCGAGGTTAGGGATTGGCCATCGTCGGTAACCGAGGCGGCGCCGCCCGGCCGCCTGGCGCTGATCGGCGCGGCCCTCGATCCGGTGCCCGAGGAGGGCGAGGTGCCCGCGCCGCCGGAAATCGATCCGGTCGCCGCGCTCGACGGTGTCTGCCGCATCGATGCCAACGGCCCGCAGGACGAAGCCTCGGCGGTCGCCCTAATGATGCGCGAAGTTGCTGGCACCCCGGGTAAGACCGCCGCGTTGGTCACACCCGACCGCGACCTGGCGAGCCGCGTGGCAGCCGAGCTGCGGCGCTGGACCATCGAGGTCGACGATTCCGCCGGCCGCCCGCTGTCGATCATGCCGGTCGGCGCCTTTATGCGCCTGTCGCTTGCCATGCTGGCGGAGGACCTGGCGCCGGTGCCGCTGCTCGCCGCGCTCAAGCATCCGCTCGCCGCGGGCGGGCTCGATCCGGCGGCCTTCCGCGGCACGACACGCGAACTCGAACGCGCGGTGCTGCGCGGGCCACGCCCTGGCCCGGGCTTCGTTGGCTTGCGCGCGGCACTCGGTCCGGGCGCACGGGACCGCCGATTGGATGGCTGGCTGGCCAAGCTGGAGCGCGCCTCGGCACCCTTATGCGCGTTGCTCGCGTCACGCGCCGCATCCCTCGAAGACATCCTGAAGGCCCATGTGGGCTGGGCCGAGTCCCTCGCGGCGAGCGACAGCGGCGATGGCGCGGCGCGGCTGTGGCGCGGCGACGACGGCGAGGCCATGGCGAATTTCGTGGCCGAGATGGCGAGCGCCGCGCGCGGTTGTCCGGCGTTGAGCGGCGGCGCCTATTCGGCGCTGTTCGACACGCTGCTGTCGGGCCGCGTGGTACGGCCGCGCTATGGCGCCCATCCGCGTCTGTTCATCTGGGGCCCGCTCGAAGCCCGCCTGCAGCATGCCGACCTGACGATTCTCGGCAGCCTCAACGAGGGCACCTGGCCGCTCGACGTTGCCGCCGATCCATGGATGAGCCGGCCGATGCGCGAGGAATTCGGCCTGCCCCTGCCGGAACGGCGCATCGGCCTCTCGGCGCACGATTTCGTGCAGGCCTGCGCCGCGCCGCGCGTCGCCCTGACCCGCGCCATCCGCGTGCAGGGTACGCCCACGGTGCCATCGCGCTGGCTGCAGCGGCTCGATAATTTTCTGCTTGCGGTGGAGGCGCCGCACGCGCTCGACCGCGGCGGTCAATGGCTTGCCTGGCAACAGGCGCTCGACCGGCCCGAGCGCATCGCGCCGATCGCGCGGCCGGCACCGACGCCACCGGTCGGCGCGCGTCCGCGCCGCCTGAGCGTCACGGCAATCGGCACCTGGATGCGCGATCCCTACGCGATCTACGCGCGCTATGTGCTCGGCCTGAAGGCGCTCGATGCGCTCGACGCCGACCCGGGTGCCGCCGAGCGCGGCAGCTTCATCCACGAGGCGCTCGACCAATTCCTGCGCGCGACACCCATCGGCGAAACGCCCGATGCCGCCTACCGCCGCCTGATCGAGATTGGCCGCGAGGCTTTCGGGTCAGCGCTCAGCCGGCCGGGCGTCTGGGCCTTCTGGTGGCCGCGCTTCCAGCGCATCGCGCGCTGGGTGGTCGACGTCCAGGACCAGCGTCGCCGGGTGGCGATGCCGCTTGCCGTCGAAGGCTGGGGCGAACTGGTGCTGCGCGGGCCGGCGGGCGAATTCAAGCTGGTCGCCAAGGCCGACCGCATCGATCATCTGGCGGAGGGCCAACTCGCGGTGATCGACTACAAGACCGGCGCGCCGCCGAGCAAGGCCGACATGGCGTCGGGCCACGAGCCGCAACTGCCGCTCGAAGCCGTCATGGCGATTCATGGCGGCTTCAAGGGCGTGCCGCCGAGCGCCGTGGCGGAGCTCGCGGTGTGGCGCCTGTCGGGCGGCGCGCCCGCCGGCGAGATCAAGCTGTTCGACGATCCCATGCGGCTCGCCGAGGAGGCTTACGCGGGGCTCCTGCGCCTGATCGAAACCTATGACGATCCGGCGACGCCCTATCCGGCGCGGCCGCGCGCCGACTTGGCGCCGCGCTATTCCGACTACGCGCATCTGGCGCGCGTCAAGGAATGGTCGGCGGGCGCCAACGGCGACGGCGGCGAGGAATGAGCGACGCGATCGACCGCGCCGACGAGCAGCAGCGCCGCGACACCGCGATGCAGCCCGATACATCCGTGTGGGTGGCGGCCTCGGCGGGCGCCGGCAAGACCACGGTGCTGACCAACCGGGTGCTCAGCCTGCTGGTGCACGGCACGCCGCCGGCGCGCATTCTCTGCCTGACCTTCACCAAGGCCGCCGCCGCCGAGATGGCGATCCGCATCAACGAGCGGCTCGGCGTCTGGGCCACCCTGGACGATCGCAAGCTCGGCGATGAACTGCGCGAGCTGATCGGTACGGAGCCCAGCGTCGTGCAGCGTCGCCGCGCGCGCGGGCTATTCGGCGCGGTGCTCGATGTGCCGGGCGGCATGAAGATCCAGACCATCCATGCCTTCTGCCAATCGCTGTTGCGCCGCTTTCCGCTCGAAGCGGGGATTGCGCCCCATTTCGATGTCATGGACGAACGCCGCGCTAGCGAACTGATGCTCGATGCGCGCGAGGATATCCTGCGCGCCGCGCGCCGCGCCGACGAAGCGGGCGAAGCGAACGATCCCGGCGGCGCACGGCTCGCGCGCGCGCTGGCGATCGTCACCGCGGCGATCCAGGAGGACGGCTTCGGCACCCTGATGACCGATCTCGCCTGCGAGCGGGCGCGGCTGCGCGCGCTGCTCGCGGCCCACGGCGGCCTCGACGGCGCCGCGGCCGCCGTCCGCGCACGCCTGGGCTTGGCATCCGACGAGGACGAAACCGCGCTGTGCCGCCAGGGGATGGCCAATGCCGCCATGGATATCGCGGGTCTGCGTCGAGCTGTCGCCCAGCTTGCTGGCGGCAGTGACGCCGATCAGGCGCGCGCTTCGGCCCTGGAACATTTCCTCGACGACGCCGAGCGCCGGGTCGAGCAGTTCGCCACCTATTGCGATATCTTCCTCACCCAGAAGGGCGAGCCGCGCGCGAGGTTGATCACCCAGAAGGCGGCGAACGGCTCGAACAGCGCCGAGGTACTGGCCGCCGAAGCCGAGCGTTTGGTCAAGCTGTGTAAAAAGCTCAAGGCCGTGCGCGTCGCGGCGCTGAGCGTCGCCACGCTGATCATCGGCGACGCGCTGCTTGCCGCCTACGAGACCCACAAGTCGCGCCACGCGTCGCTCGATTACGACGATCTGATTCTCGGCGCGCGCGATCTGCTGCATGGATCGGGCGCGGCGGCCTGGGTGCTGTTCAAGCTCGACGGCGGGCTCGATCACATCCTGGTGGACGAGGCGCAGGACACCAGCCCGGAGCAGTGGCAGGTGATCGCCGCGCTGGCCGAGGAATTCTTCGCCGGCAGCGGCGCGCGCGAGCAGCCGCGCACCATCTTCGCGGTCGGCGACGTCAAGCAATCGATCTATAGCTTCCAGCGCGCCGATCCGGACGCCTTCCACCGCATGCGGGTGCATTTTCAGGCGCGTGTGTTCGCGGCGGACAGCAAGTGGTCCGGTCTGGAACTGCTGCGCTCCTTCCGCTCGACCTCCGCCGTGCTGTCGGCGGTCGATGGGGTCTTCGCCCAGCCCATGGCTCTGGATGGCGTCAGCGAGGCGGGCCAGGCGATCCATCATATCGCCCAGCGTGTCGGCCAGGCCGGGCTGGTCGAGCTTTGGCCGCCGGTCGAGCCGCAGCCCGTCGATCCGCCGGCGGCCTGGGCGCCGCCTGTGGCGACCGTGCCGGGCGACTCGCCCGCGGCGCGTTTGGCCGCCGTCATCGCCGCGACGGTGCGCCAGTGGCTCGATGGCAAGGAGCGGCTGGAAAGCCGCGACCGGCCGATCCGGCCCGGCGATATCATGGTGCTGGTGCGCCGGCGCTCGGGCTTCGTCGACGAGCTGGTGCGCTGCCTCAAGGCGCGCAACGTCGCGGTCGCCGGTGTCGACCGCATGGTGCTGACCGAGCAGATCGCCGTCATGGACCTGATCGCCTTCGGCCAATTCCTCTTGCTGGCGGAAGACGATCTGACGCTCGCCACCGTGCTCAAGAGCCCGCTGGTCGGGCTCGACGAGGAGACGCTGTTCACCGTGGCTCATGGCCGTGGCGACATAACCCTGTGGGAGTCGCTCAAGCGCGCCGCCGCCAAGGATGATGTACCCGCGCCCGTACGCGCCGCGCACGAACTGTTGGCGCGCTACCTGTCGCTCGCCGATTACCTCAGCCCCTACGATCTGTTCAGCGAGATCCTGAGCCACGACGGCGGCCGGCAGCGCCTGCTGGCGCGTCTCGGCCTCGAAGCGGACGATCCGATCGGCGAATTCATGAGCTTGGC
>CAZOBN010000136.1:0-8066 GCA_964577835.1 uncultured Rhizobiaceae bacterium
ATGGGGGAGGGCCGGGGTGGGGGTGACTCTTGCTTCAATGATAGCCAGTACTAGCGGTGGTCGGCCCCGACCGCCTCGGCCACGCCGGCGAAGCCGTCGCGGCGCAGCAGGGCGACGAGCCCGCGCCGCAGTTCGCCGACCAACTCCGGCCCGTGATAGACGAGGGCCGAATAGAGCTGCACCAGGGAGGCGCCGGCGCGGATCTTGTCGTAGGCATCCTCGGCCGAGCTGATGCCGCCGACGCCGATCAATGGCACGTGACCGTGCGTCAGCCGATACAGTTCTGCCAGCACCCGGGTGGAGGAGGCGAACAGCGGCTTGCCCGACAGGCCGCCCGCCTCGCCCTTCCAGCGACTTCTCAGCTCGGCCGGACGCGCCACGGTGGTGTTGCTGACGATCAGCCCGTCGGCGAGCCCGGCGAGCGCCATCTCCGCGATATCGGCGAGATCGGTCTCGGTCAGATCGGGGGCGATCTTGACCAGCAGCGGCAGGCGCGGCTCCTCGCCCTGGGCGAGCGCCGCCTTCACCTTGACGAGAATATGAGCGAGCTCGCTCTTGTCCTGCAGGGCGCGCAACCCCGGCGTATTCGGCGAGGAAACATTGACCACCAGATAGTCGGCATAAGGCGCGAGCTTGACGGCGCCGGCGACGTAATCGGCGGCGGCGTCGGTGCTGTCCTTGTTCTTGCCGAGATTGACGCCGACGATACCCGGATACCGGTCGGGCCGGTTGCGGAATGCGGCGAGATTGCGTGCCACCTCCTCCATGCCCGCGCTGTTGAAGCCAAGCCGGTTGATGACGCCCTCGTCCTCCGGCAAGCGAAACATGCGCGGCTTGGGATTGCCCGGCTGCGGCTTGGGCGTGACGCTGCCGATCTCGACGAAGCCGAAGCCTTGGCCGAGCATCGGATGGATCACTTCCGCCTGCTTGTCGAAGCCGGCGGCGAGTCCGATGGGATTGGCAAAATCCTTGTCCCACAGGCGGACGGCGAGCAGACCGTCGGCGGCGCCGCGCCGCGCCGGCACCAGGCCGAGCTTGAGCGCGCGGATCACCAACCCATGGGCGCGCTCGGGCGGCAGCGCGCCGAGCAGCGGCTTCAGCAGGCGGTAGTTGATCATGAGCGCTCCCGGATGGCGAAGTCGCTCGCCGGCGCGACCGCGATCACGGCGTTCAGCGGGATGTCGCCATAGACATGGGGAAACAGCGCGCCGCCGCGGCTCGGCTCCCACTTCAGTCCGGGGCCGAGCGCCACCCGGCGCACGGTCAGGATCACGAAGCCGTCCGGCTCGGGATAATGTTTCGCCAGGCTGCCCGCCAGTTGCTCGGCGGTGGAGAGGTGGAGGAAGCCGTCGGCACGCGTCGCATCGCTGCCGCGATAGATGCCGGCGGGCTGCGCGGCCTGCCAGTCGGTGGCGGCGCAAATGTGATAGATCAGGTCGGGAAGCGGATTGGGCGCGGCGGACATGGGCGGGATTCGCGAAGGCTGTGACAAAGCTGACGCACAGTAACCCACCCGAAATTGTCAGAATAGTGGCGTTATCGCGCGGCCTACCGCACGTCCTCGGACGCGGCGCGGCACATGGCGCAGGCCTTAACCAATTTCACGCCTCCCGCTCGCCGCTTGCCGGCCCGAATCGTGGCGGGCACGCTGGGGTTGGCCAGCCGTCTGGCGCGGAGTATCCTGATGCTCTCTCCGCCGCATTCGCTCCCGATCGGACCGCACCGTGACCGAACTGCATTTCATCGACGGCCGCTGGATCGCCGGCAATCCGCCGATCCTCGGCCCCATGGCCAATGCCTTCTGGATGGCGTCCGTCGCGTTCGACGGCGCGCGCGCCTTCGCCGGCGTGGCGCCCGATCTCGACCGCCATTGCGCGCGGCTGGTGAATTCGGCGCGCGTGCTGGGGCTCGATCCGATGCTGACGGGCGACGAGATCGCCGCCATCGCGTGGGACGGCATCGCGAAATTTCCCGCCGACGCCGAGCTCTATATTCGTCCGCTGTTCTACGCCGAGGAGGGATTCGTCATCCCGCGCCCGCAGAGCACGCGCTTCGTGCTCACCCTGTTCGACAGCCCGCTGCCCGAGCCGCGCGGTTTCACCGCCTGCCTGTCGGACACGCGCCGCCCGACACCGGAAAGCGCGCCGACCATGGCCAAGGCGGCCTGCCTCTATCCGCAGAACGCCGAGGCGATCCGCCGCGCGCGCGACAAGGGATTCTCCAATGCGGTGGTGCTCGACGCGCTAGGCCATGTCGCCGAATTCGCCACGGCGAATCTGTTCATCGCCAAGGACGGCCAAGTGCATACGCCGGTGCCGAACAATTGCTTCCTCAACGGCATCACGCGCCAGCGCGTCATCGGCCTGCTGCGCGACCATGACGTCGAGGTGATCGAGCGCACGCTGGCCTATCGCGAGGTGCGGGAAGCCGACGAGGTGTTCAGCACCGGCAATTTCGCCAAGGTCACCCCGCTGGTGAAAATCGACGACCGCGAGTTGCAGCCCGGGCCGATGTACCGCCTCGCCCGGGAGTTGTATTTCCAGTGGGCGAAGGAGTGCGTGTAAAGAAACCGACACGGCGCCCGTCCCACGCAGTTCGTCATGGCCCGGCTCGACCGGGCCACCTCATGCCGTTCCTCAGGACTTTTTTCTTCGTCATGCCCCGGCTTGTCCGGGGCATCCACGACTTTATTTCACCCGCGAGAAAAAACGCGTGGATGGCCCGACTAAATCGGGCCATGACGGAAAACTAAGTGAGAGCGCTCGGCGCTACGCCGCCGCCAAATCTTCGCCCTTAATCGCCCGTCGGATCAGCGCGAGGGTTTCCGGCACGCCGTAGAGCGCGATGAAGGAGCCCATGCGCGGGCCCTGGGTCTGGCCGAGCAGGATTTCATAGAGCGACTGGAAAAAGGCGCGCAGGTCGGCGAAGCCGTGGCGCTTGCCCACCTCGTAGACCTGGTTCTGGATCTCTTCCGGCGTGGCGCCTGCCGGAATCTTCTCCAGCGTGTCGGCGAGGTCTTCCAAGGCCGCGCGCTCGACCTCGGACGCCTTGCGATAGGTCTTCGCCGGCTTGACGAAATCGTTGTAGTAGGCGACCGCGTAGCCGACCAGCCGGTCGAGCAGCGGCATGGTCGCGGGCGAAGCGCCCGCCACATAGCGCGAGATGAAGCTCCACAGCAGCGCCTTGTCGTGGGCGTTGGCGACGCTCGCCAGGTTGAGCAGCATGCCGTAGCTGATCGGCACCCGTTCCTTCGGCGGGTTGCCGTTGTGGATGTGCCACACGGGATTCTGCAGCCGCTTCGCCGCGTCTTCCTGCGCGAATTTGTCCAGGAAGGTCAGGTAGTCGTCCACATGGCGCGGGATGACGTCGAAGAATAGCCGCTTCGCCTTGCGCGGCGAATTGTACATGTAGAGCGCGAGGGATTCCGGCGGCGCGTAGCGCAGCCACTCGTCGACCGTCAGCCCGTTGCCCTTGGACTTCGAGATCTTCTGGCCCTTGTCGTCGAGGAACAGCTCGTAGGTGAAGCTCTCCGGCGGCCGGCCACCGACGATGCGGCAGATCTGGGTGGAGAGCTTGACCGAATCGATCAGGTCCTTCCCCGACATCTCGTAGTCGACACCGAGCGCCGCCCAGCGCATCGCCCAATCGACCTTCCACTGCAGCTTGCAATGGCCGCCGGTGACCGGCGTCTCGACCAGCCCGCCGTCCTCGTCGCGGTAGGTCACGGTGCCCTTCGCGACGTCGCGCGCGACCACCGGCACCTGCAGCACCTGGCCGGTCTTGGGCGACACGGGCAGGAACGGCGAATAGGTGGCGCGGCGCTCCGGTCCCAGCGTCGGCAGGATGACGGCGATCACCTCGTCGTAATGGGCCAGCACCTTGAGCAGAGTCTCGTCGAACTCGCCCGCCTTGTAAGCCGCGGTCGCGCTCTTGAACTCGTAGTCGAAGCCGAAGGTATCGAGGAAGACGCGCAAGCGCGCGTTGTTGTGATGGCCGAAGCTCTCATGGGTGCCGAACGGATCGGGGATGCTGGTCAGCGGCTTGCCGAGATGCTGCTTCACCATGTCCTGGTTCGGCACGTTGTCGGGCACCCGGCGCAACCCGTCCATGTCGTCGGAGAAGGCAATCAGCTTCGTCGGAATGTCTGACATCAGCGTGAAGGCGTTGCGCACCATGGTGGTGCGCGCCACCTCGCCGAAGGTGCCGATATGGGGCAGGCCCGAGGGGCCGTAGCCGGTTTCGAACAGCACGTAGCCCTTGGCCGGCGGTTTCCCCCCGAGCCGCGCCAGCACCTTGCGGGCCTCCTCGAAAGGCCACGCGTTGCTGGCAAGCGCGAGGGCGCGCGGATCGTCGGACACGGCGAAATTCCTTCAGGGTTGGGTTACGGGCTCGGCCACAGGGCCGATGACGGGCGACAGGAGGGGCAAGCTACGGTCCGAACGCGCGCCCGTCAACCCGCCCATGACGCGGGAATGGCGCGAAACGCGGCCCTATAGGGCCAGCCGCGTCAGGCGATGAGATCGACCGGCTTATAGGAGGCCAGACGCCCGAGATTGTCGGAAATGCCCCACCAGCGCCGCGCCACGGTGGCGTAGAGCTGGCGGTAGTCGGTGGCGAACTTGAGGTCGCCCGCGTCGAGATCGTCGAGCCGCGGCTGGGCGCCGTGGAAGCCGCCTTTCACCTTGCCGCCCATCAGCAGATGGGGCGCCGCGGTGCCATGGTCGGTGCCGCGGCTGGCGTTCTCGCCGGCGCGGCGGCCGAATTCGGAATAGGTCATCACCAGCACGTTGTTCCAGTGCCCCGCCGCGATCAGCGACGCGCGCAACGCCGCCAGCGCCTCGGCCAACTGGCCGAGCAGCCGGTCGTGCTGGCCGCGCTGGTTGACATGGGTGTCGTAGCCGCGCTGGGCGATCTTGAGCACCGGCACGCCGGCCTCGGCGGCGATCAGTTGTGCGGCCACCCGCGCCTGCTGGGCGAAGGCGAAGGTGGGAAATTCGACGGCGAGCTTCGGCGGATCGGCGAAGACCGGCGCCAGCTTCTCGGTCGCGCCGAGCAGTTCGCCGCGCACCCGCAGCAGATGGCCGAGCGCGCCGCCCGATTGCGCCTCGATGGCGCGCATGCGCTTGGCCTGGGCGATGAACTGCTCGGGCTTGTCGAAGATGACGTTGCGCATGATCCCGCCCTCGAGCGGGCCGAATTCGTAATCGCCGATGACGATGCCGTCGGCGGCGCGCCCAACATTGCCCTTGAGCACGGCGGCGATCCAGCCTTCCTGCAGGCTTTCCTCGCTGTTCGACGCGGTCTCCCAGATCTCGATGGAGCGGAAATGGGAGCGGTTGGGCTGCGGATAGCCGACGCCGCGCGCGATCGCCAGGTCGCCCGCGTCCCACGCCGCCATCAGCGGCTTCAGCGCCGGATTGAACGCCAACCCGTCCTTGAGCGGCAGGGCGCTGTCCTTGGCGATGGCGAGATTGGGCCGCAACCGGTGATAGAGCGGGTCGCCGACCGGCGCCACCATATTGAGCCCGTCGTTGCCGCCCTTGAGCTCGACCAGCAGCAGCACGCGATTGCGCGAGGCGGGCGCGGCCTGCTGGGCCAGCGCGCGGATCGGTCCCGGCACGCTCGCAAGGAGGGCACCGAGCCCGGCCAGCTTCAACACGTCGCGGCGATCCATGGTGTGCCTCACTTGAGCTGATAGACCGGGTCGAGCATGGCGGCGGCGATCAACGCGCGCATGCCGGTGGCATCGAGCGCGGGCTCGCGCACCGGCGGACGGGCCAGCAGCAGCTCCGCCGGATCGTCGGCCGGCATGGCGCGCATCGCCCGCATGGCCTCGCCCGCCTCGCCCAGCGCGTCGCCGCGCAGCAGGCGCTGCAGGAACTGCTCGCGCACCAGGGCCGTATCGGTCGTGATCCAGGCGGTGTAACCCGGCCAACCCTTGACGTTGGGCGGGTCGAACAGATCCTGGCCGAGGCGCTTGCCGTAGCGCGCGAGCGTCACCGGATCGGCCGGCGTCGCCTTGAAATAGCGCACCGTGCCGACCAGCAGCTCGACCGGCGATTTCACAAGCTCGCCGCGATTGCGCGCGTCCCAGAAGGCCGGCGACGTGAGCAACGCCTGCATCAGCGGCTTGATCTCGTATCGGGCGTCGCGGAAAACCGCCGCCAGGCGCTTCACCTCCACCGCGTCGGGCCGGGGCGAGACGAATTCGCGCCACAGCTTCTCGACCACGAACTCGGCGGTGCGCGGATCGGCGAGCAGGATGTCGAGGATATCGTCGCCGCCGAAGCGGCCGGTGCGGCCCATGACGGTCTTTTCGCCCGCGTCATGGGCGCGGCTGTTGAAGACGTAGCGGCCGCTGCCACGGTCTAGCGTCCAGCCAGTGAAGGCGCGGGCGACCTCCTTGATGTCGCGCTCGCTGTAATGTCCTTCGCCGAGGGTGAACAGCTCGAGCAGCTCGCGGGCGAAGTTCTCGTTCGGCTTCTCGCGCCGGTTCAGGCTGCTGTCGAGATAGGCGACCATCGCCGGATCGCGCGCGACCGCGTGCAACAGGCGCGCGAAGCTTCCCGTTGCCTCCGTACGCAGCAGGGCGTTCTGACGATAGAGCAGATGCGGCGACCGCACCTTGGTCAGCGATGAGGTGAAGTGATTGTGCCAGAACAGCGTCATGCGCTCGGTCAAGGGCGACGGCGTCGCCAGCATCTCGCCGTACCACCAGCTCTTGAGCTCGAGCGATTGCGCGATACGCAGTCGCACCAGGGCGCGGCGCTCCTCCGCGTTCAATCCGGTCAGGCGCGGATAGATGTTGGATGTCTCGTTGGCCCAGGCGGGCGGCGGCGTCACGGCGCGGGTGCGCGCACCGTTGAGCAAGCGCTCGACGGCATCGCCGCGGGAGACGCCGGCCAATGCGGCGACATTCTCGGCCGTGGCGCCGAAGCCGGTACGGATCAGCAGGTGGCGCGCCTCTTCCCGGTCCAATGCCGCGGCAGGCGACGGCGAGACGACGCAGAACCAGAGAACGGCCAGGGCCCGGCCGGCAGATGCGATGCGACTCATCCCAGTCCCCGCTCAGGGCGTCTACGGCCCCATGATCGAAGCCGTATCGTGAGGTTCAACGCGGGCGCCCGCCGAATCCGTCGCGGCGGCCGGCATGGCTGAAAAATCCGCGGCCTGGCGCAGGCATGCTGCGCCGCGGGCGCGATCCCCATTATACTGCGCCCATGTCCTTAACGAATCCCTCCCTGGTTCCCGTCCTGGTCGCCGGATTGAGCCGCGCCGTGGCCATTACCACCGACGGCGAGATCGTCGAAATGCCGCCGCGCGAGATGGCCGATTTCCTGCATCTGCGCGACCCGGCGGCGGCCCCGCCGGTGTTGTGTCACGCGCCGGCCTGCGCGCGAAGGCTCGGCCTCGCCGCCTTCCCGGCCCGCGATGTGCTGGAGCTCTATGCTTTCGTGCGCCCGGCGAAATTCTGCCTGCCGACCCCGCGCGGCGTCGCCGAGGCCATGGGCATCGCCATCCCGGCGGGCGCGGCGGGCGACGTGGAGGCGCTGCAGCTTGCCGCCGAGGCGCTGCTCGACGAACTCGAAACCCTCGAGCCCGAAACGGCACGCGAAGCCGAAGCCATCGCCCAGGTCATGGCGCGGGCCGGCTGGAGCTGGGGCCCGGACGTGCTCGCGGCCCTCGGCGCCGGACCTGGCGCGCCGCTCACCGCGCCGACCAGTCTGGGCGCTCTGCGCGCCTGGACCAAGCTCGCCGAATGGCAGGAAGAGCCGCCCCCGGCGCCGCCCGCCAGCCATCCGGTGTCGCCCGCCGAGGCCCGCCTGCGGCTCGACGATCTGGTCAACGAACCTGGAGCGAAGGGCCATGCCGAAGTGCGGCCGCAGCAGGCCGATTATACGGCGGCCGCGGCGGAAGCCTTCGCGCCGCGCGACATCGCGGGCGAGCCGCGCATCGTGCTGGCGGAGGCCGGCACCGGCGTCGGCAAGACGCTCGGCTATATCGCGCCCGCCAGCCTGTGGGCCGAGAAGAATCAGGGCGCGGTGTGGCTCTCGACCTACACGCGC
>CAZOBN010000137.1:0-244 GCA_964577835.1 uncultured Rhizobiaceae bacterium
CGCCTCGCTCGGCCGCAAGGCGCGCGACGGCAAGCTCACCATGGAAGACCTGACCGGCGGCACCTTCACCATCTCGAACGGCGGCATCTACGGCTCGCTCATGTCGACGCCGATCCTCAATCCGCCCCAATCGGGCATCCTCGGCATGCACAAGATTCAGGACCGTCCGGTCGCCGTCGATGGCCAGGTGCAAATCCGGCCGATGATGTATCTGGCGCTGTCCTACGATCACCGCATCGTCGAC
>CAZOBN010000137.1:254-8013 GCA_964577835.1 uncultured Rhizobiaceae bacterium
CGCGAGGCCGTGACCTACCTGGTGCGCGTCAAGGAACTGATCGAGGATCCCACCCGCATCGTGCTCGACGTCTGATCATCGTGTCCGGCGTCTGACGATCGGGTCGGACATCGGATGATTTGCGAATTCTCCCGCGTCCCGTGCCCCACGGGGCGAACATCTCCCCTTGATGGACCGCGCCATGGCCGACAGCAGCAGCGAAACCTCCTACGACGTGATCGTCATCGGCGCGGGGCCGGGCGGCTATGTCGCCGCGATCCGCGCCGCCCAGCTCGGCCTCAAGGTCGCCTGCGTCGAAAAGCGCGACGCCCTTGGCGGCACCTGTCTCAATGTCGGCTGCATTCCTTCCAAGGCGTTGTTGCAATCCTCGGAGAAATTCGAGGAGGCGCAGCACGGGCTGGCCGCGTTCGGCGTCAAGACCGGCAAGGTCGAGCTCGATCTGCCGGGCATGCTCGCCCACAAGGACAAGACCGTGAAGTCGAACGTCGACGGCGTCGGCTTCCTGTTCAAGAAGAACAAGATCGACTGGCTCAAGGGCGCGGGCGCGATAGTCAGCGGGGGGGCCGGCGCCGGCGCCGTGAAGGTCAGGGCCAAGGGCGGCGGCGAGCAGACCTACAAAGCCAAGCACATCATCATCGCCACCGGCTCGGATGTGATTTCCCTGCCGGGCATCGCCATTGACGAGAAGGTCATCGTGTCCTCGACCGGTGCCTTGTCGCTGCCGGCGGTGCCCAAGCGCATGGTGGTGATCGGCGGCGGCGTCATCGGCCTCGAGCTCGGCTCGGTGTGGCAGCGGCTCGGTGCCCAGGTCACCGTCGTCGAATTCCTCGACCGCATCCTGCCGCCGATGGACGGCGAGGTGTCGAAGCAGATGCAGCGCATTCTCGGCAAGCAAGGCATCCAGTTCAAGCTCTCGACCAAGGTCACCGCGGCCAAGCCCGGCAAGTCCGGCGTGACGCTGACCCTCGAGCCGGCGCAGGCGGGCAATGGCGCCGCGGCGAAAAGCGAGACGATGGAAGCCGACGTGGTGCTCGTCGCGGTGGGGCGCAAGCCTTACACCGAAGGCCTCGGCTTGGAGAGTGCCGGCGTCAAGCTCGACAACCGCGGCCGCATCGCCGTCGACAAGCACTTCCAGAGCAATGTCCCGGGCATCTATGCCATCGGCGACTGCACCGAGGGTCCGATGCTCGCCCACAAGGCGGAAGACGAGGGCATGGCGCTGGCCGAGATCATCGCCGGCCAGGCTGGCCACGTGAACTACGACGCGATTCCCAACATCGTCTACACCTGGCCCGAGGTCGCCGCGATCGGCAAGACCGAGGAAGAGCTCAAGGCCGCGGGCATCCCATACAAGGCCGGCAAGTTTCCATTCACGGCCAACGGCCGCGCGCGCGCCATGAACGCGACCGAAGGCTTCGTGAAGATTCTCGCCGACGCCACGACCGACCGGGTGCTCGGCTGCCACATGGTCGGCCCCGACACCAGCCATCTCATCGCCGAGATCGCCATCGCCATCGAATTCGGCGCCTCGTCCGAGGATATCGCGCGCACCTGCCACGGCCATCCGACCCTGTCGGAAGTGGTCAAGGAGGCGGCGCTCGCCGTCGCCGGCCGCGCGATCCATATGTGAGGGGATTGTCGCGCGCTCTCACCCCCACCCCGACCCTCCCCCATCGAGGGGGAGGGGGTCCTTTCCGATCCCATCGGAAAGATGATGCTTCCGCCTTTCTATTCCTTTTCCTCCCCCCTTGTGGGGGAGGTCAGGTGGGGGGTGATGCACCTGCCACGGCTTCGGGCCGCTGACCGATGGCGCGCCGCAAGATACCGATCGCGCTCAAGCGCAAATTCTATCTCGTCGGCGCGTCTTTCTTCCTCATCCTCGGTATTCTTGGCCTGTTCCTGCCGATTCTGCAGGGCGTGCTGTTCCTGTTCGTCTCGCTCATTCTGTTCTCGAAAGGATCGGCGCGCGGCCGCGCCCTGCACCGCAAGTTCGTCAAGCGCTACCCGGAGTGGGGCGGCAAGCTGCATGCGGCGGAAAAATGGCTCCACGAGCTGCCCGGCCGCATCAAGAAGAAATTGCGTCGCGGCTAGGCCCGCTTGCCGGCGCGCGGATGGGCCGAGCGATAGACATCGATCAGCTTCGCGCTGTCCACCGCGGTGTAGCGCTGCGTCGTCGACAGCGACGCGTGGCCGAGCAATTCCTGGATGGTGCGCAGATCCCCGCCATTGCCGAGCAGATGAGTGGCGAAGCTGTGGCGTAGGGCATGGGGCGTCGCCGTGTCGGGCAGGCCGAGCGCGATGCGGATCCGGCGCATCTCCTTCTGCACCACCCCGGCCGCCAGCCGCTTGCCGCGCGCGCCGACGAACAACGGCGCTTCGGGCTGCAGCACGAAGGGGCAGGCGGCGCGGTAATCGGCGATGGCCTCGGCGACGACCGGCAGGACAGGGACCACACGCTCCTTCCGCCCTTTGCCGAGAATGGTCATGACGGTCGTCTTGCCGCCGCCTGACGGTGGCGCGTCGCGCTGATCGAGGCCGAGCGCCTCGCCGATGCGCAACCCGCCGCCGTAGAGCAGCAGAAGGACAGCGGCATCGCGCTTGGCGATCCAGGGCTCCTTGGCGTCCGATCCCGCGGCGGCCATGGCGTCCCTGGCCCCCGTTTCGCTGAGCGGCTTCGGTACCGAATGGGGCAGCTTCGGGGTGCGCAGCACGCGCAGCGCCGGGTTGTGCGCCAGATTGCGTCGCTCGAGCCGGCGAAAGAAGCCGCGCACGGTCGAGAGCGCGCGCGCCGTCGATGTCGGCGCCATGCCGTCGCGCTGGCGATGGGCGAGCCAACCGCGGAAATCGGCCAGCCGCAGTCCGGCCAGGTCGGCGAGGCTCGGCGCGCCGCCCAGATGATCGGTGAGGAACTCGAAGAACGCCGCCAGATCGGACAGGTAGGCGGACTGCGTGTGGGGCGACGCGCGCCGCTCGTCGGCCAGCCAACCCTGCCATTCCCTGACCGCATCGGCCAGGGCCGGGTCGAGTGGCGTCGCTATTCGCGCGGCAGCTCCAGCCATGTGCGGATGCAAAGTTCCAGGATGCGTGCCAGGAAGCCCAAAAGCTCGGTGCCCTGGCTCGGGTCGAAGCGTCCCTCGACGCGTGAGCCCAGCGCGAGCAGTCCCATGGGGGCTCGCGCGCTCGGCCGCAGACGCAGCAGCGCTTCCGACCGCACGAGGCTCGCGCCGGCGCCATAGAGCGGGTTCAGGCCATGGGCGAGCGGCGCCAGGACAATGTCCCGGCTCGGACCCAGGATCGCATCCACTTCGCCGGCTGCCAGCATATGCACGCCGGCGACATCGCGGCGCGGATGGGAATCCGGCGCCTCGACGCAGAGCGCCACCACATCCACATCGAGCAGCACGGCGAGATCGGTGGTGATCGCCTGAATCAGGTTTTCGAAGGTGGTGGCTTCGAGCAGCGCGAGAACGCCGGCGTGGATGCGCGACTGGGTCGTCATGTTGGCGCGGCTGGTCGCCAAAAGATCGGCCTGCGATTCGGTGACGCGCCGGTTCTCGCTGCGCAGCCGCTCGATCATCGCGGACTGCAGGTCGACAACGGCCTCGCCATGCTGGTGCCGTTTGGGCGGCTGCAGGATTTCCAGCAGCTCGGGATAGTCGTTGAGAAAATTCGGATGACGGCGCAGATAGGTCGCGACCCGATCGGATTCGCTTTCGCCCGTGACGTCGGTGCTGGTCTTCCTGGCTTCCGAGGCTGCGACGTTGGCGGGGCCGGCGTCGTGGGAGCGGCCTGTCATTCCGCGGCCGCCGTCTCGGGTCCGAGGATGCTCTGGCCCGTCTTCTTCCAGTCGGCGAGGAAGGCGGCGAGGCCCTTGTCGGTCAGCGGATGTTGATAGAGCTGGCGCAGCACCGCCGGCGGAATGGTCGCCACATGGGCGCCCATCTTGGCGGCTTCGATCAGGTGGCCCGGGTGGCGCACCGAGGCGACCAGCACTTCGGTGCGGAAGGTGGGATATTGCGCGTAGATCTGGCAGATGTCGGCGATCAGACCCATGCCGTCCTGGCTGATGTCGTCGAGCCGGCCGACGAAGGGCGAGACGAACGAGGCGCCGGCCTTGGCGGCGAGGATGGCCTGGCCCGCGGAAAAACACAGCGTGACATTGACCATGCGGCCTTCATCCGACAGCGCCTTGCAGGCGCGCAGGCCGTCGGGCGTCAGCGGCACCTTGACCGCGACGTTCTTCG
This sequence comes from uncultured Rhizobiaceae bacterium, assembly GCA_964577835.1. Classification (GTDB taxonomy): domain Bacteria; phylum Pseudomonadota; class Alphaproteobacteria; order SMXQ01; family SMXQ01; genus CAVVYA01. The sequence continues at coordinate 4,499 of CAZOBN010000137.1, forward strand.
CGATGGCGGCGAGCTTGCGGCCTTCCGCCAGCATGGTCTCGAAATCGGTGGCGGCCACTTCGGCGCTGACCGGGCCCGGGACGATGGTGCAGATTTCGGCGATCACATCGAGAAATCGCCGACCGCTTTTGGCGATCAGCGACGGGTTGGTGGTGACGCCGTCGAGCATGCCGGTCGCGGCAAGGTCGCGGATTTCCTTCGTGTCTGCCGTGTCGATAAAGAATTTCATCGTCTGTTCCGCGTTCCCGTGTCCGCCAATATGAAGTCGATTATGAAGTCAATTCGCTGACAAACAGCTAACCTTTAGCGCCGCCCGTTTTCTGGTCTAGATTGTATCCCATGGCATCCCTCCGCGCCAGTTCCGCGGGCACTCTGCCCGGCGTGGACGATCCCTCGCCCGAAGCCGAGCGCGTCAGCGTTCTGCTGCCGCTGCCGCTCGCCGGCGCCTACGATTATCTCGTGCCGCGCGACGAGGTGCTGCAGCCCGGTGATATCGTGCGCGTGCCGCTCGGCAGCAAGGAAAGAATCGGCGTGGTGTGGGATCGCGGCCCCGCCAGTGACGATGCACCGTCGAGCGCGAAGTTGAAAGCGGTGATCGCGCGCCTGCCGGTGCAGCCGATTGCGTCCGTGCAGCGCCGCTTCATCGACTGGGTGGCGAATTACACAGTCACGCCGCCAGGCGCGGTGTTGCGCATGGTGCTGAATGTGCCTGAAGCCTTGTCGCCCCTGTCGCCGACGACAGCTTACACCCGCGTCGCCGGCTGGCAAGCGTCGGATGGCATGCGGCTGACGCCGGCGCGCGCCCGCGTGCTCGAGAGTCTCGCCGACGGTCCGCCGCGCGTGCTGTCCGAACTGATCCGCGAGGCGGGCGTGGGTGCATCCGTCGTTCAGGGGCTGGTGAAGGCGGGCGCGCTGGCCGCCGTCGCCGTTCCCTCGCGCTCGCCGTTCATCCCGCCCGATTGGCGGAAGCAGGGGCCCCCTCTGTCGGCCGAACAAAGCCGCGCGGCCCAGGCGCTGCGGGAACGCGTCGCCGATGGCTATAGCGCGACGCTACTCGATGGCGTCACCGGCTCGGGCAAGACCGAAGTGTATTTCGAAGCGATGGCCGCGGCGCTTGCGGCCGGCAAGCAGGTGCTGGTGCTGCTGCCGGAAATCGTGCTCTCGACACAGTGGCTCGAACGATTCGAGGCACGGTTCGGCGCGGCACCCGCGGTGTGGCATTCGGAGGTGCCACCCGGGCGCCGCCGCGCGACCTGGCGCGCCGCGGCCGACGGCAGCGCCAAGGTCATCGTCGGTGCGCGCTCGGCCTTGTTCCTGCCGTTCGCCGATCTCGGCCTCATTATCGTGGACGAAGAACACGACTCCTCCTTCAAGCAGGAAGACGGCGTGCTCTACAACGCGCGCGATATGGCGGTGGTGCGCGCGCACTTGGGCGGCATCTCCGTGGTGCTGGTTTCCGCCACGCCGTCGCTCGAAACCGTGGTCAACGCCCAGGAGGGCCGCTACGGAATCCTGCATCTGCCCGACCGCCATGCCGGCGCCAAGCTGCCCGACATCGAATTGATCGACATGCGGAAGAGCCCGCCAGAGCGTGGCCGCTGGCTCTCGCCGATCCTGCGCGAACGGCTGACGGCGACCCTGGCCGGCGGCGGACAGGCCATGCTGTTCCTCAATCGGCGTGGCTATGCGCCGCTCACGCTGTGCCGCTCTTGCGGCCACCGTCTGCAATGCCCGAACTGCTCCGCCTGGCTCGTCGAGCATCGCCAGCGCGGCCGGCTCGAATGTCATCATTGCGGCCATGCGGTCACGCTGCCGCCGAACTGCCCGAACTGCCAAGCCCAGGGCAGCTGGGCCGCGTGCGGGCCCGGCGTCGAACGGCTGGCGGAAGAGACCGCCATGCTGTTCCCGGAGGCGCGTCAGGCCGTGATGGCGAGCGACACCCTGGCCACGGCACACGCCGCCGAGGAACTGGTGCGCAAGGTCACCGCGCGCGAGATCGACCTGCTGATCGGCACCCAGGTCATGGCCAAGGGCCATCACTTCCCGGGCCTCACCCTGGTCGGCGTGGTCGATGCGGATCTCGGCCTCGCCGGCGGTGACCTGCGGGCGGCGGAACGCACCTTCCAACTGCTCACCCAGGTGGCGGGCCGGGCCGGGCGCGCCGACCAGCCGGGCCATGTCTGTCTGCAGACCTACGATCCTACCCATGCGGTGCTGCAGGCCATGGCCCATGGCGGGCGCGACGAATTCCTGGCCGCCGAATCGGCCGCGCGGCAGGCTGCCGGCATGCCGCCGTTCGGCCGCCTGGCGGCGCTCATCCTGTCGGGCAAGGACGCCGCGGCGGTGGACGGCTATGCCCGCCGGCTCGCCCGTGCCGCGCCTCACGAGCCGGCCCTGCGTATCCTGGGGCCGGCGCCCGCACCGATGAGTCTGCTGCGTGGCCGTCACCGCCGCCGATTCCTGGCGCAGGCGCCGAAAAAATACCCGCTTCAGGCCGCTCTACGCGGCTGGCTCGACAGCGTGCCGGAACCCGCGTCGGTCCGCGTCCAGGTCGATATGGACCCCTATAGTTTCTTCTAAGGACCAACCCGCCAGTTTGTGGTCGGGTCGGGCTATCGCGGTAGCCCGAAGCCTTGTAAAAATCGCGGGTTCTTCATGACGTTGCGGCGGTTGCAACCCCCTGGGGCCTGTGGTAGGTAAGCCACGCCCTAAAGGCGGCGACGATGGTCTCACAGCCGCTTGTCCCGCCAAACCCAGTTTGCCGGCCGTTTGTTTCCGGTACGTTTCGGGAGCCTTTCCAGGTGCCGTCTTCCAAGACTGGCGCATCCGGCCTCGCCGGGCGCTACGCCACTGCGTTGTTTGAGCTGGCCGCCGAGCAGAACGCGCTCGACGCGGTCGCCAATGACCTTCTCGCGCTCCGCCGGATGACGGTGGAAAGCGCCGACCTCGCCCGCCTCGTGGGTTCGCCGGTGATCGCCCGCGAGCAGCAGGCCAAGGCCATGACCGCGCTCGCCGAGCGCGCCGGCTTCCATGCGCTGACCCGCAATATTCTCGGCGTGCTCGCCATGAACCGGCGCCTGTTCGCGTTGGCCGGCGTGATCGACGGTTATCTCGCCAAGCTGTCGGCGAGCCGCGGCGAAGTGACCGCCGAGGTCAGCTCGGCCGCGCCGCTGTCCGAAGCCCAGATCGCGGCCGTGGCCGATGCCCTGCGCCAGGCCATCGGCAGCAAGATCACGCTCGACACCAAGGTCGATAAACGTCTGCTCGGCGGGCTCGTCGTGCGCGTCGGTTCGCGCATGGTCGATTCCTCGCTGCGCACCAAACTTCAGAAGCTACAGCTCGCCATGAAAGGGATTGGCTGATGGATATCCGTCCGGCCGAGATTTCGGCAATTCTCAAGCAACAGATCGCGGATTTCGGCACGGAAGCCGAAGTCGCCGAGGTCGGCCAGGTTCTCTCGGTCGGCGACGGCATCGCGCGCATCTACGGCCTCGACAAGGTCCAGGCCGGCGAGA